>PLOG01000206.1:7702-35269 GCA_003142935.1 Acidobacteriaceae bacterium
TCTTCCCCGGCCTGCGGCGCGCCGACGAACTGACCGCAGAAGCTTTGCGTCCGCCGCCAACCGCAACCGGCCTCTGAACTGCATCTCCACTCACACCCGCAACGTTTCAGTAATCATCCGCATCTGACAAATAGTCAAAAGGAGAGAATGCTTGAAGGCCTGGAAGATTGTTGTCATTCCTACTCTGGTTACTTTGACCATCGGCGCCGTCTACTTGCTCTTCGTGTGGAAACAGCGTCAAAACCCCGGCGTCATCGGTCAACCCGATGCCGGCCAAACGCTCAGCAACGACGATCTGGCTGTGGTGCGCACCATTTCTCCGCAGCATTTTGAAGACACGCTGCGCCTGGAAGGCTCGACGGTGTGGATGAAGAACGGCTACACCATCGCCTACTTCCCGTATGAAAACGGCCGCGTGCAATTTACCAAACGCGTGGGTTTCATCCCCTCGGCGCAACGGCTCGAAATCAAGAAGATTGTCAAATCCGCAGCGCCGGCGAGCGTGGACGATGGTTTGTCTCACGGCAGCCGCCAGGCCTTCGCGGTCTTCGCCCTGCCCGGTAGCGCGAACCTCTATGCAGCGGCGATTGGCGTGATCGATGGAAGCGAGGAAGCCTATTATCCCGACCTGCTCTTTTTCTACGACGATCCGCACACCGTCTACGATCACTGGCCCAAAGATGTGTGGGCCGCCATCGATGCGCGCCAGGTCAAGCCCGGTATGAGCGAGCTCGAAACCCGCATGGCCATTGGCCAAAATATTCATGCCGACAGCCGCGACAAGGGCAATCGCACGGTGACCTACGACCAGAACGGAAAGCACTGGGTGGTTACGTATGTCGATGACAAGGCGACGGCGATCAAGAGCGAGTAGAAATTGAGTCCATCGCGATCCGGTCCTTCGGAAAACCAGAAACGACAAAGACCCGCGTAACGCGGGCCTTTGTCGTCAACTGCAGATCTGTTGAAAGAATTATTTTTGTGCCGTTTGCACGGTCTTTTGTCCGCTTGCTGCGGGCGGGTTTACCTGGAAGTTCAGGTAATCTGTCAGATCATTCACATCTTGTTGAGTGCCTACCATCGGCGGCATAAAGCGCCTATAGGGCATATCTGGCTTGTAGTCGTGGAGCATGAGGACGAAGCTGCCGATGTTGGCGCGGTCGCGCCCGCTGAGCAGTTGGCGCATGGGCCGGTAACCATCCATGGTGTGGCAGGAGCCGCACTCGCCGCGGAAGATGGCCTCGCCGCGGGAGTAGTTTGAGTCCGAACCGTTCCAGACCCAGTTGGAATGCGCCAGGTAACCCTGCTGATTGATCCGGTTTACATAAGGGACGCGCACTCCATTTGAGTACATCCAGTGGCCGATGACGTAGGGCTTGCGCAGCATCTCTCGCGAGTATTCGCCGGCGCCGGTGGCCATCAGAGCCAGCAGCAGCAGGGCCATGGCGTGCGACAGGTTGAAGTCCAGCGGATTGCGGTAGGCCAGGTAATACGCGACCCAGATGATGGTGGCCGAGGTGACGATGATGACCAGAGCCATGCGGGTGACGGCAGAGAATGTGCCTGCGTTGATGGTGTCGATACCCAGGGTGAGCAGCGCCTGCTGCGATGCGGGGACCATCATGTAGTACCAGATCATCAGGAAAGGCATGGCGACGAAAGAAGGCACCAGCCACTTAACGCTCCACCGGACGGTGCTGATTTTGAGCGCCGGCTGCTTTTCGCCGTCAATCTGGCTGGAGGTGATGAGCGCCCAAAGGCCGGCCAGCGAACAGCAGACGCACGTGCGCAGCAGCAAGCTGGGCCAGTAGGTGGGATTGAAGAAGGCATTCCAGAATTTGCTGGCTTCGTGGCCTGTGCCTGCAACGGTCAGCCAGGTGCCGCCCGGCGTGAGCATAAAGGAGAGAATGCCGTTGATGATGATAAGCGTGGCGGCTGAGGCTCCGGCATAGACCCAGCCTACCTTGAGATGAAGTTTGGGATCGATGCGATTCCAGGTGTAGTAGTAAACCGCGACGGTCGACAGCTCGACCAGGAAGAAAACCCACTCCATGGCCCAGCCGAAGACGAAGTTGTGAATCAGCGTGCTGGTGGCCTCAGGATGCGTGAGCCCGATGGCAAACCAGATGCCCACGCCGGAGACGGTGCCGAAGACCGCGGTAAGAATGAGGAAAAACTTGGAATGGCTGGCCAGTTGCTTCAGCCATGCGTCGCGGAGTTCGGGGTCGGTCATGCGCATTGCCTTGCGCTCGGCCATGGGCAGATAAAGGCCGCCGCCAACGGCGAATTGCGAGATCATGACATGGAAGATTGCGATAATGCCGATCACCCAGCCCGAGCCTAGAATTGGAATTTCCCAGAATGGATAGTTCATCTTTTAGCTCCTAGCTCTCAGCTTTCAGCTTTCAGCTTTTCGTTCCCTGGCCATGCTGTCTGAGTGAGCAGAGCGAGGCTGAAAGCTGACGGCTGAAAGCTCAAAGCTGTCTTACCGAATGGTCCAATAGCCGATGACAGTGGTGGCCAGCAGCGCAAACACTGCCAGCAATCCAAAATAGTTTGCGGCTCGTGCCCGCTGTCCGCTCTCCTTGTTCTTGTCGTAGAAGGGGATCAGGATCCAGAGCACGATACCCAGCGTGAAGAGCAGAATTCCCGCAATCTCACCGGCTTCGCCGGGTAAAAACGAGCCCAGCAGCTTGAGCATCTCGAAGGGACTCATGAAGTACCACTCGGGATGAATGCCCATCGGCGCAGGCGCCAGCGAATCGTATGGCTTGCCGAGCGACCACGGGAAGACCGAAGCCAGCAGCGCAAGAATGTTGAGCGAGATGAGCCACATGGCCAGATCCTTGCGCAGGAAGTTAGGCATGAAGGGCATGCTCTTGCGCTGGGCGGCGGGCTTTGCTTCTTCACTTGGAGGGACGGCGTTGCCGTGACGCTGCACCAGCCAGAGATGGAAGCCGAGCAGCGGTACGAAGAGGGCCGGCAGCACAACCACATGCAGGGCAAAGAAGCGCTGNNTCCATGGGCAGCAGGTAGCCGGAGAAGCCGAAGACGGCGGCCAACCCCAGCAGCGCCATGCCGCTGAGCCAGCCAAACTCACGCGGCTTGCGGTACGCCTTCATAAAGAAGACCGAGAACATGTGCACCAGGATGGAGAAGATCATCAGGTTGGCCGACCAGGAGTGCGCCGAACGGATCAGCCAGCCGAAGTGCATCACGAAGGTGATTTGGCGAACCGATTCGTAGGCCTCTGCCCCCGGCCGGTAGTAGACCAGAAGCAACACGCCGGTAAAGCACTGGACAAGGAAAAGGAACAGCGAGATGCCGCCCCAGTAGTACCAGAAGGATTGGGAATGGACCGGGACGGTCTTGTGGCGCGCGAAGGCGGCCAATTCAGAAAGGCCCAGCCGCTCATCAACCCAGTCATAAACTTTCATTGTTTTTGCAGTCATGTTTCTTTCCTTTAACTCGCTGATTCCCTTGCCTGCCCCGCGCTGGAGATCGAACTACCGGCAGAGCCATCCGCCATCGAGCGCCAGGACGTTGCCCTGGATGCCCCAAAAACCTATGCCCGCGAAACTTCAACCCCGGTGTCGTTGACCGCAACTTTGAAGAGTTTGAGCGGCTTGGGCGGCGGCCCACTTACATTGGCGCCGGTGTAAGGGTTATAGACACCGCCGTGGCAGGCGCAATGGATGCGGTCGGCCTGGGGCTCGTACTGCACTGTGCAGCCCAGATGGGTGCATACCGCGGTCATTGACACCCAGCGGCCGTCCTCATGGTGAATCAGCATAGCCGGCGCCGTTCCAAATTTGAACATCAGCACCGAACCCGCGGGCAGCTTCTGAGCATCCTTCAGCGTCACCTCGGTCACGGCCGTTGCGCTTAGCGCCATCTCTTCGGGCGAGGCCAGGTAACGATAGATCGGATAGGCAAGCGCAGCGGCATAGCAAAGGCCTGCAGCTCCGGCAGCCGCCAGAAAGGCTCGGCGCGTATTGCGCTCGCCGGGTTCCAGATGTTCCTCGATAATCGTTGCGGAATTCTGAAGTTCACTCATAAGCTATGCCGCGCCCTCCATTACTTTCTCTGCACGCGCCACCACGGACACGAGCCAACCAACCACACCCAAACCGGCCACAAAGAGCACCAGGAAGAGGCCGACAACCGACCAGTTGGTCACCACCACCCGGTCCCAGACGTCGTAGTTCTTGCTTAGCAGGGTCAGGTCGCGAACGCCGTCGCGGTAGACGACCAGCGCAATTTCAAGCAGCACGGCGAGCAGCACGCCAACCCACCCGGTCAAGCCGATCCATCCGGCGGAGAGCTTGCCGAATCCGGCGATCGCGGCTACGAGCACAGCCACAACCACCAGGGCCAGCCAGCCGTATCCGGCAAATCCGGAAATCCTGTAAAGCGGATAGCCACTGTGCCCCGCAAGTCCGGCTTTCACAATCTCCGGCTGCACGCTCGCTGCCCACAGCCCCGCCACGATATAGACAATTCCAAATGCAGCAGCCACTTTGCCGCCGAGTCCGGCCACAAAGCTCTTTTCCTCCGCGGTAAAGGTGGAGCGGCCCGCCAGATACACCATCCACAGCCCGCCGATAAACATTCCACCGGCCAACATCAGCAGCCATCGGGGCGTGAGTGTCGGATCGCCGGTGGGCAGATAAGCGCCCATGGCGGAGGCGGAGTACATGTTGCGCCAGACTTCGGGGCGCAGCATCAGCGTCATATTGGTAGAAAGCAGCCGCGCTATGAACCCCGCCAAAACCCAGGCGCTCAAGCCCACCCACCAGGCAGATTTGCCGGCCTCCAGGCGCGCCGTAAAGCGGTAGAGCAGCCAGTAGGTCAGCATGAGAATGCCGATAATCGAAATCCAGTAAATGCCGATCAGCACACTGCTGGTGTAGAGAGCCCGCCCGTAAAGTACCTGCGCAAACAGGAGCGGCGGGACACCCAGGTTGATGACGAATGTCATGACTATCGTGAGCCTGCGCGCAATGGCCCGCGCGGTGACGAGCGACAAAGGCGAGCCGCGGAACAGGCTAAGCAGAACCGCAAGCAGCAGTCCCCCGAGAAGCATTTCAACGGCCACAAAATGCAACGACAGCGTGACCACATGCAGCAGTTTCAGCAGCCAAACAGGCGCCGGCAACGGAATTGGATCGACTGCGGGATAGGGATTCATAAAATTCCGAAAGTTCCTTTCACTCTGTGGCCGGTGCGAAATCGGCGGCGAAAGCGGTGCATGACGATGAATCAAGGCGGAAGCCGCCGGTCACATCGCCGCCTGGCGCCGGGAAGGACCAGCAGCGGGAAGCCGCGGAGAATTTTCTGCGGGACATTCTGGACTATTTCTCTCCAATTTGGATTGGCAAAAGCCAAACTACAACTCGCGATTGCCGTTGGTCTGTGACGGTGAATACATCCGCTTGTGACGGATTCGATTAGCCTGCGGGTAATAGCTCCTCCTCTTCCGATCTCTCGCGCAGCCATGTTTTTCAAGCTGACTGGATCATCGGCATTCGGAAGTTCGGGGATAGGGGCAAATGTGACAGGACGCCTGCATGAATAGACCGAACTCGTCGATGCAACTGACGCGCGCCGCCGACTACGGTGTCCGGGTGATGATTCATCTGGCCGGGCCATCCACGCAAGAGCGTATTTCACTTCCAGCGCTGGCTGAAGCCGCGGATGCGCCGGAGAGCTTTCTCTCCAAGGTTTTGCAGGCCTTGTCGCGCGCTGGGCTGATCTCCTCGCGGCGCGGACAGTCCGGTGGTTTTCAGATTTCGGCGCGCGGCCGCGTGGCATCGATGCTTGAAGTAATCGAAGCGATTGACGGCCCAATCTGCCTGAATGTCTGCCTGGTTTCCGGGCGATCCTGTATCCGCAAGGCACATTGCCCCGCTCATCCGGTATGGGCGCAGGCGCAAACGGCCATGCTGCAGGTGCTTTCCGAGGCCAGGATCGTGGAACTGGCTCGGGAGAAGCAGCCATCCGTTTAAGGCATCCGTTGAGCCGCGCACGCGTGATGTAATTCCGCTGTCAACTGCTACAGCGCGTAATCTTCCCTCCGAAAACCCCAACGCGTTCCCGAAAAAGCACAATTCCACTTCCTGCATTACCGCGTTTCCCTGGCAGGTTTGCTGCGCCGGCTGCACGTTTTGCGTTCACGTTGAAAGACGCTGCGCCGATAAAGTGGCTGAAGGCTGATCCGGCCTATGCCTTCCGGTATCGGAAGGTGGCGGCGGTGGCTGGCAGCGAATTGGTTGAACGGCAAACCGCTGCCACAGGAAGCCAGGAGCCCTTTCATTAGGCAATCGTTGCTGAAGTTCAATCGGCGAAACGGCGAAGGAGATGCGCGATGAATAAAATATTGGCCGGCGCGATGGCGCTGGCTTTAGGGGCAATTCCTGCCGCGGCGCAGAGCTTCGGTGACCAGAACATTCAAATCCATGGATTCGCGACCCAGGCCTTCGTTGTCAGCAGCTACAACAACTACCTGGGCATGGACACCAGAACCGGAGCTCCCTCGTGGACTGAAGCTGCGCTCAACGTCAACGACCAAGTGAGTGAAAAGCTGCGCGTGGGGATCCAACTGCACTACACGCGGCTGGGCGCATTTGGCGGCGACAATATCAACGTCGATTGGGCCTTGGGCGATTACTCGATAAACCAGTGGATGGGTCTGCGAGCTGGGAAGGTGAAAATTCGCTGGGGCCTTTACAACGACACGCAAGATTACGATCCAGGCTATCTGTGGTCCCTGCTTCCTGAATCCATTTACGGAATCGATATCAGAGCCACGAACCTATCTCAGCTTGGAGTCGAGTTCTACGGCAAGCTTCCGCTGGCGAGAAAGTTTGGACGGCTGAACTATAGCGCTTATTACGGCTACTACTATTTCGCCTCCGACGACGGATACAGGGCGAGCATGGCGCAGTCTGGACTGGTTTTCAATCACATGCCCGGAGGCAAGACGCCCGGTCTCGACTTGCGCTGGGAGACTCCGGTGCGCGGTCTTAAGGTGGGTGGGTCGCTGATGGTTTATAACGCCAGCGGCAACCTGGTCAGCGGAACCTATACCGCCCCGTATGCCTATTGGCCGACAGGTTACGCGCAATACGAATTCAAAAAGTTCTTCTCCTCTTATCAATACGCAAAACTGGTTTCCTACCAGACAGCCACAATTCCAGGCTCCGCGCCGGTGACGACCGGCTCAGACGCGCGGCAATGGTTCGCAACGGGCGGCTATCACCTTTCGGAAAAGTTTCAGGCTGGAGTCTACTACTCGAAATACACTGTGCCGTCGGCAGGAGACAACTCCAACCCGGCGAACCACTTCAAAGACTGGGCTGTCTCGGGACGCTATGACTTCAACTCCTATTTCTATGGAAAGATCGAGGGCCACTTCATCGACGGAAACGCGCTCGGCTTTTACGCTCTCAACAATCCTGACGGCTTGAAACCGAAAACCAACCTGTTGGTGGCCAAGGTCGGCTTCACTTTCTAACGCGCGCGAAAGGAGATCGATCCAATGAAAAAGTTTGTATTCATCGTGTTGCTTTTGATCGCCGCGTGCGCCTTTGCTGTTCGTGCGGAGTCGCAGGTGATCGTCATCGCCAACTCGAGCGTCAAGGCCACGGATGTATCCAAAAGTGATCTGCGCGACGTATTCACCGGTGCCTCATCCAGCCTTAAGGATGGCTCGCGCGTGACGCCTGTCTTGCTCAAGCAGGGTGCGGCGCACGATGAGTTTCTCTCTACTTATGTAGGCAAGAGCGACGCCCCATTCCGAGCTAGCTGGCGCAGCCTGGTCTTTTCCGGTCAGGCAAGTATGCCCAAAAGCCTCGATGGAGAAGCGGCCATGGTCGAGTTTGTAGCGCACACCCCGGGGGCTATCGGATATTTAGGCAAAGCCACGCCCCATCAGGGCGTCAAAGTCCTCGTAGTCAGGTGATCGCATGTTTAGAAGCATGAGCATCAAAGCGAGAATCGTGGGCATCCTGGCTCTCCTTGCTGGCGGCTACTTGCTGCTCTTGCTGGTCGGGCAGCTCACTTCCACGGCCACGCACAACCGCATGTCGCAGATATCGTCGTCCCTGTTCCCCGCTGCATTGCGGATGCAGGAGGCCGAGGCGGCCTTCGAGCGCATGAAGAAGCATTATGGCGATGCGGTGGTCTTACAAGATGCCAGTTCGCTTGCCAGCGCCGAAAAGGACGCTGAAAGCGTCACTGTTGCGTTGGGCGAAGTAAAGACCGCATTGGCCTCATCGCCCGAACTCGGCACGCGGGCCGACGCGCTCTTCTCCCGATTCTCCGCAATTCGTTCACGCGAGCGCGACACATATACCGCTCTTCTCGCCGCAAAAGATGGGCCCAGCGACGATCTGATGGCCCAGGTCGGCGCGCTGGGCAGAGACAACAAATCTCTGACTGAAGCCATGGCCGGGTTAGACAAAGCGATCGCTGCCGGCTTCCAAACACAGTTGGACGCGGTCGATCTGTGGTCGGAGCGTAGCCGGCTTGCTGGATTGTTCATGCTCGTTTTTGCGGCACTCGTCTGCGCGGCTGCCTGGTGGGTCATTCAGTTCAAGGTGGTTCTGCCGCTCCGCTCGCTGGCTCTTCGCATTCAGGACATCGCTGAAGGCGAGGGCGACTTGACCCACCGCATCGAAGTGGACGGGCGTAACGAAATTGACGAAGTCGCCATCTGGTTCAATGTCTTCATCGGCCGCATCGAAGAGATCGTGCGGAGCGTTGCCGAACATGCGACCACAATGGGCCAGGCCACCACCGAGTTGGCTGCAACCGCGCATGAAACCGCTCACCAGGCAACGCTTCAGCATCAGCAGGCCGAGCGCATTACCGCCACCATGAGCGAGATGTCAGTTGCAATCCACGAGATCAGCCAAACCACGCAACATGCAGCCGTTGACGCACAAAAAGCGCAGGAAAGCGCCCAGACTGGAGGTCAAACGGTTCAATCGACTGTAGAGACCATCGGTTACCTGCAATCGGCGATTCAGCAAACATCTTCTCGGATCGAAGAGTTGGGACGGTCAAGCGACGACATCGGCAGAATCATCGGTGTCATCGACGGAATTGCAGGACAAACCAATCTGCTGGCCCTGAACGCCTCCATCGAGGCAGCTCGCGCCGGCGAACACGGGCGCGGTTTTGCCGTGGTTGCGGGTGAGGTACGGCGGTTGGCCGAGCGCACCAGCGACGCCACCAAACAGATTAGCCAGACCGTACGGACCATCCAGCAAGGCACGGGGGGCGCGGTTGAGGCAATGCGTTCCAGCATGAGCCACGTGGAGGATGGTGTCGCCTCCGCAAGTTCAGCGGGACACGCACTTGCCAGCATCATCCAGGGTTCGGAGTCGATGCAGAAAATGGTCACGCAAATCGCCGCGGCAGCGACCCAGCAGTCCTATTCCACGCAATCGGTCTCCGCCAGCGTGAATGAGATTGCATCGATCATTGGGCACACAGCGTCCAGCTCGCAGCAATCCGTGGAGGCTTGTCAGCAACTTGCTTTGTTGGCGAACGAACTAACCAGTCTCGTCGGTTCGTTCAAGGTTGGCCAAGGCAACCATATGGGGAGTGCGATTCTTTCCCTGAACCCACATCGGCACGCGCACCCATGACGCTTCCGTTGAGGCGCCCTGTTTTAGCGGTGATCATGGCCATGCGCCTCTACCAGCGTTTGTGTGAAACCCTGCCCCGCCCCCTCATTTGCATTCTCCCCATGGAAGGTGTTTCAATCTAATTACTGAAACAGGGGTGCTCCACGAAGTGGGGCTGAGAGATACCCTAGAACCCGATCCGGATAATGCCGGCGTGGGAAGCTTTCGAAGCCGAACGGCCCTCTTCCTCGAATCAATCTGAGTTCCCCTTTTTCATGCTGAACACAAGGGGAATTCATGTCCGATTGCATCGCCGCCGCTGGTTTTTTGCCGAGATCTTTCGCCGCGAACCGCGGCTCTGTTCTGACGCCGCTGATACTGGCGGGGTGTCTCGCAATTTCCGTGGAAGCTTGGGCGCAGAGCACGGCAGCCACGCCCTCAGACACGTCAAATCAAACTGGCACATCAGACCAAGCGTCCGCGCAGCAGAAGCCGGCGCGCGTCACTACGACAATCGTCGTCCATGGCGAAGTCAAAGACGACTATCTGCCGGAGACCGTAACCGTAGGCACCCTGGATGGCGCGACGCTGCAGCAGGCGCCGCTTTCGGCCACCGTGGTTACTCGCGACCTGCTCAACGACCAGGTCTCTCGCCTGCTTTCCGACGTGGTCAAGAACGACGCCTCCGTCGGCAACGACTACGTGGCTGTGGGCTACTACGGCTTCTACCAGATTCGCGGCTTTCCTCTCGATCTGGCCACCGGGCTTGAGATCGACGGCATGACCATTGCCGGCGAGCAGGACGTTCCACTCGAAAACAAGCAGAGCGTCGAATTTCTCAAGGGCATCGCCGGCGTCGAGAGCGGCGTCGCCGCGGCGGGCGGTCTGATCGACTACGTCACCAAGCGCCCCGCCGCGGTCAAAGACCTCGACCTGGCCACCGATCATCGCGGTTCTGCGTATGGAGCCGTCGACCTCGGCCATCTGTTCGGTAGCCGCAAGCAGGTGGGCGCACGCGTCAATCTCGCCGGCGAAAGAATATCGACCTACATGAACGGCGCCAACGGCTGGCGCGCGGTTGGCGCGGGAGCAGCCGACTGGAAGCTGAATTCCAATGCGGTTCTGAAGGGCGACTTCGAGTATCAGCACAAAACCGAGCGCGACGGAAGCGGCTATCAATTGCTGGGCGGCACAACGGTTCCGGACATCGGCCGGATCTACACATCAGCGATGCTTGGCTACCAGTCCTGGGCTCCTCCCGACACCTACGACACCTTCAACACCCGTGCCCGGCTGGACTTGAATCTGCCTCGCAACTGGGTGGCCTTCGCCGCAACAAGCTTTAGCCACTCGCTCATCCAGGACAACGTGATCTA
Source organism: Acidobacteriaceae bacterium (assembly GCA_003142935.1). GTDB lineage: Bacteria > Acidobacteriota > Terriglobia > Terriglobales > Acidobacteriaceae > Telmatobacter. Next base: position 18,714 of record PLOG01000206.1, read on the forward strand.
TGCCTACGGCACACCGTTCGACGCCAACGGCAACGTTGCCTGTCCCGGCGCTCCCAACGCGCCCGAATACTTTTTCTGTCCCGCAGTTCCGGGCGTGACCGATGGCGGCGACTACGGCATCTACGATTACCGCGATCCCGGCGAACTGCGCATCGACGCGCAAGCCGAAGCGATAACCAGCGGGCACGTCAAGACCGGAGCCATTACGCACGACCTGACGATTGGGGGAGAGCTATTTCTTCGCAGCGTTCAACTGCCGGGCGCACCGGGGCCAAATGCGCCTGACAACATTCAGGATGGCGCAGTGTACACCTACATCGGCCAGGAAAACATATATCGGCCCATCGCACCGTTTCCCATCGAGATTGACGCAGTTACCGGTACTCCAGACCAGGCCGGACCGCGAACGGTTGCTGAGGACAATCATCAATCGTCGGCGGTGATGCAGGACCGGATTCATTTGCCTGGGCACTTTCAACTGCTGGCGGGTGGCCGGTTCGATTCGGTGCGCGACCATAACTATACTGCTCCAAATCAAACCGGCGGATTGAATTTTACAAACAGAACCGTCTGGCTTCCGCAATACGCGGTCACTTACAATCCGGTCAACGACTTTACGCTTTACGGCAACTATGCAGTAATGCTTTCGCTGGGGCCGCAGGCGCCGTTCTGGGCTGGTGGATATTATCTGTCTCCGTTTTTTACCCGTCAGGCCGAGATCGGCGCAAAGTATGAACCGGGTCAGCGCATTCTGCTCACCGCGGCACTCTTCCGGATGCGCGCGCCATTCTTCTACCCCATTGGCAATGTGGACTTTGAATCCGACGGCCGCGAGACGCACGACGGTATCGAACTGAATGTCACGGGCAAGGCCGCGAACTGGCTCCGGCTGACAGCCTCCGCCGCGGCCATGCGCGCGCTCTCCGGCGATTCCAGCACTCCGGCCTTCAATAACAAGCAAGTCATCAACGTGCCTCATCTGCACACCACCATGTTTGCCGACATTGCGCTGCCTCACGCGCGCGGACTGCACCTGATGCCCGGCTGGAGCTACACCGGCCGCAAAGAAGCCACGCGCGACGATTTGGTCAGCGTCTCCGGCTATAACCTCTTCAACCTGGGCGCGCGCTACACTCCCGGCGGCGAACAGGGCCGCGTAACTTTCCGCCTCTACGCCGATAACATCGCCGACAAACGCTACTGGAGCGATACCGGCGCCAACGGCGGCGATACCTTCATCTGGCTGGGCGCGCCCACGACGGTGCGGCTCTCGGCGCATTACACTTTTTGAAGCGACTTTGAATCAATGGTGTTTTGAAAGGGCATGGCCTAAGCCGTACCGCGAAGCAATAAAATCGACGAGGGCTTCTGCCCCTGAGGCAACATGAGCGCAACCGTAAAAGCGCACGGCATGGATGGAACGCTGGTAGAACCGGACTGGCCGCCGCTGACGCTCGCCGAAGTGCGCCAGGTGCTTGCGCAATTTCCAGCCCTCGGCGAACCGCTAGAAATTCTGTCCGTCAGCCCGCGCCCGCTCTCCGCTGCGGGAGTCGTCCGTACCGAAAATGGCACTCTCTTCATCAAGCGCCATCACCGCACCGTGCGCGATGCCGAAGGCCTGCTTGAGGAACATCGCTTCCTTGTCTACTTGCACGATGCGGGAGCGCAGGTGCCGCGCGTGCTTTCTTCCGCCTCCGGCCAGACGGCGATCGAAATAGGCGAGTGGACCTACGAAGTGCACGAGACGCCGGCGAGCGTGGACCTGTATGAGGAAGCGATTTCCTGGACGCCCTTCCGGACGGCTAGTCATGCGCGTGCGGCAGGCCAGGCGCTGGCGCGGTTGCATCTTGCCGCGCAAGGGTTCGACGCGCCGATCCGCAAGCCGCAACCGCTGGTAGCCAGCTTTACGATTTTTGCCGCGCGAGACCCATCTGTGGAACTCGAACGCTACTTGGCCGCACGGCCGGTTCTGGCTTCGAATGCCGCAGTACGGGTCGACTCCAAACAGGCGCTGCAATTGCTCGCGCCTTTTCATGCGCAGCTTTTGCCACTGCTGCCTGCGCTGCGGCCGTTGTGGACCCACAACGATCTGCACGCCTCGAATCTTTTCTGGAGCGATCGGAGCGACGACGCGAAAGCAACAGCGATTATCGACTTCGGCCTCGCCGACCGTACGAATGCCGTCCACGATCTGGCCAACGCCATTGAGCGCAACATTGTCGAATGGCTCGTGCTTGTCGCCGACCCTGCGCACCCCGACGATGTGCCAATACACCTTGACCACCTGCATGCGCTGCTCGACGGCTACGAGTCAGTCCGTCCACTCTCCACTGAGGAGGCTGCCGCGCTCGCGCCCATGACCGCTCTCTGTCACGCTGAGTTTGCGCTCTCTGAGGCGGAGTATTTTCTGGCGGCGTTGCACTCGAATGAGAAGGCATCGATGGCCTACGACGGGTGGCTTGTTGGTCACGCACGCTGGTTCCGCAGCTCTGCCGGCCGGGAACTTCTCGAGGCAATTCACAGATGGGCCGCGAACCACGCCCAACGCCCGCAAGAGGTCGGTAAGCCATGACCTGGCCCTTAATCGCAAACTACCTGAGCGAGCACTGGCTTGAGCTTGCGGGCACCGTCACGACCGTGGTCGGCATCTGGCTGACTACGCGGCGTCTGCTCATTTGCTGGCCGGTGGTGCTGGCGGCGGACTTCCTCTACCTCGCAGTCTTCTTCCGCGCGCGGCTTTTCTCCGATGCGCTTTTGCAGGTCTTCTTCGTAGCTTTCACGCTCTACGGCTGGTGGCATTGGTGGCGCGGCGTACAGGCTGAGGGGGAAGTGCGCGTGGTCCCGCTCAATCTACGCGGCTGGCTCGCTGGGCTGGCTGCCGGCGCGGTAGGCGCGGTATTGCTAGGTTGGTTGATGGTGCGCATCGGCGCCGCTCTTCCTCATCTCGACGCCACGCTCACCAGCTACAGCCTCGTTGCCAGTTGGTGGGGAGCGCGCAAGCACATCGCCAACTGGTGGCTCTGGATCGCCGTGGACCTGATCTACATCGGCGAGTACCTCTACAAGGATCTGAGACTGACGGCCTTGCTCTACGCCGGCCTCGTAGTGCTTGCCGTCCTTGGCCTGCGCGAATGGCGGCGCGCGCCCGGTGCTGTTTAGGTTGCGGCCTGCACCACGTTGTGCAGCGGTTCACCATTCATGTACCGGCGCAATTCGTTCGCCGCTGTGTGCAACGCGCGCCGAGAAAACTCCTTGCTCGATCCGGCGATGTGAGGCGTGATCAACAGGTTTGGGCAACTCCATAGCGGATGTCCATCGGGAAGCGGCTCGGGATCGGTCACGTCAATGGCGGCGCGAATTTTCCCCTGTTGCAACGCCTCCACCAGCGCATCCGTTTGCACAATTGGCCCCCGCGCGGCGTTCACCAGCAGCGCGCCCTGCCGCATCAGCGCGAACTGGCGGCTGCCGATCAGCCCCCGTGTCTCCTCGGTAGAAGGGAGAATCAAGACCACGACCTCGGCCTGCGGGAGCAAACTGTCCAGTTCGCTCACGGCATGGACCTCTGGTTCCGTGCGCGCGCTTCGTGCCATGCGCAGCAGGTTCACGTCGAACGGCGCAAGCTTTCGCTCAATCTCCTTGCCGATGGCGCCATAGCCCACCAGCAGCACCGTCTTACCTGTCAATTCCTCAAGCATTACTGGCGGATACAGCGGACGCGCGTCTCCCGTGATCGCAGCGTAATGCGACGGAGCCTCGAATCGCCGCTTCCACAGGCCTTCCCGCTGAATGTCGTAATACATGGGGAAATATTTGAGCATTGACAAAACTGCGGTAAGCGTCCACTCCGCGGTGCTGACGTTATGCGCGCCGCGCGCATTGCAGATGGTCACATGCGGGCCCGCCAAGGGCGGTATCCACTCCGTGCCCGCCATCAGCGATAGAACCAGGCGCACACCGTGCAGCCGCGGCCATGCGAGTATTGACCGGTTTGCATACGGGTCCGGAATCCACACGTCGATCTCGATATCGTGGTCCAGCGGATCCGGTATCCGAACCAACTCGACTTCCTTGGGGAAGTCGCGAAACAATTCCTCTGGCAGTATTCCTGGGTATCCGACTCGTAACATAGTTTAAGGGCGGCCCGTTAAACGCAAGGGCCTTGCTTTTATGCTATCGCAGCCGCAAGCAGGCCGTACCAGTTTCCGGCCCAGTCTAATTGTGAGAAAATTCAACGGCGGATACCATGCATGCAGCTCAGGTTCAACAAGACGCTCTCCCAGCACCAGCTTGCGGTCAAGCTGCGCCTGGAGCCAGCGGAGAAGAAGGGGCTCCTCTCCTGGGAGCAGCGCGGTGGGCGAAATGCAGAAACAGAAACTGCGCGATGAGACAATGCCCTTTGGGCCAAAGCTAGATGGTGAGTAGCTCGGTGTAAACCGCCATCCCGACCACGGCGTCCGCGCCCAGCGCGTCCAGCGCGTCGACTTCCTGCTGGCTGCGAATGCCGCCAGCCACAATGAGCTGACGCTGCGTGAGCTTGCGCAAGCGCACGGCCGTGTCGATGGGAAAACCCTGCATCATGCCCTCGCCGTCCACGTGGGTGTAGAGAAACGCGGCGGCATAAGGATCGAGTTGCGGAATTGCGTCGTCCGGCGTGAGCGCCACCTGCGCCTTCCAGCCTTTCACGGCGATGTGTCCGTTCTTGGTGTCGATGCCGGCCACCACTTGCTCTGCGCCGATGCCTGCAGCCAACTCGGCGGCAAACTTCGTATTGACCGCACCATTTTCGGAAAAGAGAGCCGAGCCTATGATTACGCGCTTCGCGCCCGCATCCAGCACCTGGCGCGCGCGCTCGATGGAGTGGATGCCGCCGCCCGCCTGCACGGGCAGCCGCTTGGCAATCTGCGCAACCAGGGCGGAGTTATCGCCTTGCCGCATGGCGGCGTCGAGGTCGATCAACTGGACCAATGGAAACTTGGAAAACTTCTCGATCCAGTACTCAAAATCGTCAAAGGCAACGCGCAGCTTTTCGCCCCGCACGAGCTGGACAATGCGGCCGCCCAGCAAATCGATCGATGGAATCAACATGGCAACCTCACGGACACGCCAGCTTTGGCCAGTTCTTCCTTAAGCGAACGCGCGCTCGAAACACCGAAGTGAAAAATACTTGCCGCCAGGGCCGCATCGGCTTTGCCGCGCCCGAATACATCCACAAAATGGCCAACTGTTCCGGCCCCTCCGGAGGCGATCACAGGGATTCCAACCGATTCGCTCACCGCGGCGGTCAATTCGCAGTCAAAGCCCGCGCGTGTTCCGTCCGAGTCCATCGAAGTGAGTAAAATCTCGCCTGCGCCGCGCTGTTCGGCCTCACGCGCCCATTCCACCACGCGCCGGCCCGTCGGCTTTCGTCCGCCCTGCACAAATACTTCCGCATCGCGCACCGGGTCGGCGGCCTTGGGATCGCGCCTGGCGTCGATAGCGACAACGACGGCCTGCGCGCCAAAGCTGCGTCCAATCGCGTCAATCAATGTCGGATCTTTCAGCGCAGCGGAGTTCACGCTCACCTTGTCGGCTCCGGCGTCAAAGACTTGCGCCGCGTCGTCCGCTGTGCGTATGCCGCCACCAACGCAGAAGGGCACGAAGAGTTCGCGTGCCGTGCGGCGAACGGTGTCGAGCAGCGTCTGGCGACCTTCGTGCGTAGCTGTGATATCGAGCAGCACAATCTCATCCGCGCCCTCGCGCGCATGACGCGCCGCCTGCGTTGCCGGATCGCCTGCGTCCACGAGATCGACAAACTGCACGCCCTTCACCACACGTCCAGCGTGCACGTCGAGGCAGGCAATGATCCGTTTCGTAATCATTTCGAACCCTCCGCGCTCCACGAAAGAAAATTGCAGAGAATCTTCAACCCCGTCGCTCCCGATTTTTCCGGATGAAACTGCACGCCCATTACGTTGTCCCGTTCGACGGCTGCTGCAAACGGCTCAATGTAGTGAGTGATCGCCGCCGTGTCGCTTGTAACCGGGCCTCTGTAGGAATGCGTGAAGTAGACGTACTCGCCTGGCTCGACGTCGGCAAGCAGACGCGAGCCGTTTTTCACTTCAAGCGAGTTCCAGCCCACGTGGGGAACTTTTTCAGTGCTCTCGGCAAAGTGCGCGCACTGTTCAGGAAAATGTCCAAGCCCCGGTTGCTCCGGCGCTTCGCTCGAACCCGCATAGAGCCATTGCATTCCCACGCAGATGCCGAGAAAAGGCACACCGCGCGCAATCGCCGCGCGAATCGCGCCCGTCAGACCCGTCGCGTCCAGCCTCTCTGTCGCAGCGAAGTGACCTACACCTGGCAGCACAATGCGTTCCGCCGATTCCACGAGGGCCAGGTCGCCGTCGGTCACGATTGCCTCCGCGCCCAGGTGGTGCAGCGCCTTTAGCACGGAGGTCAGATTGCCCGCCTTGTAGTCGATCACGGTTACGCGCATTAGCACTCCGGGGTCCCCGGCGAGCGATTTTTGCTCGCTGAGGTGGTTAGAGCAATCCTTTGGTGGAAGGCAGCATCTCGCCCAATTGCTTGTCGCGCGAGCAGGCCACGCGAAGCGCCCGCGCGAAGGCCTTGAAAATGGCTTCGATCTTGTGGTGGTTTGAGCGGCCGTACATTGTCTTTACGTGGACGTTTGCCCGTGCTCCGCGCGCGAAGCCTTCGAAGAAATCCGTCACGAGTTCGGTTTGCAAATCACCCACAAGCCGCGTACGCACTTGAGTATCGACAGCGAAGGCCGCGCGCCCGCTCATGTCCACGGCGGCAATTGCGAGTGTTTCGTCCATCGGCATCAGGAAGTAGCCTGCGCGAAGTATGCCGCGCTTGTCGCCGAGGGCGCGGTCAAAGGCTTCGCCCAGCGCAATGCCTACGTCCTCAACGGTGTGGTGCTGATCTACATCGAGATCGCCGTCGCACTTGAGTTCGAGATCGAAGGCGCCGTGCCGTGTAAACAGCTCCAGCATGTGATCGAAGAAGCGAATCCCGGTGGAAACCTTGTATTGGCCTTTGCCTTCGATGGTGAGTTGAAGATCGATGCGCGTCTCCGCCGTGTGGCGCGCAACGACCGCGGTGCGTCTAGTGGTGGTTCGTCTTGAGGAACTTGATTTCTTCTTGATCATGGCTTGCCAATCCCTATTTTCAGCGCAGCCACCGCGCCGTTGAGAGCGGCGATAGCCTGTTTCATTTGTTCGCGCGTTCCAATCGTAATGCGTACGCGTCCATTGCAGCCCGGATCGCTGGAGCGGTCACGCACCAGCACCCCCGCCTCGCGCATCAGGCGCACAAACTCCGCGTGCTGTGCGCCGATTTCGACCAGAATAAAGTTTGCCTGGCTCGGCCAGCGACGGACTCCGGCGGCATCGAGAGCAGCTTCGAATTCGGTGCGCGCGGCAAGCACTTCGCCCACGTACCAATCGAGGTAAGCCGTGTCCTCAAGCGCCGGCGGCAGGCAGGCCAGCGCCAGCGAGTTCACGCTGTAGGGCGAAAGTACGCACCGTATCCAGCGCATTAACTCGATCGGGCCCGCCAGCAAGCCGAGCCGCAATCCGGCCAGTCCGTAGGCCTTCGAGAAGGTACGCGCTACAACAAGATTGGGCACAGCGCCCACCTGATCCATCACCGTCTCGCCGTAAAAATGATAGTAAGCCTCGTCTACGAGGACGACGGCGTGCGGGGCGCGGCTCGCGATTTCGAGCAACTGAGCGCGAGAGACGACAGCGCCGGAAGGACTGTTGGGATTGGCGATGGCGATGATCTTGGTGCGCGCCGTGATGGCCGCCAGAAGGCGCTCGAACGGAAATTGAAGGTCGTCTGACGCCTGAATGGCGACTACGCGCGCGTCCGTTGCCGATGCATAAATTTCGTACATTGTGTAGGTGGGCACGGGGAGCAGCAGCTCATCGTCCGCTTCGAGAAAGGTCTCGAAGAGCACGTGAATGGCTTCATCCACGCCATTGGTCAACGCCAACTGCTCCGCGGCGACGCCCAGATGCGCGGCCACGATTGCCTCCACCGGGCCGCGTTCGGGGTACCGCGTCAGCGATCCGGCGGAGATGCTCGCAAGCGCCTCGCGCACTTTCGGTGAGCAGGCAAGTGTGTTTTCGTTGAAGTCCAAGCGCAACGCATCGCGAGAGCCGAGCGGAGGGTGATACTCCTTCATCGCCTGTACACGCGCGCGCGGCGTGGGATTGAGCGTGGTTACGGCTTCAGCCACGGGACCTCCTTGTGCCCAAACTCTTTCGCGGGGCCTTGCGCAAACGAGTCCGAATCGCCTCAGCATGACCTGCCAGCCCTTCTGCCTCAGCAAGCAATGCGGCCTGCGGTCCCAGCACGTGCAGGCCTTCACCGGTGTATTCCTGCACCGTGATCAGCTTGACGAAGTCGTACACGCTCAAGCCGCCGCGTACCCGCGCCATGCCGCCTGTGGGCAGCGTGTGATTGGGGCCGGAGATGTAATCGCCCATCGGCTGCGCAGACCAGCGGCCCACGAACACCGAGCCAGTGTTCTGAATCCACTTCAGATCGCTGACCGCGTCCACGGTCAGATGCTCCGGCGCCAGCAGATTCGTGATCGCTCGCGCCTCGTCGAGACTGGAGGCAACAATCACAAGCCCATTGCGATCGAGGGACGCGCGCGCCACTGCATTCTCGCGGCTGCGCAGCTTTGCCTCCGCCATCACTTCCTGTGCGAGATCTTTGCGCGTGGTGATGAAGATGGCCAGCGCTTCCGGGTCGTGCTCGGCCTGAGCGACAAGATCGGAAGCGATACCGGCTGCGGAGCCGCGTTCGCTGGTAACAACAATCTCCGTCGGCCCGGCCAGCATATCGATGGCGCAGTCGAAAGCAACTAGGCGCTTGGCCGCCGTGACGTAGAGATTGCCGGGGCCAACTATCTTGTCTACGCGCGCGACGCTTGCTGTTCCGTAGGCAAGCGCGGCAACGGCGTGCGCACCGCCCAGGCGATAAAACTCGGTAATGCCCAACAAGTGTGCGGCGGCGAGCGTTTCCGGCGCGGGCTTTGGTGAAACTGCGACAATACGCTTTACCCCCGCCACCTGCGCGGGAATCGCGGTCATCAGCAGCGTGGAGGGCAGCGGATGGCGGCCGCTGGGTACATAGCAGCCGACTGAGCCAAGCGGCCGCACGAGCTGTCCAGTGGTGAGGCCGGCAAGTGGGGATGCATTCCACGAAGCCGGCATTTGCTGCTCGGCAAAGCCGCGAATCTGTTTCGCCGCCGTCGTCAAAGCCTTGCGCAACGCAGGATCGAGCGAGCTCCAAGCTACAGCCATTTCTTCCTGCGTCACTCGGAGCGCTTTCACGCCCGCGAGTCCATCGAATTGCGCAGCGTAGCGCAGTAGCGCGCGATCGCCTCGCTTGCGCACGTCAGTGACGATGCGCCGGACAGTTGGCAGCACGCTATCCAGCGCCGCGCCGCCGCGCCGCTCAAGCGCAGCCAGCAGTTTGGCCGTCTGCGCTGCACCATGTCCTTTGGTTCGGATCAGCTTCATCGTTCCCTCAGGGGCTAAAGCCCCTCGTTTGTGGGTCTGATTTTGGCACGCGACCCAGAGGGTATCCCGGTCGTGCCCTTTCAAAACCTCACCCGATTTAGAAACTCGTCAAAGAAGCCGAACCTTCTACAGCACAACCTTGTTCAGCGGATACTCGACGATGCCCGTCGCCTTGGCCGCCTTCAGCCGAGGAATCACGTCGCGCGCTGTACGCTCGTCCACAATTGTGTTCACCGCAACCCATTCCGAATCGCTCAACTGCGAAACGGTCGGTGAATTCAACGCCGGTAACACGGCGAGTACCGCTTCAAGGTCTGCGCGCTTCACGTTGAGCATCAGTCCCACTTGCGACTGCGCATCGATAGCACCGCGCAGCATGAGGGCGATCTGATCCAGCTTCTCTCGCTTCCACGGATCGGCCAGCGAGGCCTTGCCGGCAATCAAATGCGTCTCGCTCTCCATCACGGTGTCGATGATCTTCAGATGATTGGCCTTCAGCGAACTGCCCGTCTCTGTCACTTCGACAATCGCATCGGCGAGCATGGGCGGCTTCACTTCCGTCGCGCCCCAACTGAACTCCACCTTCACGTTCACGCCCTTGGCGGCAAAGTAGCGCTTGCTCACTTCGACAAGCTCGGTCGCGATAATCTTGCCTTCGAGATCTTCGGCCTTCTCGAAGCCGCTGCCCTCGGGCACGGCAAGCACCCAGCGCACCTTGCGCCGGCTCTGCTTGGCGTAGGTGAGCGTCGTAACGCTGGTCACGTTCAGGCCGCTCTCCACCACCCAGTCAATACCGGTGAGACCCGCATCCAGCACGCCGTGGTCCACGTAGCGCGCCATCTCCTGCGCGCGAATTAACATGCACTCAATCTCACTGTCGTCGATGGAGGGAAAATAGGAGCGCCCGTCCGTGTAGATATTCCATCCTGCTCGCTTGAACAGCGCGATAGTCGCATCCTGCAAACTACCTTTGGGAATGCCCAGCCTGAGTTTGTTAGCCACGCGCGGCCTCCGTTTCAGATACTACCGGCTTGGTGAAGCAGCTTACGGTGCCCTCGTGGCAAACCAGGCCGTCGCCCTCGACAACAACACGAAACAGCAGCGTGTCGTTGTCGCAATCTGTTGAAGCCGACACCACGCGCAGCCTGTTGCCGCTGGTCTCGCCCTTCATCCAAAGCTTCTGGCGCGTGCGGCTCCAGAAGGTTACAAATCCGCTCTCCAGCGTCTTGGCGTAACTGACGGGATTCAGAAAACCCAGCATCAGCACTTCGCCGGTGCGTGCGTCCTGCACGACGCCCGGCACAAGGCCATCCATCTTGTCGAAATCGATTTTGGTTTCGCTGCTCATATTCTTCCTGTTTCCGGTTGAGATTTTTGGGTCCAAGCATGAAAAAACCCGCTGGCGTTTGTCGCCGGCGGGCTTAGGTGTTTCTTGAGATCTCTCTGGCCGTTTAGTTCAGGCCATGGCAGTCCGCCGGCATGTGGGTCCCGTGATGGTGGTGATGACCGTGATGGCGGTGGCTCTGCATCTGTTTAAAACCTAAAGGCAATCCCCCTCGCATGTCAAATCTTCCTTGCCGCGGGCAAGCAGGCAGGCAGAGAATGGAGCCGTGCGAATAAGGAAACGATTGGCAGCCTTGGCGCTTGTGCTGCTGTGTGTCTGCGCGGCCGGAGCCGTCCAATATCAAGATCGGGACACGCGCGGCGTGCCCAAAATATCGGCAAACGCCCCGCCACCCGAGGCGCGCACCGACATCAATCATGCCACCATTAACGAGTTGCTCAAGGTTCCCGGCATGACGCCCAGTTGGGCCGGACGCATTGTGCGCTTCCGGCCCTACCATACCAAGGCCGACCTGCTCGATCGCGGCATCGTCACCGCAGCGGTTTACGACCGCATCAAGGACTATGTGATCGCCCACCGCGAAAAGCAGTGACCGGCCTTTATGCCTCCGCCGGCTCCTCTGTTTCCTTGTCCCCGCGCCTCAAGAGTCTGCTCATGATTACGTAGAGCACGGGAATAAAGAACAGGTTCAGCACAGTCGAGAGCAGCATGCCGCCCACGACGGTGGATCCCACGGAGCGCCGTCCCAGAGCGCCCGCGCCGGTGGCGAAGACCAGCGGCAACACGCCCAGAATGAAGGCGAACGAGGTCATCAGAATCGGCCGCAACCGCAACTCCGCCGCCTCGATTGCCGCCTCCACGATGGACCGGCCCTTGCGTCGCAACTGCTCGGCAAATTCGACAATCAGAATCGAGTTTTTGGCCGACAGCCCGATCAGCATCACCAGGCCGATCTGGCAATAGACATCGTTTGCGAGTCCGCGCAGCGACACCAGACCCAGCGCTCCCAGAATTGCCATGGGCACGGCAAGGAGAATGATGAAGGGCAGCGCGAAGCTTTCATATTGCGCCGAGAGTGTGAGGTAGACCACCAGAATTCCCAGTCCGAAGATAATCAACGCCTTGCCGCTGGATTCAATTTCGTCCAACGTCAGGCCGGTCCATTGGTAGGTCATGCCGGGCATTTTCAGGTGAGAGGCCAGGTCATCCATTGCCGCCAGTCCCTCCCCGGAGCTGTAGCCGGGCGCTGGCGAGCCGTCGATTTCGACCGCTCGGAAAAGATTGTAGTGGGTAATAATCGGGGGGCCGGCACTCTCCTTCACTGTCACCAGGTTGTCCAGGGGAACCATCTGGCCGGAATCCGAACGCACGTAGTAGCTATGCAGATCGCTGGCGGTCATGCGGAAAGGCTGGTCGGCCTGCACGAAAACGCGATAGGTGCGGTTGTTGTAGTCGAAGTCGTTGATGTATTCCGAGCCCATGAATACGCTGAGCGTGTTGGTGATCTGCGAGAGCGGAATATTCATCGTCTTCGCCTTCTCGCGATCGATAGTGACCAGTTCCTGCGGATCGTTGGCCGAAAAAGTGGTCAGCAACCCGGCCAGATCTTTGCGCGCCTTGCTGGCGCCCACGATCTGATGCGCCACGCGATCCAGGTCTGTAAGCGTGTTGCCGCCCTGGTCCTGGAGCATGAACTGGAATCCGCCATAGCTGCCCACGCCTTGCACCGCCGGAGGCTGGAACATGGCTACCAATCCGCCGTTCGGAATAAACATCAGCATCTGCAGCTTAGGCGAAAGGTCGGCAATGATGTCCGCCGTGGCGTGGCCCTTGCCGCGCCGCTGATCGGAGGGCTTGGTGTTGACGAACATCATTCCGGCGTTGGATGCACCGCCGGAAAAGTTGAAACCAATGATGGCGAAGGCGCCGCCCACATCGGGGTTTTGTCCGATGATGTGCTCCGCGCGCTCAGCCAGCGCCCTGGTATAGTCCAGCGAGGAGCCCGGCGGCGCCTGCACGATCACCATCATGAAGCCCTGATCCTCTTGCGGAATAAACCCGGTGGGCACATGCTGATACATCCACACAGTTGCTCCCAGCCCGGCGAAGAAAACCAGCAGCAGCAGATACCGCAACCGCAGCGCAACATGAATCGACTTGGCGTAAGAACTGGCCAGCCATGTAATGGTCGCGTCGGTTCCGTGGATGAAAGCCGCAAATGCGCGCGAGATGGGGCGGATGTGGAGAAAGTCCAACTGGTGGGGACGCTGCTCTTCGCCGCGCAGGAACATGGCTGAAAGCGCGGGCGAGAGCGTCAGCGCGTTGAACGCCGAGATCGCGATAGAGAACGCAATGGTCAACGAGAACTGCCGGTACAGAATGCCGGTGGTTCCGGGAAAGAACGAGACCGGCACAAAGACGGCGATCAGCACCAGAGAAGTCGCAATGACGGCGCTTGTTACCTCGCCCATGGCCCGCGACGTGGCCTCGTGCGGGTCAGAATGCTCCATGGCAATGTGCCGCTGCACGTTTTCGATCACCACAATGGCGTCGTCGACTACCAGGCCCGTGGCCAGCGTAATGCCGAACAGCGTAAGCGAGTTGATGGAGAAGCCGAATAGCTTGATGAAGGCGAAGGTGCCGATGAGCGAAACCGGGATGGTGACGGCGGGAATGATGGTGGCGCGCCAGTCAAGCAGGAACAGGAAGATCACCGTGATGACGATGAAGACGGCTATGCCCAGGGTGATCAGCACTTCGCGGATCGAGTCGCCGACCACTGTTGTCGCGTCGAATGCGATAGCGTATTGCAGCCCCGGCGGAAAGTTCTTGGCGAGGTCCGCGAGCGCGGCCTTGGCTGCTCTGTCCACTTCCAGCGCATTTGCGTTCGACAGTTGTTCCACGCCGATTCCCAGCGCCTCGCGCCCGGAGTATTCCAGCAGCGTGCTGTAGTCCTCGGCGCCCACCGCCGAGTGGCCAACATCCTTCAGCAGCACCAGGCCGTTGGAGGAGTTCTTCACGATGATGTTGTCGAATTCGGTAGGGCTGGTGAGGCGGCCCACTACGCGCACCGGGATCTGGAATGCCTGCTTTGAGTTTGCGGGAGGCTGGCCGAGCTGGCCGGCCGGAATCTCGACGTTCTGCTCCACCAGCGCATTCACAACGTCGGTGGCCGTCAATCCGCGAGCGGCCAGCCGCACCGGGTCAAGCCACACGCGCATTGCGTACTTGCGCTCGCCGAAGATCATCACATCGCCCACGCCCGGCACGCGCTTCAGCGCGTCCTTCACATACACATCCAGGTAGTTGGAGATGAATTCGCCCGAGTAGCGGCTGTCGAGCGTATAAAAGCCGGCGCCGAAGACGAAGTTGAAGTTCGCTTTGGTAATGGAGATGCCTGTCGAGTTCACTGCCGCAGGCAACCGCCCCTGCACGCTGGCCACGCGGTTTTGCACGTCCACGGCCGCAATGTCCAGGTTGTAGCCGGTCGTAAAGGTCGTTGAGATCTCGCTCGTTCCACTGTTGGTGCTCGAGGAACTGATGTAACGCATTCCCTCGACGCCGTTGATTGCTTCTTCCAACGGAATAGTGACGGCTTTCTCGACCGTTTCTGCGTCGGCCCCCACGTAGTTGCTGCTTACGGTGACGACTGGAGGCGCAAGCGTCGGATACATGGCGACAGGAAGATTTGGAATGCAGATCGCCCCGGCCAAAATGATCAATAGCGCGCAAACAGTCGCGAATACAGGCCTATGAATAAAGAAATCGACGAACAAGGTAAGCCTTCCTTTGTTGCACCGGGCAAACTTCACGCTCAACTGACTACCGGTTTGGGCTCCGCATTCGGGATGCCGCAAAAATCAACCGGCCATAATCACATCTGGGTGCCCCATCCCCACAGCACTCTTGCGGAAAGGGCGGGAAACCAAATCTCAGCCGCCCATCGGAATTACCGGCATTCCGTTCACGAGAAACTGCGTGCCCGAGACGATCACTCGGTCGCCCGGATTCAGTCCGGAAAGAATGGAATACGTGTTCCCCACCGTGTCGCCCAGCGTGACAGCCGTCTGCACCGCCATAAAGTGCCCGTTCTGCTGCTTCGCCACGTAAACAAAACTCTGTGCGCCCTGGCGCGTCACCGCCAGTACCGGAACCACGGCCATTGGCTTCGTGCTCCAGATGATCCTCGCCTTGATCATCTCCGCGGTGCGAAGAATCTCCGACGTTGAATGCACCGGAGCCTTTACAAGCACTCCCTGCAGCGTGCTGTCCACCTGCGGGGAAACAAAGTCGATCTTTGTCTTCTCCAGCAGTTTGCCGCTATTGTCGGTCAGATCCACTTCCAACCCCATGCGTATTTCGCCTGAGCGCTCCGTGGGCACGTAGATATACGCCTCGAGATCCTTGAATTCATCCACCGTGGTCAGCATGGGTACAGCATTGAGCGGAGAAGCGTAGTCGCCTACGTGTACCGGAATGTCGCCCACCACGCCGTCAAATGGCGCGCGGATCGTGTAGTAGTCCAGCAGTTGCTCCTGGGTCTTGCGCGACTCCACCGCCGACTCGTAATCCGCCTTGGAGTTCAGGTATGCCTGCTGCGCCTGGTCGTAGGCGTCGCGGCTGGTCACGCCCGCGTCGAATAGCTTTTGCTGCCTCGCCACCTCCACCGTGTTGTAGTCGTAGAGCGCCTTCTTTTGCCGTTCCGTGGCGCGCTGCGAATCCACCGTGGCCTGCTGCTGCCGTGGATCGATCTTCATCAGCATCTGGCCTGACTTTACGTGGTCGCCGGAGCGCACCGGAATTTGCGTCAGCAGCCCGTTTACCTGCGGCAGGATTGAAGCTGATCGCCGCGACTTGATGGTGGCAACATACTCATTGCTTTGGGCCACCGGCGCCAGCGTCACAGTTGAAATCTGCACCGGCAAGCCCTGCATTCCAGCCCCGGCTCCCGCTGGTGCGGCCGGCTTTTTTTGGCAGCCCGTTACCGCCAGCCCGATTAAAATCAAGCAACTTGTTACCTGTATGCGTCTAACCGCACTGTCTCTCACTAGCTTCTTCCTCTTGTCCAGGCCTCTTCGGCCCGGCGCTCCGGGTTGTGCCGGTTATGATTACGATGCCCCACCACAAGGCGACCCCCCGTCCGCGGCCCCTTCCCTCATCTACGGGAACGTCCGCCGCTATGTTCCATCCAGTTTACGGAGGCCCAGCCTGACTGCGGAGAATGACTTCAGTTCTATCTGATGTTCGAAGCCAAATCCAGATGCTGGATTATTGCTGTCATTATTGCCGAAAAAAGCGCCGCGTCCGCTATAGGACCCTATCCCGTGCACGTTGCGGCACATTACGAGAATAACGCAGAGCGCTTCGTTGCTCCCGGCCGCTGGCAGGAATCTAAGTAATCGTAAGAACAGCCGATCGATCATCATGGGAACTGTCGTTCCAGCCGTGCCAAGGTATTCTCATGTCTGCTATTTGCCCTGCAGGACGTTTCTTCGCTCGCCGCCCGCTCGGACTCTCTTTGACACGCTCTCCCCGAGTTGATAGCCTTCATAAGGGCGCATGCGGCCAATTCGGACCGATTTTTGCACTCCCAGAGCGTCCCCGTCGTCTAGCCCGGCCTAGGACACCGCCCTTTCACGGCGATAACACGGGTTCAAATCCCGTCGGGGACGCCA
>PLOG01000078.1 GCA_003142935.1 Acidobacteriaceae bacterium
CGGCTGTCGTGCGGGCGTCCACGCCCGCGTTCGCCACCAGCAATTACCAAATCACACCGCCAAGGTACTAGCTCCGCCGTTCGCGAAAGAAATTTCGCAGCAGCTCCGCCGCTTCCTCGCCAAGCATTCCCTGCTCCACCTTCATCTGGTGGTTGAGCTGCGGATGATTGACGACCGCCAGCACCGACCCCGCTGCTCCGGCCTTGGGATCGGGCGCAGCAAACACCAGCCGGCCCAGCCGCGCATGAATCATGGCCCCCGCGCACATCGCGCAAGGCTCCAGCGTGACAAAGAGCGTGCAGCCGGGCAACCGGTAGTTGTCCAGCGCAGTGGCAGCCGCGCGCATGGCCACTATCTCAGCGTGGGCCGTGGGGTCCACGTCGCGCAGCACGCGATTCTGTCCGGCGGCGATGATCGCTCCGTCGCGAACCACAACCGCGCCAATCGGCACCTCGCCGGCTTCAGCGGCCAGCCGTGCCTCGGCGAGTGCGGTCTGCATCAACTCCAAATCCGTCATGCGAGCCAGCTCTCTCGCAATCGGGTCAAGTTGATAACCTTAAGCCCCTGAGACTCCAAACAATTGGTCAATGGCCAATCAATCGTTATAATGACGTGCGAAGATGCGAGTTCAGCTAAAATCACATCCGTCAGCCCAAGAGTCATCAGCGGATTTGAAGCTACGGATTTCGCCGCAATCCATTCTTCTGGAATGACCTCGATCTGACACGAAAAATGCTCGGCCCAATCATTTTTTCTCCACTTGGGAAGTGAGTTTGCCAGATTGGAAACCTCGGTCAAAACATGGGGTGTTGTTCGCAGAACAGAAAATAGCTTGAGGGTTTCAGCAAGCAAGTCGAGATCATCCTGTTCAAAGCTATTGAGCCGCTTGAAGGTGTTGATCAACTCCCGGTCGAAACTAGCGCACCAATGAAGCAGAAGAATGTTGGCATCCAGAATTGCAGGTTTTCCTATATAAGGTTTCAGCAGCGGATTGTCCGCCAATTTCATGCCGCCCGCTCTCTAAGGGCAACCAGTTTTCCTTCCGAGCCATCCACAACAACGACCTTCGCAATGCGCGCCAGATTCCTCGCATTCCGGATCCCTGCCAACAGCGCATCAGGGCTATAACTAGGATTTGGGACACTGAACGTTACCGCCCAGTTCTCGCCCTCTTTCTCAATCTCTTCCAAGCGAATATCATGCCCGTGCTGACTAAGAATTGAGTCTCCTTCACGCAAAAGTTTACTTTTGGGCACAGGTCCTCTCGACGAGGGCACGGATGCTTTCGTTGGAAGGATCGCAAGGTCAGGCAGCAACTCTACGAACTGAGCACGTGCAACTTGAATAACTTCCCTTATCCCGAGACTCATCCCAATCCCCTTCCGCCATTACAGGGTTATTCTATTCCAAAACTATCGTCGCCGCCGGCTGCTGCTGGGTCATGCAGTGCAGCGTTCCAAGCCCCCAAACCAGATCGACGGAGTGAATCCCGACGACTTCGCGATCCGGAAAAACATCCGCCAGAATCTTCAGCGCCACGCGGTCGTTAGGGTCGTGAAACGTGGGTACCAGCACCAGCCCGTTCGCAAGATAGAAGTTTGCATAGCTGGCCGGCAGCCTCTGCCCGCGAAACACAACCGGCCTCGGCATCGGCAGCTCGACCAGCGTGAATTGCTTCCCGTCAAGCGACCGCGCAGCCTTGAGCCGCGCAAGATTCTCGGCCAGCGGCGCATGGTTCGGGTCACTCAAGTCCGGCTCGACCACCGTCACAATGGTCGCCGGTCCGACAAACCGCGAAATGTCGTCCACATGCCCATGTGTATCGTCTCCGGCAATGCCGCGATTGAGCCACAGCACCTGTTCGATGCCGAGAAAGTCGTGGAATGCCCGCTCCAATTGCTCGCGCGATACGCCCGGATTGCGCTGCTGCACTTCGCTCAGCAGGCACTCTTCCGTCGTGAGCAGAATCCCCTGCCCATTGGTGTCAATGGAGCCGCCCTCAAGTACAATCCGATGCGCCGCGCCGCTTTCCAACTCCACCGCCGGTTGCCACTCGGGCAACCCCAGCAGCTCAGCCACGCGGCCCGCAAACCGGTCGTCAAGCTGGTAATTCGGATACTTGGCCCACGCGTTGAAGCGCCAATTTGTGATGCCGGCGCGCCCCTCGCCGTTACGCACAAAGATCGGCCCCGTATCGCGCGTCCAACTCCGATCGGTTGGCCATAGATGAAAACTCACCTGGTCCAGATTCGCTCCGGCCCGCTCCAGCATTGACGTCGCGCGCTGCTCGGCCTTCGCGTCCTCGACAAGAATGTGCACCTGCTCGTGTGCCGCGAGCAGCCGCACAATCTCCGCATAGATCCATGGAATGGGCTGAAACTTGCCCGGCCAGTCCTCGGGATTATGCGGCCACGCAAGCCAGGTAGCCTCGTGTGACTCCCACTCGGCGGGCATGCGGTAACCCAATTCGCGCGGTGTGGTAGCGGCCATGCTGCTCAGGCTCTCCGCTTTTTTGTCCGCTTGGCCGCCGGATCGATAAAGCGGCTGGCGATGGGCGCGTAAGCATCGATGCGCCGGTCGCGCAGGAAGGGCCAATTGCGGCGCGTGTCTTCAATCGCTGCCAGGTCGATTTCGCCCAGCAAAATCTCTTCCGCGTCATGCGAGGCCTTGGCAATAATGCGCCCAAACGGATCGGCCAGAAAGCTGCCACCCCAGAATTCGATTCCCTGCCCTTGCGCGCGATTGCCGAGCACATCGCCCTGCTCAATGCCGACGCGATTCACGCCCGCCACATAGACGCCGTTCGCGATTGCGTGCGCCCGCTGGATCGTCTGCCAAGCGTCGTATTGCGCGGCCCCAAACTCGTCCTTCTCCGCCGGATGCCAGCCGATCGCCGTTGGATAAAACAGCACCTCCGCGCCCTGCAATGCCGTGAGCCGAGCAGCTTCCGGATACCACTGGTCCCAGCAAACCAGCGTACCCACGCAGCCAACGCCCACGTCCACAGCCTGAAATCCCAAATCGCCGGGCGCGAAATAGTACTTCTCGAAATAGAGCGGATCGTCCGGGATATGCATCTTGCGGTAGATGCCGGCAACCTCGCCGTCTGGATTCAGCGTGACGGCCGTGTTGTGGTAGAGTCCCGGCGCGCGCCGCTCAAAGAGCGAGGCAACGATCGAGACATGCAGTTCGCGCGCCACTTCCGCCAGCCGCTCCGTTGACGGTCCTGGAATCGCCTCCGCCAGATCGAACAGCCGCGTATCCTCGCGCTGGCAAAAATACTGCGTGCGGAACAGTTCCGGCAGGCAAACAATGTTGGCGCCCAACCGCGCGGCCTCGCGAATGTGGCGCACCGCGGCGGCAAAGTTCGCCTCCGGGTCCGCGCCCATGCGCATTTGCACCAGGCCTACACTGTATTTGCGAGATTCAGTCATCGATCGGCATCCAACCTTCACCGGTTTTGAGTCATGCAGCGAGGCCAATCCCGCTTGGCGGGATTGGCCTCAATCGGTCTTCATGTGTGTTTACTCTTCCAGGATCAGCACCGCGGCGGCAATCGTAGTGGTCCACTTTCCGCGCTTGTCGCCCACTGCCGACTGGGTGACGTTGCTGGTGCGAACGATCTTGTTGGAGATGCGATAAATCTCCTTTTTCTCGTCCCAGCTGGTGTCCGGATCGAAGTCCACGTCAAGAGTCGTCGCCAGCATCTCGGCTGCCAGCTCCTCGGCGTATTCTCCGGCCTGATCCTCGGTTTCGCCAAAGCTGTGGTGCTCGCTTAAGTACCCGTAGGCGTTGCGGTCGGCGGGGATGGCCACGCCAATGCTCGATACGATCAGCCGGTGCGCCTCGCGCGTCGAGTTCTCCGCGATCACCGAAAAAACTACCTCGCCGTGATTCAGATAGGTGAGGCCTTCCTTGCGCGGAATCACCTTGCACTGCGGGGGAAAGATGGAAGAGACGCGGACAAGATTCTGCGAAGCGATTCCCGCATCCCGAAGGGCAAGCTCAAACGAGGTCAAGCGCTCCTTGTGTTTGCCCACGCCCTTGGTGAAGAAAATCTTCTTGGGGACCATGCTTTTTCCCAATTTCTATGTAGCCTCCGTGAGGTTGAGAATTGTGGTTCCCATTGAGGGTTCCCGCATGAGTTTATCGCATCTGGGCGGCATCGCACGGAATTCCCCGCATTTTGATTGCAGGTTCACATCGCTGCCGTCCGCACTCCGGTCGAATATCTGTTTCAGTTCCGGCGCGGAGCGGCCATTTGCAGGCGCATCCACAGATCGAGCGCCGGGTCAAGCACCGGTTCAGTCGCCCCGCCAGATTCACCGTAACTTTTTGCCGCATTCCGCGTTTAAGCTTTCATGAAGAGGATGCTTCCACTCGCAATCCCTGTGGTTTGCGCGGTATTGAGCTCTGTAAATCTGCCGGCTCAAGCGCCGCCAAATCCGTCGAACCTGCCCGATCCCTTTGGCGCCAGCCCCGCGGCCACTTCCCATCCAAGACCTGATTCGGGGCCGGTTGTCCTGGAATGGGTGCCCCCGGCGCTGGCGCAGTTGAGCACGCAAGCCACCGCCAGATCGAGCTTTACCCTTGACCGCACAATGCTCACCGCGGCCGCCGGCCTCATGCAGGATTCGGACGACGAAGTCAGGCAAGCCGTCAGCAAGCTCGACGGCGTAAGTGTGCATCTGCTCCGCTTCGGCGCCGAAGGCGTCGCCGATCCGTCTCAAGTGGACGCAGTGCGCCAAGCCTACCACCTGCGCGGATGGAAGCACCTGGTAACCACCACCAACAGCGGCAGCCCGCTGCGCAACGGAACCACAGACGTGTGGCTGGTGATGGACGGCGTAAACCTGCGCGGCGCAGTGTTGCTCGCCGAGACGCCTAAAAGTCTTACCCTGGTGACCGTGGCCGGCAACCTCAGCCCCGTGGACCTGCTCCATCTGCGTGGCCACTTCGGCATTCCCCGCTTCGACGGAGACAGACTCATGGGGGCGCAGGTCCAATAGTCGTTTCAGCTTTGACTTTCAGATTCTAAGGGATCGGGATTTCAGGATTCGAGCAGCGGGTTCACCCACCGCAGCCCCGGAAACCGCGCAAAGTCGCGGTCATTCGTATACAAGACGCCACCGCACTCAATCGTCAAGGTAGCCAGCGCGGCATCGGTAGTCATAGGTCCGCGAACCGTGCCTTCGACCAACATCCGGCGAAATTCAGACCAGTGGTGTTCTCCCGGCGCCAGAAGCTGCACTTGAGGCAGCATCATCCATTGGTCGACCAAACGAACGGCCTCGTCCATTGTGAACCGGCCGCCGGGAAGTCTTGGATCGGTGTGAATGCGAAGAAACGCCGAGACCGTCTGCCACGGCAACCCTACCGGCTCCTCACCTGAAAAAACATCTTCCAGCCACGTTCGTGCGCGCGCATGTTCCGCAAACGCCTCGTCGTAGGCATACAAAAGCAGATTTGCATCCAGGACGATCACCGGTGATACGGTCCATCCAGCTTTTCAAGCAGAGTGGGGATGCTGTCGTAACTCAGGCCCGGCGGAAGGCCCATCTTGCGCGGGGTCACAACAAATCGCTTTCGAGGCTTTGGCTGCCGCGCAGTTGTCAGCCCGAGGCGCAACAGCCGGTTGACGGTTCCTTTGAAGGAATCCCCCGAGCGCCGCACCTCGTTCTCTACGAGTTTGGCTACATCGTCGTCGATGGTAAGAGTGGTCCGCACATCATGATGCTACCCAATCAGGCATCATGATGTCAAAAATCGCGCGCTTCAACTTTCCGGATCTGAACAGTCAAACCGAACCTGGACCATCCTGCCCGCCCCCGCCCGCCATTGCCACCCCTGATTTGCAGATGTTAGCCTCTTGCTTGTAGATTCCCCACGGAAGGACATCCGTAAAAACCATGCAAAGCGCCTACAACGGCCTTGAATTGCCAAAGAACGGCAAACCCATCCAGTACAAAAACGGCAAGTTTGAAGTCCCCGACAACCCCATCGTTCCATTTATTGAGGGCGACGGCACCGGCCGCGACATCTGGAAGGCTGCGCAGCGCGTATTCGACGCAGCGGTCGAAAAGGCCTACGGCGGCAAGCGCGCCATTCGCTGGTTCGAGATCTTCGCCGGCGAAAAGGCCTTCCGCCAGTTCTCCACCTGGCTGCCCGACGACTCGGTAGCCGCGGCGCGCGACCTGCGCGTCTCCATCAAAGGGCCGCTCACCACGCCCATCGGCGGCGGCATCCGCTCGCTCAACGTTGCCCTGCGCCAGCTTCTCGACCTCTACGCCTGCGTCCGCCCCGTTCGCTACTACCAGGGCGTGCCCAGCCCCGTGAAGCACCCCGAGAAGGTCGACATCGTCATCTTCCGCGAGAATACCGAAGACGTCTACGCAGGCATCGAGTTCAAGCAGGGCTCCGCGGACGCCGCCAGGCTGATCGACTTCCTCAACAACGATCTGCTCAAGGGCGGCAAGAAAAAAGTGCGCGAAGACTCCGGCGTGGGCATCAAGCCCATCTCCATCTTCGGCACCAAGCGCCTGGTACGTTACGCCATCCGCCACGCGCTCGAGTCGGGCCGCAAAACCGTCACCCTGGTCCACAAGGGCAACATTCAGAAGTTCACTGAGGGCGCGTTCCGCGAGTGGGGCTATGAAGTGGCCACGCAGGAGTTCCGCGAGCACATCGTCACCGAGCGCGAGAGCTGGATCCTCGGCAACGTCGACGCCAATCCCAACATCACGGTCGAAGAGAACGCAGCGCTCATCGAACCCGGCCTCGAGTTCGGCAACCAGGCCTTTCGCGACGCACTCTACGCTGAAATCAAAGCCGTGCTCTCGTCCATCGGCAAGACCCACGGCAAAGGCGCATGGAAGTCGAAGACCCTCGTCAACGACCGCATCGCCGACTCCATCTTCCAGCAAATCATCATCCGCCCCGCCGACTACAGCATTCTGGCTACCACCAACCTCAACGGCGACTACATCTCCGACGCCGCAGCCGCGCAGGTGGGCGGCCTCGGCATCGCGCCCGGCGCCAACATCGGCGATGGTTTCGCCGTCTTTGAAGCCACGCATGGAACCGCGCCCAAGTATGCCGACAAAGATGTCATCAATCCCGGCTCGGTCATCCTGTCGGGCGTCATGCTGCTCGACTTCATCGGCTGGAAAGAAGCTGCCAAGCTGATCGAAGATTCAATGGAGAAGACCATCCTGCAAAAGTTTGTCACCTACGACTTTGAGCGCCAAACCGCCGGCGCAACCAAGGTCGGCACCAGCGAATTCGCAACCCGCATCATCGGAAACATGCAAGGACACGGACTAAGGGACTAGGGACTGAGGGACTAGGGAACAATTTTGAAAGGGCACGGCTTTAGCCGTGCCGCAAGAATCCAAATAGGCACCGGGGCTTTAGCCCCTGAGGGACACTCCAACGTCCCCACGGAGAAAACAAATGCGTAAGAAAATAACTATTGTGGGCGCAGGCAATGTGGGCTCCACGGCCGCGCACTGGATCATGGCCAAGGAACTGGCCAATGTGGTGCTGATCGATGTAGTCGAAGGCATTCCGCAGGGCAAGGCGCTCGACCTGCAACAGGCTCTGCCCATCGAACGATCCGATGTGCACATCACCGGCACCAACGACTACGCCGACACGGCCCATAGCGACGTCGTGATCATTACGGCCGGCCTTCCCCGCAAACCCGGCATGAGCCGCGACGACCTGCTGCACACCAACTACAAGATCATGTCCGACGTGGTCTCCAAGGTTGTCGAGTATTCGCCGGAAACTATCCTGATCGTCGTCTCCAACCCGCTCGACGCCATGGTGCAGACCGCTTTTCGTCAGTCGGGCTTCAACCGCGAGCGGGTTCTGGGCATGGCCGGCATCCTGGACTCCGGCCGCTTCAAGTTTTTCATCGCTCAGGAATTGAACGTGAGCGTGAACAACATGAGTTGCCTGGTTCTGGGCGGCCACGGCGACACCATGGTCCCGCTGGTCGGCCACACCACCGTCGCCGGCATTCCGATCACCGAGTTGCTTTCAAAGGAGCGGATCGACGCCATTGTGCAGCGCACCCGCGACGGCGGCGCTGAAATCGTCAAGCATCTCAAGACCGGCAGCGCCTACTACGCTCCGTCGGCCGCCGCGGTCGAGATGGCCGAGGCCATTCTCAAGGACAAGAAAAAGGTGCTTCCCTGCGCCGCCTACCTGCAAGGCGAGTACGGCATCAATGGCTACTTCATCGGTGTTCCCTGCAAGCTGGGCGCGGCCGGACTCGAGAAGATTATCGAGATTAAGCTGACTGACGAAGAAGCAGCAGCACTCAAGAGAAGCGCCGCTGCTGTAAAGGAACTCTGCGACGTCATAGGCGTTTAGTACTACAGTTGTAAATCGGTAATTTCGGAGGGAGCAGGGGGTTTCAACCCCCTGAAAGAGGACAAAATAGCGCGGCCTTCAGGCCCGGGCCGTCGTCCCTTTTCTGCAATCGGGAACAAGTACGACTGTAGTACTGGCACACACCAGAAGAAAAGCGGCGCATTTGTGGACTCGAATCGAATCCCCAAATG
The DNA here is from genome assembly GCA_003142935.1 of Acidobacteriaceae bacterium. Classification (GTDB taxonomy): domain Bacteria; phylum Acidobacteriota; class Terriglobia; order Terriglobales; family Acidobacteriaceae; genus Telmatobacter. The sequence continues at coordinate 8,571 of PLOG01000078.1, forward strand.
CACCGCCTTTAAATCTCCTATCGGTTTTCGCCGCCGGTCCGGCTTTGCCTCAGGCCACTCTCAATCCATCGACATGCTGAGCTGATGCCGCACATCCGCGCCGCGGACCCAAAAAATCACGTCGGTCGCAATATTCGATGCGTGATCGGCGATCCGCTCCAGATTCTTCGCTATCAGAATGCCCTTCATCGCCTGCTGCGTAAACTCCGGCTTTTCTTCGATCAGCTTGAGCAGGTCCGCGTGGGCGCGGCGATTCATGCGGTCGATATCGTCGTCCATCTCGCGCACCGACTCCGCCAGTTGCGCATCGCCGTCCAGCAGCGCTTGCACCGCCGACCGGATCATGCGCCCGGCAAACTCACCCATGGCGGCAAAGTCGACCGGCAGGTCAACCTCCTCCATGTTCAGGGTCTCCTTGGTACGGCGCGCGATGCCCATCGATTGGTCGCCGATCCGCTCCAGGTCGCCGTTAATCTTGATCACCGCCAGGATGAAGCGCAGATCGATGGCCATGGGCTGCTCTTTGGCAAGCAGCTCGTAAGCCATCTCATCCAGCTCGCGTTGCGCGGTGTTGATGGCGGTCTCATTCTGCTTGACGTATTTGCACAGGCCCTTGTCGCGCTGCAGGTAGGCATCCACCGCAGTTTCGACCGCTTGTTGCGCAAGCGCGGCCATCGCCATGAGCTTGTCCTTCAGTTCGGACAGTTGCTGGTGAAAGTGAATGCGCGGCACGGCTGTTTCTCCCCGATGCGATTATTGTGCATCACGCTATTGTGCACCATGCAGTGTTACAGGACGGCAAAATTCCGGCAATGCACCAGATTGGTCACACCGAGTCCACCGGAAAGGTGACGCCCCATCGAAATTTGTCCCGATACGAATTAGACGTTTCGCGCCGGGAATGGCTTCAATCCTGCTCACAGCCGCGGGCCGGGCGATCGCTAGAGCCCGCCTGAAGGCTCAAGACGCATCGGCTCGATCTTGCCGAGCAGGAAGATATATGCGGTGATTCCGATGGCCAGATAACACGCCGCCACACCAAAGGCCCACGCATACGAGTGAAAAGCTGTCACCATGTATCCGGTAAGAATCGGTGCGCAGATTCCCGAAATCTGATTCGAAAGATTGATAATTCCGCCCACCTTTCCCACGTCGTTGCGGCGCGCAATCAGCGACGGAAGCGACCAGCCCACCGGCGCGGCCGCCGACAAGCCGCCGATGGAAATACTGATCCAGATCAGAGCCCGCGTGGGCGTTTGCGCATGGGCCGCGCCCAGCAGCCCCAACCCGCAGGCGGTGCCTCCGATAAGAATGGCTTTGCGAACGAGATTGGCGTTCCAGCCGCGCTGAATCAGAAAATCGACCAGCCAGCCGCCCGCCACAATGTCCGTAATCGTTGCGAAGATCCACGGCACGCTGGTGTACAGAAACGAATGAAGCAGATCGATGTGCAAAGCAAAAGAGAGATAGCTCGGTAGCCATGTAAGCAACAAATAGAAAACGTAGTTATAGGAACCGAAGCCAATAGCCAGACCCAGCACCTTTCGCTCGATCAGAAGACGGCCCAGGGACGTTTGCCCGTCACCCAGGGCCCTGTGTGTATCGGCGCCGCCGGCAGTTTCTTCAATGAAGTTCCGTTCCACGCCGCTCAGTTCAGGATCCTCTTCCGGGTCCTTGTAGACTCGCCAGAAATACACGAAATAGGCGGCGCTGATAACACCAGTGAGCGCAAAGCTCCATCGCCAGCCTGCGAACAGCAACGCGATTCCGATAATGGGCACGCCGATTGCCGAAGAGAACTTGGCTGCCGCATCGAACATAGCCGTAGCCAGGCTGCGCTCCTGCGGCGGGAACCAAAGTCCAACAGCCTTGGCATTGGCGGGAAAAGTGGGCGCCTCGCCTACGCCCAGCAGAAGTCTGGCGCCAAACAGTCCGCCCAGATTCGGAGTCGCCGCGGCCGCGAAAGAAGCAACACTCCACAGGAAGATGCCGACCCGTCCCACGCGCTTGACGCCAAACTTATCCAGCAGTACGCCTATAGGTAACTGGCATGCGGCATACGTCCAGCTGTACGAGCTTGAGAGATAGCCGAAAGCTATGTTCGAGATTCCAAACGTGGCGATAAGCGCGTCATGCGAAACGGAAAGATTCACCCGGTCAAAGTAGTTGACGAGCACGCCAATGCCGAGCAGCCAAGCAATCCGCCAACGGCGTCTGGGTACGTTTTCCTCAATCCCGAGGTCCGGAGTCGCCAACAGTTCCCTCTTTTCAGCGGCCTTGAATCACATCGTTTTCGAGCGTGCCGATGGGGTCGATCGTAATGCGAATCGAGTCTCCGCTCTTCAGGGTAAAGGTGTCCGGAGGGACGATCCCGGTGCCGGTCATCAGAAATGCGCCGAAAGGAAAGCTGTTGTCGCGGAACAAATAGTCAACCAGCGTCGCCGGGGCGCGCTTCAACCCGGCAAGGGTAATTTCGGCGGAGAAAGCAACAGCGCCGCCGCGCACAATCTCCATGCGAATCGGCGTAGTGGCTGGCAACGGCTCGGAGCCGATCAGTACGCAAGGGCCCAGGGCGCAACTGCGGTCGTAGACTTTAGCCTGCGGCAGATACAGCGGATTCTCTCCCTCGATATCGCGCGAGCTCATGTCGTTGCCGACCGTGTAACCGATGATCTGGCCGCGATCGTTGGTGAGCAGCGTAAGTTCCGGCTCCGGCACATTCCACTTTGCGTCGCTGCGGATGCGCACGTGGCTTCCCGGCCCCGCGACGCGGCTGGCCGTGGCCTTGAAGAACAGCTCCGGCCGCTCCGCCGAATAAACGCGATCGTAGAAATCGCCGCCGCCGGCAGACTTCGCCTCTTCCATGCGCGCGCTGCGGCTGCGGTAATACGTGACGCCGGCAGCCCACACCTCCTGGGTGCCAATCGGCGCCAGGATCTGCGCCGACGAGAATTCCGCGCCAGCTTCGCCATCGGCAACGACGGACTGAAGATACGCATGAAGGTCGTCGTGCATGACAAGCGCGTCCCACGAGTTCTCGGCAACATTGTAGTAACTGCCGTCGTGTTCGACGTAAGCTCCATTCGTGGTGCGATAGAGTTTCACGCGGGTCTCTCCAGTTTCGCAATAATCTTGTCTACATCGTAGACGCATCCGCCCCAGACGCCTCCGCTGACCTCGACCAGCGCGGCCCACAACCTCGTATCGTCGGGCAGATCCGGATGCGACCGCAAATCCGCGCGCGGTTTCCGCTCCGCCAGCCGGCGCGTGCCTTCCTCCGCGCCGAAAATTCCTTGCGTGTCGCCAACCAATTGAACCGAGCCAAGAAGCGACTTGCGATCGATGACAATCTCAATCATGTCGTCCTCAAGAACCTTGCCGATCGGTCCGCCGGCCAGCGCCTCCGGCGAGATATGCCCAATGCATGCTCCCGTCGACACGCCGCTGAAACGCGCATCGGTGAGCACAGCCACGTGCTTGCAATGCGCCAATGCCTTAAGTGCCGCGGTGATCTGATAGATCTCCTGCATCCCCGCGCCCTTGGGCCCTCCACAGATGAGGACAATCACGTTGCCCTCGCCAATCTCGCCTGATTTTATCGCCTTGATCGCCGCTTCTTCCGTCACAAACACCCGTGCCGGACCCACATGACGAAACACCTGGTCCTCGCCAATCAGCGATGGGTCGATCGCGGTACTCTTCACCACCGACCCCTCCGGCGCAAGATTGCCAATGGGGAAACAAACCGTCGACGTAAGCCCGCGCGCTCGCGCGCCATCGGGCGACATGATCACATCGTCTGGATCGATCCCGTCCCGCTCCCGCAAAACCCGCCGCAGTTCCCTGCGTCTTGGGCTCTGCTTCCACCAGTCCAGGCAGGTGTCCAGCGTTTCTCCGGAGACGGTCTTCACCCTGGTATCGATCAGTCTGGCCTCGCGCAGATGGAGCATCACTTCAGGCACGCCGCCAGCCAGGAATACCTGCACCGTGGCAAAGTTGCGCGGCCCGTTGGGGAGCGCGTCCACCAGCCGCGGCACCAGGCGGTTCACCTCGATCCAATCCCGAGCCACCGGCGCCTGCAAGCCCGCTGCGTAGGCAATGGCCGCCAGGTGAATCAGCAGGTTCGTCGATCCGCCGAAGGCCGCATGCACCACCATGGCGTTATAAATGGCCGCGGGCGTAAGCACATCGCGGACTCCGAGGCCAAGCTGGTGTAGCCGCAGCATGGCGCGAGCCGAGCGCCTCGCGGCGTCGAGCCAGATCGGTTGTCCCGAGGGCGCAAGGGCCGTATGCGGCAGTGAGAGTCCCAGCGCCTCGCCAACCACTTGCGATGTTGCCGCGGTGCCCAGAAACTGGCACCCTCCGCCCGGCGACGCGCAGGCTCGGCAACCCACCTCGGCCGCATGTTCCAGCGTGATTTGGTCATGAGCGAAACGCACGCCGATGGTCTGTACCTTCCCCGCATCCTCACCCGATTCCGGCAGCAGCGTCACGCCCCCTGGCACCAGCACCGCGGGCTTCTTGCCGGACGATGCCAGCGCCATCATCATGGCAGGCAGGCCCTTGTCGCAGGTGGCAATGCCAATCGTTCCTTTGCTCGTCGGCAGCGAGCGCATCAGGCGGCGCAGTACCACCGCGGCGTCGTTGCGAAAGGGCAGCGAATCCATCATCCCGGTGGTGCCCTGCGTGCGTCCGTCGCACGGATCGGTGCATGCCCCCGCGAACGGCGTGGCGTGCAGAGACTTCAACTCACGCGCGGCTTCGGCCACCAGCAGGCCCACCTCCCAGTGGCCGGTGTGAAAACCAAGTGCGATGGCCTCGCCGTTTTCAGCCCGCATGCCGCCATGCGTGCTCAGAATCAGGAACTCGGGGTCAAGCAGCCGAGTGGGATCCCAGCCCATTCCCGCGTTTTGAGTCAAGCCGAACAGGTTGCCGGAGGGCGCGGTAAGCAGCATCTCGGCCGTCAGGGGAAGCACGCCGGCCGGCCCTGGAGCATGTGTCGCGACCCCAAGCAGCCGCGCGTCGTCCGTCTCCAATATCGAACTCAGTGGAATGTCTGCGATGAGGAAGTCCTTTCCGCTGTCCAGTATAGCGGACACGGCATAACTTCCGGCTGGCGCCCGCTGCTCAGCGGAATGCTTGAATCCGATGTGCCTGGCGGCGAATCGCCCGGTCCATGAGTGAGTCCACATCCTGAGTTTGCGGACCAACAAGGCCGCCAGCGCCCACTGAGTCTCCCGAGCAGCAGAGTCGAACGCATCGCTCCGGCGCTCGCGCGCAAGTCCTGCCATAAGCGCCAACCCAGCCCCGGCAATTATTCTGAAATGTGACTGAAGCCCCACACATACAAACCAGGACCCCGCTTCGGAAGAGTTTTCTGCGATCCNNAACGCTACACATTTGTTCCGTTGAGCCAAATCTCGCCCGATTTCCAGCATGCCGTCATCGCCGCGGAGGACGCGCGCTTCTACCAGCACCACGGATTCGATTGGCACCAGATCCAGATCGCTGCCGAAGACGATATGGAAGGCGGACGCTCGCGCGGAGCTTCCACCATCACCCAGCAACTGGTAAAGAACCTGTTGTTCGGAACCGGCCGCTCCGTCCTCCGCAAGGGCGCGGAGTTCACGCTGGTGCCGGTAGCCGAATTCGTCCTCGGCAAGCAGCGCATTCTGGAGCTCTACCTCAACGTGGTTGAATGGGGCCCTGGTATTTATGGCGCGGAGTCGGCGTGTCGCACCTACGACGGAATCTCGGCGCGGAATATCGGCCGCGAACAGTCGGCGCGGCTCGCCGCAATTCTGCCCGCTCCCCTGAAGCGGCGGCCCGACCGCATGAATCGCTACAGCGCCCTCATCCTCGAGCGAATGCGCCAAATGGGTTGGTAATCGCGCGCAGCATTCGCCGATGCCCCGCCAATTCTCTCGGCCGATACGATTTCATTGCCGCCAAATCCGTAACTCGATCGGAATCAGCCCGGCCCGCTATCCTGCTTTTCGCCGCAGCGCCAGCCTGCCACAGAAAACGATCCCCCGCAGCACGGCCAGCACCCCGAAGAAAACCAGGGCAACCGCAAGCGTGATGTGCAGCGTCGTGAACAGTTCTTTCCACTCCGTCTTGAATTGGACGATCGAATAAACGTTCACGGCAAGCGCTGCGACGAAGCAGCCGGCATAGATCAGCACCTCCCGGAGAATGCGCCGTCCTGAGATCACAATGTCTTTCATTCTCTAAACCCCTCCGGCCAGGCAATCTCTTTTTGTTGTTCCATCGCAGCCTGTCCCATCAGCACGCATACCCCGGCCCTGCACGCCTGTTCCATCATGCCGGGAATCGGCTGCCCCGAGCGGATCGCGTTTGCATAGGCGGCCAGCGATATAGCTGTTCCGTCATCCGTAATCTTCTCGTTGACCAGCAGACTGCCCTTGGTGTCTTTCTTCAGATCGGGCACCCAGCTAGGCCCACCGATGGGGACCGTTTCGAAGAACCCATTCTCCAGCCCGTTGATCAGCTGCACAATGCCGGGCGCCGGCTTTGGGTGCTCGGCATACACGCGGCCCGTCTCAGCCTCGATGGTTCCCTTTGGGCCCATGATCTGAATTTCCAAGCCATAGAACACGTTGCTGATGAGCGAGTCGTAGATCACGTGCGTGCCGTTCGCGTAACGGTACACCACGTTCACGTTGTCGTAGAGTTCGCGGCCGTCCTTCCAGTAGTTGATGCTTCCGTAGCCCACGCACGAGGCCGGATGCGTCCCCAAAAACCAGTTGGCCACCTGCATGTGATGCGAAGCTAGTTCGGTCATCAGTCCGCAAGAATACGCACGGTAAAGCCGCCAGTTCAGGCGATGCTCCAGGCTTGGGTCCGGCACCGGGTTGCGCCAGTTGCCGTTGCGGTGCCAGAAAGCTCGGATCTGCGTTATCTGCCCAATCTCGCCGTTGCGCACCAACTCGAACGCACGCAGAAAGACGGGGCTGAACATGCGCTGATGCCCGATCTGAAACACCTTCTTGCTGCCGCGATGAGCATCGGCAACCGCCTGGCACTCCTCGATCGTGTAAGCAAGGCTTTTTTCGCAGAACACATGCTTGTCTGCGGAAAACGCATCGAGGCACATGCGCGCATGAAGATAAAGAGGTGCCGCAATCAGGACCCCGTCCAGACCCGGCATATCGAGCATCTGCCGGTAGTCGGCAAAGCCCTTTGCCCCTTTCACCCGCGCCAAACCGGCCTGCAGATGCGGCTCGTAGTCGTCGCAAAGCGCCGCGATCTCAACGCCCGGAGTGCGCAGCAAATGCGCGATGTGTAAATTCCCGCGGGTACCCACGCCGATCAGGCCGAGACGCACGCGATCGGACGGCGACTCGCCCACCGGGGCCGCACGCAATGGCGTCCACCACGGCAATTCGGCAATCAGTGCGGAAGATCCGGCTAGAACAGCCAATCGTTTGAGAAACTCTCGACGATCCGCGCGACCTGCTTCAACTGAAGAAGTAGAAAAAGTAGAATCAGAATCCATATTGCCACTCGCTGCGAGGAACATATTCTCCAGCGCTGGAATGATAAACAATCTCCACCGCGGAAACATTGGAAAATCCGGAGAGAATCGCCGCCCGGTCTCGTTCCGGAGTTACGAGCAAAGCAGTGGACAGCACCTCGGCCTCCATTCCGCTCGGGCTGGCAACCGACATGGTGCGGTAGCCTTCAATCGGCCGGCCGTTGCGCGGATTCACGATCTGTCCGAACACGCGCTCGCCGCCCATTCCATTGTAGGGCGTCGTACCGGATGTCGAGAGCGATTCGTTTCGCATTTGAAATATACGCACATTTTCTTGGGGATCGAACATGTCGCTGATGCCCACCGGCCACGCCGGCCCGTGAGGATGAGAGCCCAGTACGGTAATGGAGCTTTCGCCAAAACTCAGGAACGCACGCTCCACACCTTGTGTTCGCAAGCTGGCGGCCACGCGCTCCAGTGCAAAGCCCTTGCCGAATCCGCCAAGATCGATGCTCATGCCTTCGCTCTCAAAGCGGACTGTCCGATCGGTTTCATCCAGGTGCAGGCGCTCGAGTCCCACGCGCTGCCGCGCTCGTTCAATCGCCTCTTCGGTTGGTTCTTCTCCACGGTCGAAATGTTCGCGCCAAAGTTGATTCAGTGGCCACAGTGTAATGTCGAAAGCGCCGCGGGTTCGCTGCCAATAGTCCCGGCACAACGAAAGAATCTCCCAAAGTCCGTCAGGCGGATGAACCGCATTCTCACTTGCGCGGCGATTCAAGTCCGATACCGGGCTCTCCAAATCGAATCGGCTCATCAGCCGTTCGAGCGCTCGCAGATCGCGCTCCACTCCGGTGGCCATTGCCTCCGCGGTCTCGGAGTCAATGTCCACCAGAACCATCGAGAATCGCGTGTTCATCGCAAAGCAGGAGCGATGGAAAACCTGTGTTCGGGAAGAAGGCCGATCTGAGATGGACTCTTCCAAGTACATCCTCCCTTGCGCGCAAGCGGAAGAGATTCAGATAAACTCGAACCTCGCCGCGCTAAACCGCATCCCGCGTATAAACCCCATTCAACAGCCGCAAAATCCCCAGCGGATTCCCATTCTTCAACTCATCCGGCAACGCCGCCTGCGGAAAATCCTGGTAGCACACCGGCCTTGCAAAGCGATAGATGGCCTGCGTGCCCACAGACGTCGTGCGGCTGTCGCTCGTCGCCGGATACGGCCCGCCATGCACCATCGCGTGGCAAACCTCCACTCCCGTCGGAAATCCGTTCACAACAAGCCTTCCCGCCTTGCGCTCAAGAATGGCAACCAGGTCGGCCGCGCCCACAATGTCACTCTCGGTTCCATGCAAAGTCGCCGTAAGCTGTCCTTCCAGCGACTGCGCCAGCTCAATCAGTTCCTCCCGGTTGCCATAGCGGATGATCAGCGCGCTGGGTCCAAAAATCTCCTCCGTCAGCTTCGGCTCGCGCAGCAGATCGCTCCCGCTCACCTCGAACAAAGCCGGTGGCGCCTTCACGCTGCCGGCAGACTCCGGCGCAGCCTGCGCCAGAACTGCAACTCCGCCCGCCTGCCCGCGCTCCGCCACAAGAGCTTTGTAGCTCTTGTAAATTCCCGCCGTCAGCATGGGCGCGGCAGAAGCCTTTTTCACGCGCTCCTCAAGGCCCGCGACCAGCGCGTCGGCATCTTCATTGCGCGGCAGAAACACCAATCCCGGTTTGGTGCAGAACTGCCCTACGCCCAGCGTGAACGATCCGAACAGGCCTTCGGCAATCTGCGCCGCGCGTGTATGCAATGCCTCTTGTAGCACGATAAATGGATTCGTGCTACTCATTTCCATATAGCACGGAATGGGCTCCGGCCGCGCCGCCGCCAGTTGCATCAAAGACCTGCCGGCCTGCAGCGATCCCGTAAATCCAACTGATTTCACGCTCGGATGCTCCACCAGCGCCGAGCCCACCACCGAGCCCGAACCGAAGATCAACGCAAAGACTCCCGCCGGCAGCCCGCATTCTTTCACGCACTTCGCAATTACCTGCCCCACCATCTCGCTCGTGCCTGGATGCGCCGAATGCGCCTTCACGATCACCGGATTTCCCGCCGCCAGCGCCGATGCCGTATCTCCGCCGGCTACGGAAAACGCCAGCGGAAAATTGCTCGATCCAAACACCGCAACCGGCCCAATCGGCCGCAACACCGAGCGAATATCGGCACGTGGCAGAGGCTTCCGCTCCGGCAGTGCGGGATCGATGCGCGCCATGGCCCACGAACCCTCTTCGACCACCTGCGCAAACAGCCGAAGCTGATTGACCGTGCGCCCCACCTCTCCCTGCAACCGCCCCACCGGCAGCGCCGTTTCGTGATGTGCGCGATCCACCACCTCCGCCGTAATGGCCTCAATGCCCGCCGCGATGTGACGCAGAAACTTGGCCCTCTCCGCGCCAGACAATTTGCTGTAGGTCGCGAAAGCATCGTCGGCCACCCGCGCCGCCAGATCGACATCGTCCACCGAAACCGAACGATAAACTGGCTCGAGGCGAGTTCCGGCAGCAGGGTCCATCCCATGGAACGCCGCTCCAGTCCCCTCGCGCGGTTCGCCATTCACAATCGATTGCCCATGCAACATAATCCACTCCAGTTGGGGAAGAATCGGCATCCACCTGAAATCAGTTTACCCAACCTGCCCCGCCTTCTATTCGTGGTATTCCCGGCGCGTCACTTGCTATCACCCTCCCCGGCAAGCGAAAGTAAACACAGCATGGCTCAGGCATTTCGCTCAACGCCCGTTCTGACGCCGGAAGGCCTTCGCGCCGGCGCACTCGGCCCCGTCGAAACGCTGGCCCAATCTGTCTCCGCCATGGCCCCCAGCACCTCGTCGTCATTGACGATTCCGCTGGTCTTCGCGCTGGCTGGCAACGCCACATGGTTTGTCTATCTGCTGGCCACCGGCGCCACTCTGCTGGTCGGCTTCTGTGTCAGCCGGTTTGCCCGTCTCTCCGCCTCACCCGGCTCCCTCTATTCCTACACTGCGAATACCTTGCCGCCGTTCTTCGGTGTCACGGCAGCGTGGGCTCTGCTGTTGGCCTATCTTGCCACCGGCGCGTCCGTCGCTGGCGGAGCACTTTATTATGCCAACCTGTTTTCCGAGCAGTTCTTTCACTCCGCGCCGCCTGCGCTCTTTACGCTCACCATCGTCTGCGGCGTGGCCGGATTCATCGCCTATCGGGATGTGAAACTCTCCGCCGAGCTGATGCTTTGGATCGAAGTATTCTCCGTAAGCTTCATCCTGATTGTGCTGGCTGTCCTCGTGTTCCGTTTCGGATTTCAATTCGATCTGGATCAGCTCAGGTTGAAGGGCGCGTCAATCTCCACGCTCGGACCAGCGCTTGTGCTCTCCATGTTCAGCTTCGTGGGATTTGAAGCCGCCACCACTTTGGGCGGCGAAGCGCGCGAACCGCTCAAGACCATTCCTCGCGCCGTTCTCCAATGCGCCATTCTTGCCGGCGCCTTCTTCATGTTGTGTTCGTACAGCGAGGTGCTGGGCTTCCGCGGCCAGTCTTCGCAACTCAGCGATTCCACCAGCCCGCTGCATCTTCTCGCCACCAAAGCGGGCGTCTCGCCGCTCGGCGTGGCCATCGACATTGGCGCCGCCGTCAGTATGTTTGCCTGCGTCCTGGCTTGCACCACGGCAGCCGCGCGCGTACTTTTGCGCATGGCGCATGGCGGTCTGCTTCCTGCCGCCCTTGAACGCACCGGCGAACGCCATCACACGCCGGGCGCCGCGGTTGCCCTGTCTGCGGCTCTCATGTTTGCCGCCACTGCCCTTTTGGCCTTCGGCGGCCGCACCGGCTCTGAAATGTACGACCTGCTCGGCTCCCTCTCAGTCTTCGGATTCCTCACCGTCTATGCGCTCGTAGCCCTCGCGCTTCCCTTCGCGCGCCGCGCTCTGGGCCAGCATTCACACCTCGTCGCCATCGTCAGCATCTTCACCGTCGTCGTCATGATCCTGATTGCGATCTTCGACCTCAGGTCTGCGTCCGATCCGGCGCACGCCCGGATTCCCTGCATCTATCTCGGATACATTGCCGCCGGCATTGCCTGGTATGCCCTGCGCCGCAAAAAGTCCGTTGCATTGGTAGGCTGAGGCTTCACGGCTGCTCCTCGGTATCCGGCTGCAACACCAGCAAGAGAACAACTCCAACGACAACAAAGTTCCGGAAGGCCGCTTCCTCTCCGTTCCACTTAGGCGACTGCCACATCAGAAACCATTCTCCGCCCACTGAAAGAAAAGCCACCAGCCACATCAGCAGAGAAAGCGTCAGCGCCATCACCGGCACTCGTTTCGCCGCGTTGAATTCTGCCGGTGTCCGCCGAATGACGCTCAGCAGCCGTGCAAATCCCCACCACAACAGAATCGCCGTAGCCATCTCCCATAAAACGATGCTCCAGTAAAACGCCCAATGCCACGCCGGCGATGGCATCGCCCGCCACATTCCGTTATTGCCCGGAAAAGTCGTGTCCATCGACAGCACGTGGCGCGCAAACTGCAAATTCGAATTGGGATCTGTCAAATTGTTGAAGATAACCAGCGCGTAGAACAGCCCGAGACCCGCCAGCAGCAACATCTTTGCGGTACGTGTGATCATGAGTTCAGCCTCACGGGAAAAATCTGCCTGGATTCTTGCGCCAGTCGCAGCCAACGCTGTGGAAAACTCGGCCTCGTTGCTCATGCTAGCTGGCTCTCCTTGATTTCAGAAGTAAAATCTCTCCATACGAATACTCTTTCGCGCTTCAGCTCGATCCTCAAGTCCGCCTCCTCCAGAACCCCAGATCTTTACGTGATCCTTACGCCCGACTGGATATCCTTCCTGTGCCTGCAGATTCCGAAAGAGTCGGCCACGGCTCCGTCGGTACTCTTATTTGTCCCACCTTTTCCACTCTTTTTCCAGAGTCCCGGTGAGCCAGACATCGCATTCAGTTACGCTGTTATTAGTCCCTTTTAAAAATTCACTGGAAAGCCCACTTCGAGGTGAGCCAAATGAAAAACGCCAAGCGTGTCTTCCCCTCTGCATCTTCCCGGTTGCTGGCCATCGCGGCAACCGTTGCGCTGTGTTGTGGTTCGTTGTATTCGCAGCAGACGCTAGGCGGCATTACCGGCGAAGTTTCAGACCCTTCGGGCAGTGTCATCTCCAGCGCCACCGTCACGGTAATGTCGGAGCAGACTTCGATGACCCGCGACACCACGACAAACTCCACGGGCGGATACACGTTCGTGAATCTGCCTATCGGGACTTACACGCTCACCTACGCGGCAGACGGATTCATCGTCCAGAAGACGCAGCATATTGCCGTGCAGGCAGACCGCACCGCCACCGTGAACGCCTCTCTCAAGCTGGGTGGCAAGACCGAGACAATCGAAGTGGAAGCCACGCCGCTAATGAATGCCGTCGACACCACCAACGGCTACGTGATGGATACGCAGCAGATCGATGCGGCGCCTCTGCCCACCGGAAGCTTCACGGGTCTGGCTATTGAGTCTACCGGCGTGAGCGCCGAGCTTTCCGGAGGCACCGGCGCAAATTCGGGCCTGGGCAATGCCCCCATCTGGGCCAATGGCCAGCGCGACACCAGCAACAGCTTCTCGCTCAACGGCGTGGATGCCAGCAACCTCTTTAACGGCAAAAGCACAAGCCAGGTGGAATCTTACCGCGTTGTAAACAACACCGGCCAGGCCAATAACGCAGGCGGCGGAGTCGTGCCCAGCAGCGCCTCCGTTTATCTGGCCATTGGCAACGCCATTCCGACGCCGGCGCCGGAGACGATCGCCGAAGTTCGCGTGAACGCTTCAATGTATGACGCACAACAGGGCTCCAGCAGCGGCGCTCACATTGACATGAGCACCAAGTCGGGTACCAACGTTTTCCATGGCGGGCTCTATATGCATCGCGGCACCAACTGGATCAATGCAGCGCCTTTCTTCTTCAAGAAAGACGCCAACATTCCGGCCGCCGACAAGAATCCGCAACTGCATCGTTACACGGCGGGCGGCGAAATCGGAGGCCCGATTATTAAAGACAAGCTATTCGGATTCGCCGGCTATCAGCACTTGCACGTCTCCGACCAGGAGACCGGAGATGAGCTTTTGGTCGTGCCTCCCGGATTGAGCGATACCAACCGAACTCCTGGCGGTTTGGCCGATATTACGAATAACAATTGGACCGCCAGTGAGGGCACTTCAGGCATGACTACCAGTTCAGCCGCCTGGTCATCTAACCCTGTCGGCCTCGCGCTCTTCACAATGAAGTCGCTGCCCGGCGAGCCGGGAAACTGGCTGATTCCAAACCAGAATGCGACCGGGACCCCCAACGTCTTCTCACCCTACAACGCGTTCCTGCCCGGCACGGCCACCTTCATCTCCGATCAGGCAGTCGCAAATCTCGATTGGAATGCAAGCCCCAAGGACACGCTCGCCGCCAAATATTATTACCAGCATGATCCCAGCTCTTCGCCATACGCTTACTCCAACGTACCCGGATTCACCGAACACATGGATGCCGGTTCAATGGTCTGGTCGCTTAACAACGTCCACACCATCGGCACAAGTCTCAGTATCTCGGAAACGGTCGGCTTCCTCCGCGAAAAGAGCTACAGCACCAACGACCAGCCTTTCACCCCGGCGCAGGCGGGAATGAGTTCCGCTTTCGGAAACTATTTCCCCGGCTTCACAATCAACGATGCCATCGGCGACGCCTATGACTCGCCAACCGGGCCACTCTACGGGCTCACTGCTCCGTCGCTATCCATCGGGCCGGATGCCGCCTCGCAGGGAGCCAACACCGGCCTGTTTCAAAATCGCATCATGCCTTCGGCCACGGCCGTCTGGAGCAAAGGACGACACTCGCTCAGCTTCGGCGGCAGTTGGTCCTATACTCAGTTGAATGTCCGCGATAAGCGCACTGGCACGGGCAACGTGGCATCGCCGGATTTTGTCGCTTTCTCCAACAATTGGGTCACGCCCTATTCCACGCAGAACTTTACTGCAACTACTTTCCTGCAAGGCAACGCCGACCGCTACTACCGCGCCAACAGCACCGGCCTTTTTGTTCAGGATAAGCTTCAAGTGAAACCCAACTTGAGCATAACTGCCGGCGTGCGCTACGACTGGGATGGTGGACTGAGAGAGAAATACGGCAATCTCTTTAACTTCGATCCTTCGCAATACAGTTACGATGCCGGCTCGGACACCATTACTAACTCAGGCTTCGTCATCGCCGGCAACAATGCGAACCCAACCAAAGGGATAAGCAACACCACTCTCACCGGGCGCCAATGGGGCATCGCTCCCCGCTTGGGTGCTGCCTGGCAGCCATCGCTATTCCACGACAAGGTTGTAGTCCGCGCCGGCAGCGGCTTTTACTACGATCGCGGCGAGTTATTCACCTACCTCTCGCCTGGCTATGCGGCTGGCGAAATCGCCGGAGGCCCCTTCGGCTCCGTGCAGACAGAACCGTTTGTCAACCAGCAACACTGCCCATACAGTTCTTCCTACAACAGCGCAAACCCCACTTATCTTTATCTCTTCTACATTCCCATCTGCGGTGGCAACGGAATTACGGGCACTGTCGACAATTCGATCTACAACCTGGCAACGCCCTGGGGCACCACGCGTTCGGCGCCGCCATCCAACCCCAAAGCCTCCGACATTGCCAATTATCTGCCCAATGCCGCTGCCATCATCGACGGCACCGTCAACGGCTCCAATGCCGATCAGCCTTTTGCCCTCGGCGTCTACAACCGGGGAAACAAATTACCCTACAGCATTAACTTCACGCTGAATGTCCAGTACCAGCCGCGCAACGATCTTATGATCGAGATCGGTTACGTCGGCAATCTGGGCCGTCATCAGATCATTCCAGTACCATTTAACCAGTCCCAAATTGCCACGCAATCCAACCCTACCCATCCCGGCGGTTTGGCCACGCAGTCCTTTAGCTATGGCTATACCGTCTTGGATCCAAACACGTACTTTCCCGAGTGCGTCAACGATCCAACCGAGGCGAACTGCAGTTACGGCACCATGCTCAATAACTACGAAGGCGGAAACGTGGACCTCCGCGTCCCCTACATCGGTTACTCATCCGAGTCCGAGTCCTACACCGCCGCCGGCATCTCTGCCTATCATGCCCTTGAAGCCCACTTGGAAAAGAAGCTCAGCCATGGCCTTCAGGCAGGAGTTTCCTACACCTTCTCCCACGCAACCGATGAACAGAGCGGCTTGGGGCTCTTTTACAACGGCAACAACCCGACCAACCTGCGCGGTGGCTACGGATCGTCCGATTTCGACCGCACCCATGTTCTCAACTTCACTTATAGCTACACACTGCCTAAGTTAGTCGACGAAAGTACGCTGGCTGGAAAGCTGCTGGATAGCTGGTCTTTGAATGGGATCACTATCTTCCAAAGCGGCCAGCCTTACAGCATGATCGACTACTCTGGCGCTGTCGGCAGCATCTACTACAGCACATTCAACGGCATCACCAACCCGATCGTTCCCCTGGCGCCGGGGTGCACGCGGAAGACCGCCCTCACTGGCCAAAATGGCGGCTACTATAACCCCTCGACCGGTCAGGGCACGGCTTTGAAAGCCTCTTGTTTCGACATTCCAATCCTCTCTCCCGGTACCGGCGGCGTTCCTCAGGGAGACAACTTTGAAACCGGCTTTATCTCCGGTGAACGTAATATCTTCCGCCAGTCCTGGCAGAAGCGCGCCGACGCGTCTCTGGTTAAGGAACTGCCCATCCACGAGCATTACATCCTTCGCTACACCTTCGAAGCCTATAACTTCACCAACACCACCAGCTTCGACATTCCGCAGAATAATGTGAATCAAAACCAGGGCTTCAACAACGTTCCCGTTGCGGTCGCCTCCACTGCGGCTGCGCAACCCACAGGGTGTGGCACATCGAACCCTCTGCCCGGCGGTCTTTATAACTGCCCTTCCGGTCTCGGTATCGTGAAGCACACCATCGGCGCGCCGCGCCAGGTCCAAATGTCCCTGCACTTCGACTTCTAGCCGCAATTTCCAACAACAAAAGAGGACGGCTCCCATCCTTCCTTCGGAGCCGTCCTCTTCTTCTTGTATCTATCCCTTCAGACCCGCTTCACTCTTCCCCGATATCCTCATTCCAAATCTCTGCATGATTTGCAATATACCCTTCCAGCAACTCCCTGCACGCGCGGCTGTCCAGATCGATCACTTCCACGCCGTTTGCACGCAACCAGTCGAGGCCGCCGGCAAAGTTACGGCTTTCGCCCACCACCAGCTTTCGAAAGCCAAACTGCCGCACCAGTCCGCTGCAATACCAGCAAGGCGCCAGCGTCGTCACCATCACCAGGTCGCGATAACTGCGCTGCCGGCCGGCTCGGCGAAAGGCATCGGTCTCTCCATGCGCGCTCGGATCGCCCTGTTGCACGCGGCGGTTGTGGCCCCGGCTCAACAACTCTCCAGCGCGCGTAAAGATCGCCGCCCCGATTGGAATGCCTCCCTCGTCCAGGCCCGCCCGTGCCTCTTCAAGCGCCACCGCCAACATTCGTTCGTACAACCCAGCCTCCGCCACAAAGTCCCTCGCAGTTCAAGCGTAAACGTTACCGTAAACCATCGGTCTAGGTCTCTGACCGCTTGTGGTTGTACCAGGCTGTATCGACATATACAGGTCACGTAAACACTTGATAAATAATCAAATTGTTATCCTGAGCGAACGGGACCCCAAGCGCTTCTCAGCTTGGGGGTGGTGAGTCGAAGGATCTTCTTCTGTTTTTCAATAAACTTCGAAGACAGGACCCTTGCCAGAATCGTCCCCCGGCGCGCCGATGACAGAAAAAGAGTGCAACCTCTCGGCGATGGCGGCTGAGCGCCAACGCACAGCAGGCCGTCTCGTGCCCCTGTGTTAAAAGTTTGCCGGAAGAACCGGACCTGCACTCAACCTTCTTGCAGCACCTGAACTTCGTCTTCAGCAGCCTCGGCTCCTTCACGCGCCTCAGTTGCGGCAACCTCGTGCACAGCCTCCTCCGGCGCCTCAGTTGCTGGAGCTTCGTGAGCGACCGCTTGCTCAGCCTCCTCCGGCGCTTCAGTTGCGGAAACTTCCTGAACAGCAGCTTCCTCCGGTACCCCAGTTTCGGAAACTTCGTGCTCGGCCGCTTCCACGCTTTCCTCCGCTGCCCCAGTCGTGGAAACTTCGTGAGCGGCGTCCTCCGGCGCTGCTGTGGGCTCCTCGACAGGGTTCAGATATAAAGTTAATTGCGTTAAAGCATCAAAGAGCTTCTCCATAAGCTCTTTCCGAGTTCGTGCACTCTCGAACTCGCGGGTGACTTCAGTGAGATCTTTCTTGGCCTGTTCTAGCGCACTTTTATAGACATCGATGGACATGTTCTCTTACCTCAAGAGGAACAATACCACCGGGCAAACACATCTCCAGGTCCCCACAATTAAATTAACTATAAATATGTAGAAAGCGTTCGCCGTTAATCGGCGAGATGCTCTTCACTCCGCCAATCGACAGCGCTCAAGACTCAGAGCCTGCAAGCGCTCCTGCTGGGCAACAGAACGATCGATTCCGAATGGTAGGCAAGGCGGGGTTCGAACCCGCAACCCCCGGCTTAGAAGGCCGGTGCTCTATCCAGTTGAGCTACTCGCCCACGCTTTTCTATTGTAGCTTTGAACCGGCTGTTGCGGGAGGCCCGGCGGGCGGCAGCGCATTCTGAAAGCCAGCCATCGCACCGGCCAGAACCTCGGCAGCCGTCATCCGGCCCGCGGCTTTTTCCGCCGGCGTAACGGCTCTCGCTCCAAGGTACGCGGTGATCCCGAATCCCTCACTCCGGTCCGCAACCGCTGCGCGGATGACCAGATCGATGGTGTATGCAGGCCCCATGCCGGCACTCGAGTCCTCACCCCACTCCGAACCCGGCTCACCGCCGCATTCCGGAAACGCAATCGACCCAAGCCGGCTTACATACTCCCGGCAAAACGCCTCGGCTTGCCCCCACTCGGCAAACAGCTCACCCTCGCGCGGCAGCATATCAATATAGATACCCAGCGCCCCTGGCTCCGGCTCCCAGCGGTCGCACTTCGAGGTCCACACCGGCGATTCCGGCGCATTCAGCGCCAGCAGCAGGCCTGCGAGCGGAGGGAAAGCCGCCGCTTCGGCAATCTCGACAATCCGCTCGGGAGCAGCCCTTAAATCTACAAACCCCGGCCAGAGGACTTCGATCACCGGCGCTCCGCCGCCGATCTCGACCTCCCAGTCAGCTTCCATGCGCCGTGCCTGTCACCCACTGCAAATAGCGAATCACCGTTGCCTCCGCCCAATGAATGTCGTCGCCGGGCTCGCGCGAAAGGAAGGCGCAGTGGCCGCCATGCGCGGTTTCCACAAAGTCGATGTGCGGGTTGGCGCGCAGGGCGGCGCGGGTCTCCGTCGAGATGCGCACAAAGGGGTCGTCCGCGGCGTAGATTAGGAGCGTTGGAACAGCGATGCGATCGACAACGCGCGCAGCGGCGGCGCGGTAGTAGTAGTCGTCGGCGTCGCGGAAGCTGCAATAGCGAGACACAATCTTGTCGTCGAAGTCGCGCAGCGAACGTATCGGCCCAATGCCGCTTGTCTGGTATCGGTCGGGAAACAGCGCTGCCTTGCGGCGAAAGCGGCGCATCAGGCCGCGCAGAAATCGAAGTTCATAAAGACGATTGCCCAGCTCATGCAGCGCGTCGGAACCCGGCGCCAGATCGACCGCCGGACAAACCGCGGCTACGGCCGCAAGTGGCGGCCGGTTACCCCATTCCCCGGCGAGTTTCATCACCAGGTTCCCGCCCATCGAGTAGCCCACCAGCGCTACTCGCTCCAGTCCGAACTTGTCCGCGAAGTGGTCTATCACCGCGCCCACATCGCCCGAGAGTCCAGAGTGATAGAGCGTGGGCGTAAGTGCATCGCTGCCGCCGCAATTGCGCATATTCATGCGCACAACGTTGAAGCCCGCGGCCCACGCGCGCGCGCAGACACCCAGAATGTATTGTGAATCGGACGAGCCCTCAAGCCCGTGGACTAGGACCGCGGTGAGCCGGCTGGCGGGCTCCGGCTGCCAGTGGCAATGGCACAGGACGCGGCTACCGTCGCAGGGGTCCACTTCCACCGTCTCGGCAACGGCCGGCAGCGTGAACGTGGGCCGGGGCAGAAAGTTACCCACAATCGTCTGCAGGTGGCTGTTCTTGAGGCCGCGAAAAGGCACGAACGGAGTCAGCCACGTAGACTGCGTGGGCGCTGGGCTGCGAGTCACTGTATCTTTAGAGATTTCGGTGGTCACGGGCGGCTTGCCAAACGCGGGAGTCGGGCCATCTGCCCGGGATCGATTGGGGGCGGTTAGTGGGGATCGAAGCAGAGCCACACATTGACGCCTCGTAAGTTAAAGGATACACGTTGCCGTAAATGCCATCAATGCCAGGGCACGTTGGCCCCTATTGGCCCACGGCTGATCGATGAACGTGTGCCGAACATCTTCTCCCCGACCCATTAGGGCTCGACCTCGCACAATCGCAGCCAACGCCAATATGCGTCAATACGCGCACCGTAGACGCTTACTTCAATCCCGATCTGGAACGCAAAGTTATTTTCTCCCGATCCCCCAATGAAATGAGCAATCGAATACAGTCGTGTCTACTCCTTTGCTGTAGCTTTGGTTTTTTAGTGTGCCGGAATTAGACGATAAGCCGGCAAGACGATGGGGTTTAGACACCGTGTCACCACAACATCTGAATGAGGGAGTACAAATGCGCAACTTGAGGTATGGCATTACGTGTTTACTGGCGTCTCTATCGATCGTTTTCATGGCCGGATGCGGTCAAGAAACAGTCGCCATTCCAGGCGTAGTGTCAGTAACTCCCGCCCAGGGCGCTACCGGTGTCGTCATCGACACGACTGTCACCGCGACCTTCAGCATGGCGATGAACTCAGCCTCGATTACAACCTCGACTTTCACGGTGACGGGGCCGGGCGGAACTGCCATAGCTGGAAGCGTCGCGTACAGCGGCTCGACTGCGACCTTCACGCCATCTGTCGTTCTGGCATACGGTACCACCTACACGGCGACGATCGCCGCTGGAGTCTCGAGCCCCGGCGGAGCCGGGCTGGTTGGCCCCTACGCGTGGTCCTTTACGACGATCACCCCGCCGCCTGCGGTGTTGTCGACGATCCCCGCGAATGGAGCCGTAAATGTGCCCATTGGCCAGGTGCTCAGCGCGACCTTCGGCGAGGCGATGAGCCCCGCTTCGATCAGTAAGGCAACCTTCACGCTGACAGTGACAGGCGGAGCCGCCGTAACTGGAACCGTCGCCTACTCCGGCGTAGTAGCCACATTTACGCCCCAGGCCAGTCTCGCCTACAACACCAACTACACAGCCATAATCACCATCGGGGCTACTTCCGTGGCAGGCACGCCGCTGGCTGCCAACTACGTTTGGAGTTTTAAAACGATTACACAGCCGCCTGCGGTGATAGCAACGGTCCCTGCGAATACAGCCACCGGTGTGCCTGTCGCGCAGGTGCTGAGCGCGACCTTCAATGAAGCGATGAACTGTGCGGCGTTTCC
The DNA here is from genome assembly GCA_003142935.1 of Acidobacteriaceae bacterium. Classification (GTDB taxonomy): domain Bacteria; phylum Acidobacteriota; class Terriglobia; order Terriglobales; family Acidobacteriaceae; genus Telmatobacter. The sequence continues at coordinate 29,702 of PLOG01000078.1, forward strand.
CGCGGCAGCGTTTACGCTGACGGGCCCAGGGGCGACTCCCGTCCCCGGAACGATCGCCTGCTCGGGCGCCGTCGCCACCTTCACCCCGGCGGCCAACCTGGCATTCAACACTGTCTTTACGGCCACGATCTCGACCGGAGCCCAAAGCCTGGTGGGCACTCCGCTGGCCAGCAATTACGTGTGGACCTTCAGAACAGTTCCTGTTTCCACTCCGCCAACAGTCATCTCCACCGTGCCGGTGAATGGGGCCACGGGCGTACCCATCAACCAGGCCCTCAGCGCCACCTTCAGCGCGGCAATGACCCCGGCCACAATCGGCACGGCAACCTTCACTCTGTCGGTGACGGGCGGAGTCAGCGTAACAGGAACCGTTACCTATGTCGCGGCCGGCTCGGTAGCAACGTTCACACCGGATGCCAACCTTGCGCCCACCACCTCCTATACGGCCAGGATCACTACAGGGGCTCAGAACCTGGCGGGCGCCGCTCTGGCCGGCAACTACGCATGGACCTTCACCACCGCTGCTCTCCCGACTGCGGTACCGCCGACGGTGATTTCGACAATTCCGGCCGCCCTGGCCACGGGCGTGCCTCTCAATCAGATTGTCAGCGCCACGTTCAGCACGGCGATGAATCCCGCTACGATCAATGGAACAACCTTTACTCTGACAGGACCAGGCGCAACTGTCGTGCCGGGGCTGGTTGCTTACGCGGCGGTTGGAAATACCCTGACCTTCACGCCGACAGCGAACCTCGCGCCCAACACCACGTTTACTGCCACGATCGCAACCGGGGTTCAGAACCTGGCGGGCACTCCACTGGCCGCCAATTACGTGTGGACCTTTAAAACCGGCACAGCTGTGAGCACCACTGCGCCGGAATTGGTTTCGACCAACCCGGCTAACTCGGCCACGGATGTGCCTCTCAATCAGGCCGTCAGCGCAACCTTCACCGAAGCCATGAATCCGCTGACCATCACCACGGGAACCTTCGAACTTACGGCGGGCGGAGTTACGGTGCCTGGAACGGTATCCTACGATGCGATCGACTTCATTGCCACCTTCACGCCGACCGCCCCGCTGACCGCCAGCACCAGCTATAACGCGATGGTGACCAGCGGAGCAACGGACCTGGCCGGCAATCCGCTGGGAACCACCGGGGCGCCGAATCCCTGGATGTTCACGACCGGCACGGCAGCGGTTCTGCCGCCAATCGTCCTTGGCCCGGCCATAGCGCTATTTGGCGGCTTTGGCGGCGGCGCAGGGATGACCAACCAGGGCATCCACACAGTGATCGATGGCGCTATCGGCACCACGGGCGCCTCTACCACGATGACCGGATTCTACGATGAGAGCGTTGCGGCAGTGGCCGGCGTATATCCATGCTCGTATACGGTAACGCCAAGTAATATGGGGCTGGTGAATGGGACGATCGACACCGCTCCGCCACCTCCTTCCGGCGCCTGCCCCAATGAAGGAACCGCGAACACAATGGCCATCGCAACCGAAGCCGCGTCGGAAGCTCGAACCGCCTATACCACTCTTCAAGGCCTCCCCTCAACCGGCACTCTGGCGGCAGAGTTGGGCGGTACAACCATTTACCCCGGCGTCTACAAAAACGCAAGCTCAGTCGGCATAACCACGGGGCCTCTTACTCTCGACGCTCAGGGCAATCCCAATGCGACCTGGGTCTTCCAGATCGGATCGTCTCTCACAGTAGGCACGCCGACAGGGCCTGAAAGCGTGATCCTGATCGGCGGCGCCCAGCCCGGCAACGTCTACTGGGCGGTTGGGGGCCTCCCCGGCGCGGTTATCAATTACGGAGGAGGCGGGACGATGGTGGGAACTATCATCTCTCAACCGGGAATCACGGTTTCAAGCCCCGGAGTTGCCGCAGTGACGACGATCAACGGCAGGGTGATCGCCTTGAACGCGTCGACCACCTTGGTGAACACCGTCATCAACGTTCCGTAATGTCTGGCTGAGACCGCCCCCAGGGCGGTCTCAGCCAGGTTTTCAGTCGGCGTTTTGTTCGGTATGTCTTATTCGCGTCGAGTTAACCCGGCGCAGAGATTTTCTTTCGATCGCGACGCGCAGTCCGGGAGGCGGCAATGAGATTGAGTGCAAGGGTGATTGCCACAGCGGCATGTGTTGTTTTCCTGATGTCTGCGTTCAAACTCTCGGCGGAGGGAGCGGCAAAGCCGTCATCCGGCGACGAGAAGGCCGCCGGCGCCAGCGCTGTTTACGGCGCTGAGCTGGACGCCCCAATGCCAGAGGCCTCGATGGGGGCAGCCCTGCCGTATTCGGGAGGCCTGAGCCTCCGCGTTCCCAGGTTTGAGCTGTTCGCGGGTTACTCCTATCTGCGCGCTGTGCCGGAACTGGCTGCCGGAAACCGGCTGGTGTGGATGAATGGCGGCAGCGCGTCCCTCGCTTTCAATCTGAATCGTTACCTGGGACTGGTGGGCGACTTTGGCGCCTACACCAACTCGGAGGTGCGATTCACGGGCGCGTCTACGTCTACAGTCGACGTAAACAATGCAAACGTGGCTGCCTTGACCTATCTCTTCGGTCCGCGCCTGTCGTTCCGGAAGTACGACAGAATCGTTCCTTTTGCCCAGGTTCTGTTTGGAGACGTGCATGCGAACCAGGTGACTCTCGCCGGTTGCACCGTCAATTGCACGCTTCTTCCCTCCCAGGACTCGTTTGCGATGACCGCCGGAGGCGGCCTGGACCTCAGGGTCCACCACCATTTCGCCATCCGCATCATTCAAGCCGAATACCTGATGACCACATTCGCGGGTTACACGACCGGAATGCAGAACGACCTGCGTCTTTCCTCCGGAATCGTTTTCCGCTTCGGCGGAAGGGGCGTGCCTCCACTGCCTCCTTTGGCATATTCCTGTTCGGTGAACCCATCGTCTGTATTCCCTGGAGATGCGATTGCGGTGTCCGGCACAGCTCTGAATCTTGACCCGGCAAAGACGGCTGTCTACACATGGTCTGCCGATGGAGGAACGGTGACTGGAACGTCAAGTTCGGCGAGTATTGACACACGGCAGGCTGTTCCCGGCGGGTACACCGTGAAAGGCCACGTCTCCGAGGGCGACAAGCCCGGCGAGAATGCGGATTGCGCCGCGCCGTATACGGTGAAGGCGTTCGAGCCGCCAACCGTGAGCTGCACAGCCGATCCTTCCGCTGTGATTTCCGGCAACTCTTCCACGATTACGGCAATCGGCATAAGTCCGCAAAATCGTCCCTTGACCTACAGCTATAGCTCGACTTCCGGCTCTGTGAGCGGAACCGGCTCTCGAGCTACTCTGAGCACTTCGGGTGCGCCGACTGGAGCCATCGCCGTGACCTGCAATGTCGTCGATGACAAGGCTCAGACTGCTACAGCCACAACTTCAGTGATGGTCGAGGTCCCAGTGGCTGCGCCCAAGCCGCTGACCAGCGGCCTTTGCGCGGTTCACTTCGACAGAGATGCGCGCCGGCCGGTGCGCGTGGACAACGAAGGGAAGGCTTGCCTGGATGAGGTGGCACTGGACCTGCAGCGCAATTCCGATGCGAATCTGGCTCTCGTTGGCAACGCGGCCGGCGAGGAAAAGGGCGGCAGGAAACTTGCTGCTCAGCGCGCGGTGAACACAAAGGCCTATTGGGTCGGCGAAAAGGGAATCGATTCATCCCGGATTACCGTGTACACCGGCTCTCAAGACGGAAAGATCGTCTCTACCACTCTGATTCCGGCAGGCGCTACGTTCGATGCCACGGGCGATACTCCGGTGGAGTAGAGCGCGGTGGGGTGGGCATAAACCAACTATGCATCCGGAGTTCCGTAGGGACGGCGCTCATGCTCCGCGCCCTTTTAGAGCGGCTTCGCTTTTACTGTAGACCGGCTTTGAAAGGGCACGGCTTTAGCCGTGCCGTAAAACGCCAATAAAATTAATGGGCTTTAGCCCCTGAGGGAAAGCCCATTGGTCTACACCATTTCCGAATCTGCTCTAACGTTTTAGCGAGAAGAAAGTAAAACACAAACCGGGAGCCACTCCCGCAAATGTCGAACTTCTATTCTTGAAATGTTTGCCGAGCGATCCCGATGCAAAGATCGGGCCTTCGCATCGCTTCCATCCCTTCGTGCGCTCGTCGTATTGGGATGTGCGTAGATTATGCGGATGTTGGCCCTTGCATTCACGTCGATGGCGACGGTAGAGGGCGAGTGGCGCGCAAGAGCTATATCCTGCGTGGCCCACATTGGCCCGCAGTGAAACCTCGCATCCAGCAAATCTAACTAAAATAATGCGATATAGTTTGGGGCGGCTAGTGGGGATCGAACCCACGACATCCTGAGCCACAGTCAGGCGTTCTGCCGCTGAACTATAGCCGCCATGTACCCTATCGATTGTAGCATCGAACCAGGTGCGACGGCTGCGACGGCAAGGGGGCCGCCAAGGGAGATAGACCCATGGGCGCAGAAGATCGGAGTCCGCTGAACGGCGAAGTAGCCGCCCATGCCACCGGCAACTCAGCGAGTCCAGACCCGCCAGGCAGCGGCCGCTGGAATCGCGGTGCATGGCTCTTCCGCGACCGGACACTGCTGGCGCTTGAAACCCTCCTCGATGAAGTCTTCCGCATCCCCGGCACCCAATTCCGCTTTGGCCTCGACGGAATTATTGGCCTGGTTCCCGGCCTGGGCGACGTGCTGGCCGGCCTGCTCTCGGCGGTCATTCCCGTCGCCGCCTGGATTCGTGGAGTTCCCTACATCGCGCTGGTCCGCATGGCCGCCAATCTCGGCATTGGCGTCCTGGTGGGCGCCATCCCCTTCTTCGGCGACATATTCCTGGTCGTCTGGAAGCCCAACCGCCGCAACTACCGCCTGCTGCAGCGCCATCTGGGCGATCCCCGCCGCCACACCTGGCGCGATTGGGCCTTTCTGCTCCTGCTTGCCGTCGGCTTGGCGCTCGTCTTTGCCATCCCCTTATCGCTCGTAGTCTGGTTCCTCGCCTGGCTTCTCGCCCAATGAGTGTGGGCTGGGTCTGCTGAAATTCGAACCAGCATTAGGATCCACGATACAATCTAAAGGAGACGTCGGGGCGTAGCGCAGCCTGGTAGCGCATCTGCTTTGGGAGCAGAGGGGCGGGGGTTCGAATCCCTCCGCCCCGACCATGGAATCGACAATAATCAGAAAGTTACTGAGTTGCGGGGATCCACA
>PLOG01000170.1 GCA_003142935.1 Acidobacteriaceae bacterium
TCAAGGCACGAAATCATGCGGTCAGAGTTCTAGTATTCAGACTGTATAAATTGGTAATCAATCTCAGACAAGTGCGGACGTGGACGCCCGCACGAAAGCCGGCCTGGAGACAGGCTCTACATTACATCCATTACAAAATTATGCGGTCACGGTAGTAGTCCTTATTCCAAACGACTGGCTAAAGCGATTCTGACAGCGACTCAAGCACAGCGAGCGGTCTCGCCATCCATCGACACGGCGAAGCACAGAAAGCCCTTGCATCTCACCGCAAAACTACATTAGAATTGCGGCTTCTCTACCCGGTTGGAAACGATCTTCGACTTGGGCTCTCTCCTCCCTTTCGCTTGATCCCTGCATTCGGTATCTTTTAATTCCGCGGAGTGAGCGATGCTTGTGAGATATCGAATCTCAGCCTTCTCTTTCGCCCAGCTCTGGTGCGCACGCAGCGCCAAAACAGCCGTCCGCCACAGTCGCCTCGTAGTTCTTTCCACCGCTCTTTGCCTGATCGCGCATCAACCTGCGCTCAGCCAGGACGTGAGTCCAATCCAGGGTTCGTCAGCCTCAAACGTAACTGCCAATTCGGTATCAATGCCGCCCGCCGTCACGGCAACGCAGTCCTTCCAGACCCCAGCCAATCGCAAAAATCAGCCAGAAAGCGAAGTAATTATCGAGGGAGCAGGCTCCTTCGGGCATTACCATCTGCTTGCGAATTCTTGGTGGAGCGACCTTTACTGGAGCGGCATTGAATACGACCGGAACTCCTGGGGTACCCTCCTGAAAGCGCAAATGGATTATGTGGCTGAGTTTCAGCCCGTCCTGATCCTGCGCCAGCCTGCAAAAACCGATGTGTGGGGCAATCCCCTCACCACCGCAAGAGAGCTGGTGCCGGGAATGGGGATCGCTCCCATCGGCCTGCGCATGATGTGGCGAAGCGGAAAATCGTACAAACCATATCTCATCCTCAAGGGGGGGATGGTCGGCTTCACGCAGAAAGCGCTCTCGCAAGAGGCGTCCTATGCAAACCTCAGCTTGCAGGTTGGCATCGGCATGCAATTCCATTTGCACGACCGGCTCGATATGCGCATCGGCCTCAGCGACTTTCATTTTTCCGACGCGTTTATTGTGCCCAGCAACCCCGGCCTCGACGTCATGGCCTACACCGGCGGCCTTTGCTACCATCTCGGCAAACACGCGCGCTAGACGGCCATCGGAGAACCCGCTCTACGGAAGAGGCAATTCAGCATCGTACCCATGCGCAATCAGGTCGGTGCGCAATTGGGCTACCGTTGTAAATAAGAGCCCCTTCATTCCCAGCGCGCGAGCCACCTCTATGTTCGCCTGCCTGTCGTCGATAAAAAGCGTCTCTCCCGCCTGCATGCCGAGTTCTTTCAGTACATGGCGATAAATGGCAGGGTCGGGCTTGGCCATGCGCAATTGATAGCTCCACACCAGCACGTCGAATCGCGAAAGCCAGTCGAACTCCCGCTCCATATTCGCATGTACGCTGTCACCCATGTTTGAAAGGATGGCGGTAAGAATTCCCAGTCGCTTGATCTTCCGCTGCCACGCCAGCATGGCGTCGTTCTGCGTGGTCCACATGCGGGCGTCCCAGAGATTCAGTTCCTCGATGTCTGCCTTCTTCAGGTTGAGGCCTGCATCGCGAACCGTCTTCTGCCAGAAGCCGGAGCCCGTGAGCTTGCCTTCGTCGTAAGCGTGACGGTCGACCCAGTAAAATTCTTCAAAGCGCTCGGCAGTCAGCCCGGTAATGCGCAACAGCGCGGCATAGGCAGTGGGGTCCTGCGGACCAGACAACACCATTCCATAGTCGAAGACAACCGCGCGAAACCCCAATGCGCCTCCCTGGGACGCCCGTGTAAGGTGATGAAAGGCGTCTCTGACTATTGTGCACGATGGGACCCAGCGGGCTGGGCTGTGGTTTGGATCGGCCACCGTCTGCGGTTGCCTGGCGAGCTATTTCTGGATACGGATTATGCGCTTTTCCCGGAGAACGGACTGGAACACCGAAGAGAGCGAACTGGCCCGAGCCCATCGCCTCCGCGCCCAGGCCGGCTTGCCCCTCGCCGACCTGACAGCCTCAAACCCAACCCGATGCGGCTTTCAGTACAACCCTCGGTTGCTTCAGGCGCTCGTCGATCCGCATGCCCTCGATTACGATCCGCAGCCGCTCGGCAGCCTCCGCGCCCGCCAGTCGGTTTCGAGTTACTATTCCGAGCACGGCGTCACTGTCGATCCAAAGCAAATTGTTCTCACCGTCAGCACCAGCGAGGCCTACAGCTTCCTCTTCCGGCTGCTTTGCGACCCGGGGAGCGAAATCCTGGTACCGCAGCCCGGGTATCCCCTTTTCGACTACCTCGCCGTGCTGGACGATGTCGGCATCAAGCCCGTGGCGCTGGTCTACGATCAGGGCTGGCAGATCGAGCCGGAGGGATTTAGACGGGCTATAACCCCCCAGACGCGGGCTATTATGCTCGTCCACCCCAACAATCCAACCGGTCACTTCACCAAACCATGGGAGTCGCAGGAGCTGGCGCAGTTGTGCCGGCAGTTCGACCTCTCGCTCATCGTGGACGAGGTCTTCCTGGACTATCGAATATCTGACGATGGAATCTCCGCCGCCGGCCAGTCCTTCGCCTCTGGTTTGGAGGACGTCCCCGTCTTCGTGGTCAGTGGGCTGAGCAAGATCGCGGGGCTGCCGCAGATGAAGGCTTCGTGGATCGTCGCCACCGGGCCGGGACGGGAGCAGGCTCTGCAACGGCTGGAGGTCATCGCCGATACCTTTCTTTCCATGAATGCTCCGGTCCAGTGCGCTCTTCCGGTTTGGCTGGAAGAGAGGGCGGCCATCCAGGGCCAGATCAGGGAGCGCATGGCGGCCAATCTCGGCGTGCTCGACAACGAGCTTGCCCGGCTATCCGAGGTGCACAGGCTGGAGGTCGAAGGCGGCTGGTATGCAGTGCTTCGCATTCCAGCGGTCGAATCGGACGAGCGAACTGTCCTGGCGCTGCTGGAGCAAGGGGTCTGGGTCCATCCGGGATACTTCTTCGGGATGGCGGAGTCGGGCTGGCTGGTGGTCAGCCTGCTCGCGCCGGAGGCGGAGTTTTCCACAGGAGTCACAACGCTTGTTAATTATTTACGAACGCATCAGGGTAGTAATATGACCCTGCTCTGACCTTAAGTGTTACTTGAAGTAATCGATCTATATCTCTCACTAATTTAATTGTAACTGTACTATTGCCATTTCACATTGTGCGCAGAAAGGGGTTACTTTTGCGTTCTGCGCCGATGGTAGTCACCGGGCCGTGGCCGGGCAAGACCCTGGTTTCATCGGGCAAGGCCAGCAATCGGGACTGGATGGAATCGATGATCTGCTCGAAGTTGCCGCCGGGCAGGTCGGTGCGGCCGATGCCGCCGGCAAACAGCGTGTCCCCCGCGATGAGCAGTTTGAGCGGGACAAAGTGCAGACAAATTGAGCCCTGTGTATGCCCAGGAGTGTGCAAAACCTGCGCGGAATAGTGTTCCAGGCCCACAGTTGCGCCATCGGCCAACGTTCCGTCGGGGGGTGCCGTCTCCGGAGTGGCAATTCCCAGCCATTCGGCCTGCTCCGCCATCATCTTGAGCAAAGGCAAATCGTTTTCATTCAAAAAGATGGGGGCGCCGGTAAGCCGTTTCAGCTTGAGTGCGCCGCCCACGTGGTCAATGTGGGCATGGGTGACCAGAATCTGCTTCAACTGCAAGCCCAGCTCGGTCAAGCGCCGATGGATTCGGTCGACCTCGTCGCCGGGATCGATGACGATGGCCTCGTGGGCCTGCTCATCCCCCAGCAGCGTGCAGTTGCAGGCCAGCGGTCCTACAGGAAAGGTCTCGAAGATCATGCTCATCATTGTAGAACTTCACAGAACGCACGTTTCGAACCCTGCGTTTTGCTCAGCGTGTTCCCCCTGAAAAAAGAACTGTCGCAGTTCGCTCTTTATTCGCTATAATGCGCGCATGGCTGTCACCCGAAGGCAAAAAGAGATTCTCGATTTTCTGGAGTCGTTTGTGGCGCGCAACGGCTACTCTCCGTCGTTTGAGGAGATTGCGCGCGGAATGGGGCTGAAGAGCCTGGCGACCGTGCACAAGCACATTACCAACCTGGAAAAGAAGGGGTTGCTGGACCGTGTGCACAACCGCAGCCGCTCCATTGACCTACTGCCGCCAGGCTCCCGGACCCGCTCCAGCGCCCGCCTGCCTCTGGCGGGGCGCATCGCCGCCGGCATGCCCGTCGAAGCCATGGAGGCGTCAGAAAGCATCTCGCTGCACGACGTGGTGGGAAATCGCGATGTTTTTGCCCTCGAAGTGCGCGGAGACTCGATGCGCGACGAGCACATCATCAACGGCGACTACGTGCTGGTGGAACGCACCAGGACCGCTCGCCAGGGCGAAATCGTGGTTGCGCTGGTGCATGGGGCCGAAACCACGCTGAAGCGCTTCTTCAACGAGGGCGCCATGATCCGGCTGCAACCGGCCAACGCGGAGATGGATCCCATTTTTATCCCGGCCGGGCAGGTAGCGATTCAAGGCCGGGTTCTCGGGGTGCTGCGGAAGTACAGATAACAGCCTTGGAAGCCAATCAGAGTCGATTTATACTGGCAAGCAACCGCCAGCCAGGCAATCGTCGGCTCAAAAACACCCGCATGGACACCATCAGAATTCGGCGCCTCTTCATCTCACCCGGCCACAATTTCTTCGGCCATTATGGCAAAGAGCCCGGAACCAATCCCCTGCACGAGGTCGAGGTGATCGAATGTTATGCCGGCCACGGCATCGGCGGAGACCGTTTCTTCGACTACCGGGAAGACTACAAAGGGCAGATCACCTTCTTTTCGCAGGAAGTGTTTGAAGATGTGTGCCGCTCGCTGGGCGCGCAATCCGAATCGGCTGGCGTTACGCGGCGCAATGTGATTACGGAAGGGATTGACCTCAACTCTCTGATCGGCAAGCGCTTCGCGGTGCAGAATGTTGAATTTGAGGGCATTTGCGAGTGTAAGCCCTGTTCCTGGATGGACAACGCGATCGCGCCCGGCGCCGAGGCCGCCTTGCATGGCCGTGGCGGGCTGCGGGCAAAGATTCTGACCGATGGAAGACTGCGCGCCGGCAGATGAACGTCGGGGATTGAGTTTTATTGGCTTGATGCTACCCACGCATAAGAAGCAAGCCTAAGGGCTGAAGCCCACGTTTATTTGATTGTGTTTGCGGCACGACTGAAGTCGTGCCCTTTCAAAGCTCGACTTACACCACAGGCTGCCTAACCAGCCGATTCCGCCAACCGTTTTGCCCGCCAGACCGCACCGTCGAGCGAGACTACTGCTTTCTCACCAATAGGCATGGCGGGAGCGGCCGCGCGCAATCCGGCGAAGAACGGCTCACGGACTAGTCTCGTCTTTTCAATCACACTGCCGGTCCATGCGACAGGAACTTCGCCTTCAATTTTGTGTTTGCGGCGTAGTTTTTCGCGTACCAGCAAGACGAATTCAACGAGGTCCTTGGAGGCCTGGCGAAGGACGTCGAGCGCGACGGGATCGCCCGCCTCGGCCAGAGCATCGATGACCGGCGCCAGCGCGGCAAAATCCGGTCCCGGCGTGCCGTCGCCCACGTTGACCAGGTCTTCGAGGTCGGGCGTGCCCCAGGCTTCGCCCACCTTCTCCAGAATGCGGTTCGGCTGCTCGGCATCGTAGGCGTGGAGGGCGCGCCGCACACTGTGCAACCCGATCCAGTAGCCGGAACCCTCGTCCCCGAGGTGCGAACTCCAGCCGCCTGCGCTCTCCCGCTGCCCATCGGGCGCGCGGCCAATGGTGTTCGAGCCGGTTCCGGCGATCTGCAAAATGCCCGGCCCACCCTTGAAGGCGGCATCCAGAGCGATCACCTCGTCGCCGACGATCTCGGACCGCTCCACGCCAAAGTCGTTGAAGACCGCGGTAATCCATTCCGTAATGCCGGGCATGGTGGCGCTGGCCACACCGCAGCAGGCGGCGCGTACACCCTTGATACCGGCCTGCGCGTAAACCTCCTTGAGGACCGCGCGCAGATTTGCCTCGGCGGCTTCGGCCCCGACCCTCAGCCGCTTGATGGAGCCGCTTTGGCCGTAACCCAGCACCTTGTCGCCGTCCACAATCGAGGCCCGGGTATGAGTGCCTCCGCCGTCAATCCCAAGAACCAGACTCATACTCTCCTGCTCCCTTGCTTTGTTCTACTTTGCCGGGCCGTCGCCGGCCTCGCCACCGGATACGCCACTCGGATTGGCGCCGCCATCGCGGAGGGTTCCAGCCAGAACGTTGAGGCTTCCATCGTTCTTAGGCGGAGTGAGACCCAGCAGATGAGCGAGCCACGGGTACACGTTCACATTCTCAAATTGGGCAACTGTCTTCCCCTTCAATATATCCGGTCCGGCTGCGAAAAAGATGGCTTTCATCTCCGGGACTTTCCGCGGATCGAAGCCGTGCATGCCGGGGGTGGGCGGCTGATCCGGTTTGCCGTCCGGGGGCTCGTGGGCGCGAATGGCGTAGGGTCCGGTGGCGATGACAACCGGATCGCCTTCCCTGGGGTTCCGGTTGTAGTTGAGGTCCGGCGGCACGTTGTTCAGCCGGAAGACGACGAACTGCGAGGAGGCCTTCTTGAGCTGGTTGTAGACCCGGACGCGATCTTCTTCCGTCTTGCCATAAAGGAGGGAGCCCACGGTGTCAAAGCCGGAGAGATCGGCGAATTGATCGAGCGTGATCCAGGGGCCCTGGACATGGGCCATGCCGTGATCGCTGACTACCACCAGGTCGACGGGCAGGCCGGTTGCATCGAGAGCCGCCTTGAGCTTGCCGACCAGTGCATCGACTTTGTGCACGGCGGCGCGAGTTTCAGGCGCGTCGGGGCCGAACTCGTGGCCTTCGTGGTCGGGTTCGGAGTAGTAGATGGTGATGAAGTGCGGGCGGTCGGCCGGGGGAAGCTTGAGTAGGGCGACGGCGTCGTCAATCCGCGCCTGCTGTACGGCCGGTGTGCCCTCCGTCTTTTTGTCGAATTGCGCGTACCAGGAGGGGCGAATACCGGCGATCTCGGCTTCGGAGCCGGGCCAGAAGATGCAGGCGGTGCGCATTCCCTGGCTCTCGGCGAGGCTCCACAGGGGCGTGCCGCTGTACCAGGAGCCGTCGGTGACAGCCGTGGGATCGGACATGCCGTAGCGGGCCTGGCGGGCGGGGTCGAGAAAGTTGTTGGCCACCAGGCCGTGGTGCTCGGGATAAAGGCCGGTCACGATTGAGAAGTGGTTCGGAAATGTGAGCGAGGGATAGCTGGGCAACATGCCTTCCGGAGCCCACACGCCCTGTTTGCCGAGGGCCAGCAGATGCGTGGCGCTGTCGCGTTTGGCGTAGTCCCAGCGGAAGCCGTCAAGCGAGACCAGGACGACGTAATGCTGCTGTTGCGCCTTGGCGTAGTTGGGACCATGATCGACATGGACGAGCGGCAGGGCTGGGCTCGAACCCGGGAAGGTGGAAGGCTGTTGAGAAACCAGGCCGAGCGAGAAGGCCAGCGGAACCAATGCCAGGGCCGCGCGTTTCCAGGCTTCGAATCGCATCGAGAACACCTCTGCACCAGCTTATCGCATGGGCTGAAATGGCCAGGTGCGATCTTGATGGAATCAGAACCGCGCTCACGCCGAAATCGAGGACAAATCTACACAAAGGCTGTTCCTCAGGGGCTGAAGCCCAACAGATTTTGCTGGGTTTATGTACGGGCTGAAGCCCGTACCCTTCATTCTTCGCTCAAACTCCAAATGCGCTCATCCTGTAAAGTGGGCGCATCCCACTTGATATATCGTCCTACTTGTGTTATTCTCCCCCAATGCCAGCATCATCGGTCATCAAAGATCCGGATTTTCAGTTAGTCTCAGAGTTCGCGCAGCCGGATGCGAAGAAGCGCCTATCGCTTGGAGAAGCTCTCGGCGGGGCCACGGCCTACAACATCTACCGCAATCCCCTTGGCCAGCTCATTCTCGATCCGGTTAAGGCTGTTCCTGCCTCCGAGATGTGGCTCTACGAGAATCCGCGCGCCCTGGCCAGCGTGAAACAGGGTTTGCGGGAGTCGGCTGAAGGAAAGAGCGTCTACCGCGGCTCGTTTGCCAAGCACGCCAAATAATTGGCTCAAGAGTTCGATATGTAAAGGTTTAGATGGATTGGTTTCGATATGGAACGGAAGATTGTATTCACGCCCACGGCAGATCGGCAGTTGACGGCGCTCGAAAATACGCCATCGCGGGCAGCCGTCCTCGCGCAGGTTCTCAAAGCTCTCGAATACCTCGAAATCGACCCGTCACATCCGGGCCTGCACACCCACGAGTTTCTCTCGCTCTCGGGCGCCCACGGCGAGAAGGTCTTCGAGGCCTACGCCCAAAACAACACCCCCTGCGCCTATCGCATTTTCTGGCATTACGGTCCCGATGAAGTCATGGACAAGAAACGCACTCCCGTCATCACCGTCGTTGCGATCACGAGCCATCCGTAGGCGCGGACCGCATTCTCCAGACTGCCTCCGCGCGCGAGCCGCAACCACTCGGAAGGCCAGCCTGATTTGCACAGACACAAAGAGCCCCCATTCGGGCGATACTGTGTGCATGGCTACCACAATCTACCAGGGCCTTGAAGTCCTTTTTTCCCGCCAGCAGATTGCCGAGCGCGTTGCCGAAATGGGCGCGCAAATTACCCGTGACCTGAACGGTGAAAAGCTGGTGATGATTGGCGTACTCAAGGGCGCGGCGCCTTTCCTGGCCGATTTGTCGCGGGCTATTCAGATCGATGCCACCTTCGACTTTGTCGCCACCTCGAGTTATGGGAAGGGGCAGCGGTCCTCTGGGGCGGTCAAGCTGATCAAGGACCTCGACCACTCGATCGAGGGGAAGAATGTACTGGTAGTGGAGGACATTCTGGACACCGGGCTCACTCTTTCTTACTTGCGCAAGCTCTTCGTGCAACAGCACCCCAAGTCGCTGCGCATTGCCACGCTGCTCGACAAGCCTTCTCGGCGCATTGAAAAAATCGACGCCGACTATGTGGGCTTTTCCATTCCCAACCTGTTTGTGATCGGCTACGGAATGGACTACGCGGAGCGCTACCGGAACCTGCCGGACATCTGCGTCATGCCTGCCGGCGAACCGGAGTAGCCGCTCAGCCCCGGACGCCAGCTTCGGACGGCTCAAAAACCCCTTTCGGCCACGCGCATCCAACCAATGGGCCATTTGGTCATGGAGCCGGGAAGCACTATACTCATCTCCCGGAGAATGCGTCCCAGGGAACGCGTTTTGAGCCTGCTGTTGCGGGCGGCCTTCACGAACGCGGCATTCAGCCGATTAGGAGTAGAGGAACCATGGCAGTGCTCACGCCGATCAATCCGGTGGATCTCGATTTTGACAATGGCAGCTTCGATTCTGCAGGCTTTGCAGCCCTTGCGCTCTCGAATTGGCAAGCGCTGGCCGCGGTCCTCGACCATACGCTGCTGAAGCCCGATGCCACCCGCGCGCAGGTGGAGAGCCTCTGCAATGAGACCGCCCGCTACAGGTTCGCCTGCGCCATGGTCAACCCGCTATGGGCCTCGACGGCCGTGAGCATCCTTTCGGGAACCGGCATCCCCACCGGCGCCGTCCTCGGGTTCCCGTTCGGTGCTTCGCTGGTTTCAACGCTGCTCCAGGAAGCGGCGGCCCTGACCCGGCTGGGCGCGCGCGAACTGGACATGGTGATTCCCATCGGCGTGCTCAAGGGCGGCAACCATCGCGCCGTTCACCACACCATTCACGCCACGGCCACGGTGGCTCACCATCACGGCGCGATCCTCAAAGTGATTCTTGAGACCGCACTGCTCACCTTGGAAGAAAAGCTGCGTGGCGCGGAGATCGCCATCCAGGCCGGCGCGGATTTCATCAAGACCTCGACCGGCTATGGAGGAGGCGGCGCAACCGTAGCCGATGTGTCGCTGATGCGCGGCGTGGCAGGCGGGCGCTGCGGCGTAAAGGCCTCGGCGGGCATCCGCACGCTGGCCGACGTGAAGGCCATGCTCGAGGCCGGCGCCAACCGCATCGGAACCTCCGCCTCGGTCGCAATCGTGCGGGAGCTCGGGGCGGAGTAAGAACAGGGGTCAGGGATCAGGGGTCAGGGATCAGAAAGACGACTCGGCGGTGGAGTGAATTTCGCAGAGTGCGGTCGAGAGTTCGTGGGGTTAGAGGCCGCCGAAGTGCTCTGTTTTTGTCGTCCTGTGGGTGGACATTCTTCGGTTTGGAGGGAAATTCTGGAAGATCGTACTGATAGATTGGGATCTTTTCTGTGGAATGAACTGATAGAAGCGGACGAAATGAATGAGATGGCGGTGTTTTGCGCATTTTCGGGCTGTTTCGGCCTGATAGAGACCAACAGATTGACGGTGGGATGGAAACGGGGAACAGAAAGACTCCTCGGTTGGGAGTTTCGCTTTCCCGTCCTTGAATCAGAAAGCGATTCAAGGATGGTGCGCCCGCAGTGAATTGGTTTGGATGAGTTTTTGAGGACCGGAAGAGGTGCGCGGGAAATGAGGTCCTTCGAAAACAGCGCAGCTCCCCGAGCCTGATATGCTTCTAGCAGTCCGCCTTCCCGTCGCTGACAACTCTCATCGCAAAAAAATCGCCAGAGACTTCCTGATCTCTGTTCCCTGACCCCTGATCTCCGACAACTGCTCTTTGCGTTATCATTCCCTTCGGCACCTATGACAGAAATTCCCCCATCCCCGCCGCCTTCTCCGCCGCATAGATCGGACTTCGAAGGCGACTATCGCCCTGCCGGCGATGCCCCTCTGGACCCTGTGAACGCGCGCGTTGAGCCGGCCGACGTGGCCTACCTGATGAAGCTCTCCGATGCGCTCAACACTACGCTCGACCTGAAGACCCTGCTCAATCGCACCTCGGAGCTGGTGCGGGCCGTTATCCATTACCGGATCTTCGCCATTCTTCTGGTCAATGACCGCACCCACGAACTGCACATGCGTTTCCAGATTGGCCACACTCCCGAGATTGAGCGGATGCGCCTTCCCGTCGGCAAGGGCGTGGTCGGACAGGTCGCCCTCACGCGCCAGCCGGTGCTGCTGAACGACGTGACCACCGACGAGCACTACATCAGCGCCAATCCCGAGGTTCGCTCCGAGCTGGCCGTGCCGCTGATTGCCAAGAACCGGCTGATTGGCGTCATGGACCTGGAGAGCACCGAGGTGGGCTATTTTCGCCCCGACCATCTTCGCGTGCTCACGCTGACCGCTTCGCGCATCGCCCAGGCCATTGAGAACGCGCGCCTTTACGCACGTGTCTCACGCCAGGCGCAGCAACTCGAAGTCCTCAACGAGATCGCCGTCGAACTGGCTTCGATCCTCGAACTGGGCCCGCTGCTGGAGCGCGTCGGCCAGCTTCTTCGCCGGCTTATCGATTACCAGATGTTCACCATCATGCTGCTGGACGAAAAGGGCGAGACCCTCATCACCCGCTATGCATGGCGGTTTGGCTATGCCCACGCGCCCTTGCGCCGGCTGCCCGTCAACAGCGGCCTGGTCGGCGTAGCGGTGCGCGAGTGGCGCTTTGTCAATGTCCCGGATGTAACCAAAGACCCGCGCTACCTGCCCATGAATGAAGAAACCCGCTCTGAGCTGGTGGTGCCTCTTTTCTACAAAGGCCGAATCATCGGCGTGCTCGATCTGGAACATACGCGTACGCATTTCTTCACGGAAGAGCATGAGCGGGTGCTGACGACGCTGGGGGCGCAGGTAGCGATTGCGATTGAAAACGCGCGGCTCTACCAGGCGGTCCATGCACAGGAGCGGCAGCTCGAGCGCGACATCGCCATGGCGCGCGAGGTGCAGCTCAGGCTGTTGCCTTCCGAAGCGCCTTCGCATCCCCACGCCGAGATGGCGGTCCGTTTTCTTCCAGCGCGCACCATTGGCGGCGATCTCTACGACTTTGTCGACTACGGACCTGGCCGGACAGCCATTGTGCTGGGAGACGTAAGCGGCAAGGCCGCGCCCGCAGCCTTGTTTGCCGCCCTGGTGAGCGGCATTATGCGCGCCGCGGCCGCCCACGCGCCGGAGCCCGCCCAGATGCTCGCCCTGCTCAACAACGCTCTGCAGGAGCGCAAGCTCGATTCTCAATACGTCACCATGCTGTTCGCCGTCTGGAACGACGAAGACCAGACGCTCACGGTGGCCAATTCCGGCGCGGTTCAGCCTGTCTTCTGCCGCTCCGGCCAGTCGGTTACGGTCAAAGCAGAAGGCTTTCCTTTGGGCTTGTTTCCAGACGTCACTTACGAAGAGTTGCACGTGGCCACGCAGCCGGGAGACGCCATCGTGTTTGTGTCCGACGGAATCCTCGACGCCGAAAACGAAAATGAAGAGATGTATGGGGAGGAGCGGCTCTCTGGCCTGCTCTGCGCCCATCGCGGCCAGCCTGCACTTGCGATTGCCGACGCCATCCTCGAAGACGTTGCGCGCTTCCAGGGCGCCAAAGACCGCTTCGACGACGAGACGATCATTGTGCTCCGCGTGCGGTAGCGCGGAGGATCAGGGCAATCGCATTTGAAACGTTGAAGGGTACGGGCTTCAGCCCGTACGTCAATGCACTGAAAAGAAGAGGGGGCTTTAGCCCCTGAGGGGAGAGACGATACGAGTGCGGGCTTGTGATCCTGATGGAATGAGAACCACGCGCGCGCCGAAAATCGGGAAGAAATCTACACAGAGGCTGTCTCTCAGGGGCTAAAGCCCGACTGATTTTGCGCTGTTTTATGTACGGGCTGAAGCCCGTACCCTTCATTTTTCGCTCAAGATCCAAATGCGATTGCCTGAGTACAGAGATAAAGCCGCCTTCGTTGAAGCTGCCAGGCTGGTTAAACTTGAATTGACACCATCCCTGGAGCACGCTTGCACACCGCGACTGAAGAACGCCTCATCCGCCCCGCCCGCAACGTCAGCGGCAGTCTTCGCCTGCCCGGCGACAAGTCCATCAGCCACCGCTACGCCATGCTGGGCGCCTTTGCCGAAGGCACGTCGCGCTTCACCAACTTCTCTACCGGCGCCGACTGCGCTTCGACCTTGGCCTGCATGGAAGCTCTGGGCGCGAAGGTGAATCGACTCGGCAATGATGCCGTCGAGGTCACAGGCGTAGCCGGCTGCGTGACTCCATCCAATAGCCCGCTCGACTGCGGCAACTCCGGCTCGACCATGCGCATGATCTCCGGCCTGCTGGCGCCGCAACAGGGCAGTTTCACGCTCATCGGCGATGCCTCGCTCTCCCGGCGCCCCATGGAGCGCATCCGCAAGCCCCTCGAAGCCATGGGCGCCAAACTTACTCTCACTGAAGGCCATGCGCCGTTGACGATCGAGGGCACAAGGCTCAAGGCAATCGACTACACCACGCCCGTTCCCAGCGCGCAGGTCAAGACCTCGATCCTGCTGGCCGGCCTGCAAACGGAGGGCGCGACCACCGTTCGAGAGGCCGTCCGCACGCGCGACCACAGCGAGCTGGCCCTGCGTGCCTTCGGCGCTTCGCTGACCCGCACGGTGGATTCGGTTTCTATTAGCGGGCCGCAGACGCTTCATGCCATTGAGGCCACAGTGCCCGGCGATCTTTCTTCCGCTGCATTCTTTCTGTGCGCCGCGGCGCTCTTCCCCGGCGCAAATCTGGTGCTCGATTCGCTTGGACTCAACCCAACGCGCGCCGCATTGCTCGATGTGTTGACCTCTCTGGGCGCGAAGATCGGCGTCCTCCATCTTGAGGAAAAGAACGCCGAACTGGTGGGCACGGTACAGGTCTCGGCGCCGAAGGATGGCCTTGGAACAACGGAAGTCAGCGGCGCGCTGGCTGCCCAGTTGATCGATGAGCTGCCGGTGCTGGCGGCCATCGCGCCCTATACCAGCGGCGGCATCCGCATCCGCGACGCAAAAGAACTGCGCGTCAAGGAATCGGACCGGATTGCCTTGGTGGCGAGAAATCTGCGCGCCATGGGCGCCGAGGTGGCTGAGTTCGAAGACGGCCTGGATGTGCCCGGCGGACAAACGTTGCATGGCGCCACCATCGACTCCGGCGGCGATCATCGCATCGCCATGGCCTTCAGCGTCGCAGCGCTTCGCGCCGATGGCGATACGCTGATCCAGGGCGCTGAATCGGCCGCTATCAGCTTCCCTGAGTTCTTTGATTTGCTTGATTTGGTCGCGGAGCGATAGAGCACGGATTCTGACCTCGGCTCACAAGGCAAACGCATTTTGATTTTGAGCGAAAAATGAAGGGTACGGGCTGAAGCCCGTACCCTTCAACGTTTCAAATGCGATTGACCTGCCTCGGCTCATTGATCCACAAGAAAATGCCCGGCGCGTGGCCGGGCATTTTTGTTTCTTCCAGCAGAAAATTACCGGCCCGCGGGCGGAGTCATTGAGGGTTCCTTGCTCGGCGGTGCAGCTTGTACGCCAGGCACAACCGGGGTCGTCTTAATCTCCCCGGAAGCCGCTTCAGGCAGGTTGATGCCGTAGTGCTGCAAGGTGGTCGCGAGCGTCTGATAGAGGCCGGCGCGATCCTTGGCATAGGCAGCGTGAGCCGCGATCAGGTTGTCTTCCGCCCCAGCCAGATTGCGCTCCTGCAAGAGCACGTTGGCGGTGGTGGATGCACCCAGCCGAAGCTTTTTCACCTCGGCGTCCAGACTCTGCTGGTTGTAGTCCCTGGCGGCCAACGAAGCCTGCACCTGGGCACGGTCATTGGTGAGCGCAAACTTCGCGTTGACCACCTGCATGCGGATCTGTGTGTAGAGTTGTTCCAGGCGCAACTCAGCCTGACGGTATTCCATCAGCGAGCGCTCCTGTACCGACTGCGCATAGCGGTTGCGCAGCGGAATGTTCAGATTGAAGCCGATGCCTTTGTCCGGGGCCGAGTCGTTGAAGGCGTGACCGAGGGCAGTCCCGTATCCACCTGCGCCGCCCGTGGGGCAAGTGCCGCCGCAGAAAGCGGAACTCAGGTTCGGGTTGATGGAACCCGCAACACCCTGCCCCGACATATATCCGTAAATATCGAAGGTCGGCAGCAGCGCATTGCGCGCGCCCTTCAGCGTGATCTCATCGTTGCGGAGGGTGAGCACAGCCTGCTCAAGTTCCGGCCGCCGCTGAAACGCTTCCTGCACCAGCGCCTCCTCCGGTTGGGCTTCTTCGGGAATCTCCTCGAGGCTGACACGATCGGTGGGAATCACCGGCGCGGCGGAAAGCGCCGGATCGTTCAGGTTGCGGGCGATGGCCTGCTTGATGATCTGCTGCTGATAGTTCAGTGCGCTCTGCGCGCTTATGAAGGCCTGCTTGTCGGTGGACACGGTCGATTCCGCGTTGACCACATCCAGCGGAGCCATGGTGCCGATCTCCAATTGCTTCTTGTTGTCTCCTAAAAGCTTGGTGCTCTGGTCGAGAGCGCGCTCCTTGGCCTGCACATCCTCGTATGCCTGGACCAGTCCCCAGTAGATGCTTTCCACCTGATTTACCGTGTAAAGAATCTGCTGGCGGAAAGACGAATCCACAATGCGCCGGTCGTTAATCGCCTGGTACATGAAACGCTTGTTGACCCAGATGCCGGCGCCCTGGAGCAGGTGCTGGGTGACGGTGGCCTTGTATGTGGAACTCAACTCCGGGCTGAACTGCGTAACGACATTGTCCGAGGTGGCATAGCTATTGTTAAAGGCAAACTGGAAATTTGTGCCGGTGACGAATCCCTGGTTGAGCGTGAAGTTGTAGTTGTTTGTCGAACTGGTACCGGTGGAGAAGAAGCTCGTAGAGGGAATATGATCGCGATCGAACGAAACCGTCGCTCCCAGGTTGGGATCGAGGCTTTCCGGGGCAGGACCGGCGCCGCCCGTCGTGAGAGACAAGCCGCTGACGCCCGTACCCGCGCCGCCTGCGCCGCCCGTGCTTCCGCCCGGACCACCGCCGGTGGACAGCGTCGAAGTCGAAGTAGAGCCGCTCAGAGTATTCGTGATCAGACCCGACGGCACACCCAATGGCAACTGTCCGGTCTTGGTGCGCAGAATGTCGGTGTCCGCGATGCTCAGATCGTAGCGGGCAATCGCAATGTCGTAGTTGTTCTCAAGGGCCAGCGCGATGGCATCGGAGAGGCTGAGGTAAATCTTGCCGTCCTTGACCATATCGGTGAGCCGCACGGAATTTTCAAAGCTCGCTTTGCCAATCGTGGTGGGCCGGTACATGTTGATGGGGTTGCCAAGGAAGCGGGCATAAGGCTGCGAAAAATCGCGCTCGGAGTCGCGAAGCGAAAATGGCTCGGTCGGTATTGGCGCCGGCGCCGCCGGCAGCGCGGAAGCAGCCTTGTCTGGCCCTCTGGTCCCAGCCGGCGTCTGTGCCGCCATACCCGAAGGCATGCACGAAGCCATGGTCAGCATCATTGCCGCAATGGCGCGCAGCTTTCCGCCAGCCAGCCTGCGTCCTGCCTTGTCAAAGTTGTCCCGCGCGTTTATTTCCCGCCCATCGACCACACCTATACTGTCCAAATGCATGGTTCCTCTCCACGATTAGCTGAGGCATGTGGGTTGCCATTTCAAGAGACGTCCGGAAAGCATCTTCGGACGCAAATTTGTGACGATCCAGGGCAAATTCGCTTCCGGACTACAACTTGGCTCATCCATCACTACGCGAACATCGCCACTTTCGTTCCCTGCACCCCGGCATGAGGTCTTCGCACGCGCCCAATAGACATAAAAGGTGCAGAAAGCTGAGTATATCCCACCGGCGCTTGCCGCTGCGGCTGGCGGCCTGAGTCGAGTACCCTTATATCGAAGTGAAGCCCAATGACCGATTCGCGTGAACCCGTGCCGGCTGAACAGACCGGGAAGCAGCAAACCGGCAAACAGCAAACATGGAAGCTGACCCTGGCTTATGACGGTACGGATTTCAGCGGCTGGCAGGTGCAACCCGGCAAAGCTACCATCCAGGGCGAGTTGCAGGCCGCGCTGGGCCGCATTACGGGCGAATCTCCTCTCCCCCAAGGTTCGGGACGCACTGACGCCGGCGTCCATGCGCTGGGCCAAATAGCCAGCTTTGTCCTCCAGGCCCCTATCCCCCCGGCGAACCTGCTTCGCGCTCTCAACCGCACCCTTCCGCAGTCGATCCGCATTCTGGAGGCGAAAACGGTTCCGGAGTCGTTTCATGCCCGACACTCGGCGATCGCGAAGACCTACGAGTACCGAGTCTTCCGAGAGTCAATCTGCCCCCCGTTTCTGGCCCGCTATGCGCTTGCCTACTCCTGGCCCATGGACCTGGAAGCCCTCAAAAGGGCAGCGAATCTCTTTGCGGGAGAACACGACTTCCTGAGCTTCGCCGCCACCGATCCCGACCTTGCCGGCCGCGGCGTGCTGGATATTTCGGAAACTGCCCCGGCAGGTCCGTCTCCGGCGATTCCTGCGACGGTAAGAACCATTTTTTCATCGGTTTGGGAGCGGCAACAGAGCCAAGCCGGGGAGTTGCTGGTTTATCGGGTGCGGGGAAACGGCTTCCTGCATCACATGGTCCGTAACCTGGTGGGAACCATGCTGGATGTGGGCCGGGGACGTCTCGGCGTCGAGGCAATCCCCGCAATTCTCTCCGCCCGGTCACGCGCGGCAGCCGGTCCCACCGCGCCGGCGCGCGGGTTATTTTTGCTCTCGGTTGAATACGGCCGAGAGAAATAAACTTCAGTCTTAAAACAGTTTTTATTACAACTTGTTTCCGGGCTATATATAAACTGATAACTACCATTGGTTACTGAGGTTTTATGCGCTATTCTACCCAAATCAAACCAATTAGCTATGTTAAGGCCCATGCAGCGGATCTCCTTGACAGGATCGCGCGCGAACGCGAGCCGATCATCATCACCCAGAACGGCGAAGCAAAAGCCGTGTTGGTCGATATTCGCTCCTACGAAGAGGCCCAGGAGAGAATGGCCATGCTGCAGGTCATGGGTGGCAGCGAAGAAGTTCATATAGGCGAACCGCTTACGCGCATGGAAGTCTTTTCGGAATTCTCCGGCCGCAAACCCGTCGAATCCGCAAAGCCTCCCGCCAAGAGTGAAAAACTCAATCAGCTTTGATCGCCCGCCCCGGCCCGCGCGTTCGCTTCCTGCTAACCTGAAGTCACACGCATGGCGCTCTTTGCTCGCAGCTCATCCTTCTCGCGCGTAACTACGCTGGCTGCACAGAGGCCGGTCCATGCGGCCTTTGCGTGGCTGCACGGCAATCCGCAAAAGATCATGGCCTGGCAGGCGGAGATGGTGGCGATTCCCGCGCCTCCGTTTGGCGAAAAGGTGCGCGCGGAATGGCTCGCCCTCCGCTTTGCCGAGGCTGGGCTGAGCCATGTGGAAACCGACGAAGTTGGAAATGTCCACGCGCTGCTGCCAGCTTCCAATCTGCCTGCGGAGAGCACCGGGCCGCTCGTGGTCCTCTCGGCCCATCTCGACACGGTGTTTCCCGCGGACACGCCGCTTAATCCAGTTCTCGAAGGCGATCGCCTCACCGCTCCGGGCGCTTGCGACAATGGCGCCGGTGTGATCGGCATGTTGGCCATTGCCCACGCTCTGTTCCAGGCAAAGGTCGAACTGCCGGCGCCGCTCATCCTTCTGGGGAATGTGGGTGAAGAGGGTGAAGGCGACCTGCGCGGAGTGCGCCATTTCTATAGCCAGACGCCGCTGGCCGGCCGCATCGCTGCTCACATCGTGCTTGACGGAGCAGGCGCGGACTCGGCCGTAACGCTGGCCCTGGGCAGCCGGCGCTTCCAGGTAACGATCAACGGGCCGGGCGGCCATAGTTTTACCGATGCCGGGTTGCCCAACCCGATTGCCGCGCTGGCTTCGGCGCTGGCGGCGCTCGCGGATGTTCCGTTGCCCGACGATCCGCGCACGACGCTGAACCTGGGCACCATACGCGGCGGCACCAGCGTGAACTCTATTCCCGAATCCGCGCAGGCCTCCATCGATCTTCGCTCCACCGATCCTGAGCAGTTGGTGCGCCTTGAGGTGGCATTGCATCGGGCGGTCGAAGATGCCGTGACGCATTGCAATGCGAAGGCCAGGTCCACCGCATTGAGCGTCGAAAAGCTTCTCACGTTCAACATTGTCAAAATTGGGGACCGGCCCGCGGCGAAACTGCCCGCCGACTCGCCCCTGCTGGAGTCGCTGCGGGCTGTAGACCGCCATTTGCAGTTGCGAACCGATCTGCGGCTGGGCTCGACGGACGCGAATATCCCGCTTTCGCTGGGTGTGCCGGCCATGTCGCTTGGCGCGGGCGGCGAAGGCGGCGGCGCGCACACCCAGGGCGAATGGTACTCCGCAAAAGATCGCGAGACCGGCCTGAGGCGGGTCCTGCTGTTGACGCTGGCCACGCTGGAATGGGCGGCCGAGCAGTAGAGCGGCAAGGCCGGCAAGCTTTGCGGCTTTCCCGGTCCGGATCGCAGGCCAAGCTGCGGCGGCGCAACTCTTTTCACTTCAAAAGCGTCTAAGCCAAAGGAGTTTTCCGTTCCATCAGAGCGGCGGCAAGAGCCCCACGGCAATTCGCAGTGCAATCGCATTTGAAACGTTGAAGGGTACGGGCTTCAGCCCGTACGACAATACACTGAAAAGAAAGGGAGGCTTTAGCCCCTGAGGGGGAAACGATACGAGTGTGGGCTTGCGATTTTGATGGAATCAGAGCCAGGCGCACGCCGAAATTGAGGACAAATCCACACAGAGGTCGTCCCCTCAGGGGCTGAAGCCCAACTTACTTTTGCTGAGTTATGTACGGGCTGAAGCCCGTACCCTTCATTTTTGGGCCAAAATCCAAATGCGATTGCCCTGGGTCAATGGCGGCCAGCCGGACGGGATTGTCCGGAACTGGCTATACTAGAAGTTGGCGCAATCAACACTGCCAGCCGCAAGGTTGGTCACCCTTACGAGGTCATCGAATCCATGAAATCGCTCCTCGAACGGCTGCGTTCCCGCCGTCTCGCTTCAACGTTTGTCCTGCTGGCCACGCTTTCGGCCGCGATTGTGGGCGGTTCCTTTTGGGCCCACGGCGTGCGTGGACAGGAACAGCAAAACGACAGCTCGGACGCCACTCCTCTCAAGGTGGTCAACTCCACCGTCCCGCCCAACGATTTTGTACGGATAGCCCGGCAGGTTGCACCCGCGGTGGTGAACATCAACACCGAGACTTTGCCTAAGCAGTCCACCAACAAGGGTCCGCGCAATTTTCATTTCCGCGTTCAGCCCAACCAGAAGAGCCCCGGCGGCGGCGATGACAACGGAGACGAAGACGAACAGCAGCAGGGACAGGGACAGGGACAGGGCTCCGACAACTTCCAGGACTTCTTCAACCGCTACTTTGGCGGTCAGGCTCCCTCGCCCGATGGCGGCGATCAGGGCGGAGTCCAGGAATCGCTGGGCTCGGGTTTCATCGTCGATCCCAAGGGCTACATCGTCACCAATTTCCACGTAGTCGAGAANNCCGGCGCGGGTGATCGGCAGCGATAAGGCTACCGATCTCGCGGTCATCAAGATCGAGACCAGCACGCCGCTTCCGATCGTGAAGCTGGGCAACTCCGACACCGCCAGCGTTGGCGACTGGGTGGAGGCCATCGGCAGCCCGTTTGCGCTGGCGCAGACCGTTACCGCCGGCATCATCTCCGCCAAGAACCGCACCATCGACCCCGGCGCAGGCGGGCAATTTCAGCATTTCATCCAGACCGACGCGGCCATCAATCCGGGCAACTCCGGCGGCCCGCTGCTGAATATGAACGGCGAAGTGATCGGCGTCAACACGGCCATCTATACGCAGTCGGCAGGCTACCAGGGCATCGGTTTCGCCATGCCTTCCAACACCGTTGTCGAGGTCTACAACGATCTGATCAGCCCCAACCACAAGGTCACGCGCGGCTCCATCGGCATCCAGTTCCGCGAAGGGCTTTCCGGCGCTGTGAATCGCGTCTACGGCTTCAAGAACGGCGTGCTGGTGCAGGAAGTTCAACCAGGCGGCCCCGCGGAAAAGGCAGGCCTGAAACCGGGCGACATCATCACCTCCATCGATGGCCGGGCTATCAAGGACGGCAACGATCTGGTGAACGAGATCGCCAGCCGCAGGCCGGGCTCGACCATACGCCTGGGCTACCTGCGCGACGGCAAGCAGGCCGATACCACGGTCACCATCGGCGACCGCGAGAAGGTTTTTGCCGAGCTGGGCAACAACCAGCCGGAGGCCAATCCCGAAAATCAGGGGGACGAGGGCGAGACCAGACTGGGCGTAGTGGTGCGCGAGATATCGCCTGCAACCGCAGCCAAGCTGCACAACCCCGGCGTGCTCATCGAGTCGGTTCGCACCGGCTCGTTTGCCGACCTGCAAGGACTTGAACCCGGCCTTGTGATCACCCGCGTCAACAAGCAGCCAACCGGCACCAGGGAACAGTTCGATGCCGTGGCCAAGAAGATAAAAGCCGGTGACGATGTGGTCTTCGAGGTTCTGGATCCAAAGCATCCCGATCAGGGAATCAACTACGTCGGTGGAACACTTCAGTAGCGTAATTTTGAAGGCGCCGGTTGCGGATATCCGTAACCGGCGTCTAATTACTGTGGGCGGTCAGATACTTGATACGGAATTACTTTACTCCTTGCCACATTGCGGTACAATGAGCTATATTATACATAGTCACCTGGGATAAAATCGCCTTCCATCGAGGTAGCATTATCGTGCACTTTAGTCGTGCAAGTGTGGCACTCGTAATTTCCGCAGCTCTGATTTCGCCTTCGGCATTCGCGTCTCGGATTCACCGCGCCCCGACCAGCGGTCAAACGATTCACAAATCTCACAAGGCAACCCACAAGCCTGGCCACGTACGCGGCCAGCAAGCCATTGCCCCGGAGAGGGTCACCGAGATTCAGCAAGCCCTCATCCGCGAGCACTATCTGAGCGGCGAGGCGACAGGCAATTGGGACGCAACCACCCTGGCAGCCATGCAGAAGTACCAGGCCGATCAGGGATGGCAGACCAGGCTGATGCCCGACTCGCGCGCACTCAAAAAACTCGGCCTCGGACCTGATTATTCCAACGCCATCAATGCTCAGAAATCTACCTTCGCCGCGACCTCGCCGACCAGCACGATTCCCACCGAACAGGCATCGGGCTTTGCCGCAGCGGCCGGCGTCAATCAGTAAGCAGGTCTTCTCTCCCGGCCTTCAATACTGCTCCGGCGGCATTCCTTGCAACAGAAATTCGTAGCGCGGCTCCACTGTGCTTTCGCCCGCCGTAATCGGGCTGTCCAGATGGATGAGCTTGCGCTCCGCGCCGTATTTCGGCCACACCGGCAGCCCCGGCCCATTGGGGTCGCCGGTGTGCGCGAAGTTGGTCCAGTAGCTCATCACTTCGTCGCTCAGTTTGCGGTCTTCGGGCCGCCAATCGGCGCCCGGCCGGGTGTCGAGGGTGCCAAAGACATACTCGATATCGTCGGAGTGGAAGGCGAACCAGCCGGGATTGAACTTGCTGGGTGGAGCGGCCAGCTCGAAGTGGTAGCGATAGACCGGCGAATCCCCCGTCTTCCTGTGTGCCTCAATCCACTTCCAGGTGCCAAAGGCAATGAAAGAGTCACTCTTGTAGTCGATGGCGGAGCGCGCCGCTTGCTCGTCCGTCTCGCCGGGGTAGAGCTTGAGAAACTCCTCTGCGCGATCACCGAATTGCTCCGCGGCAAAGGCCTTCCACTTCTCTACTGTCATGCCTGCGGCCAAAGAGGAATTTTCATCGCGGTTCCAACCGGCCAGCAATGGAATGTGTGCCTGTTTGCCTTGAGCATAGGTCTCGGCCACGGGTTCGGTCAGCAGCCGGCCGTCTACGACCGTCGAAAATCTAGGCGCGCCTGCCTTGGTTGCAGCTTGAAGGATGGCTTCCGCGGGCATGGCGCGCAACTCCGCTACGGTCGCGGCGCCTAGCGCAGAGGCCCACTCCCCATCTTTTCTCTCAGTGGCCTCAAGCGTGCCGGTCGACAACGCGTGACCAAAAGCTCCGCCGCTTTCGCCGATGGCCTTTTGGAACAGCCCCTGCGCCGGGCGCGCCGCCATCAATGTGCTCACGGCAAAGGACCCTGCACTTTCTCCGAAGATGGTCACGTTGCCGGGGTCGCCGCCAAACTTTGCGATGTTGGCCTTGACCCACCCGAGCGCCGCAACCATGTCCAGCAGGCCGTAGTTCCCTGCCGCGCCCCTCGCTTCTCTGGCTAGATCGGCCGTGGCCAGAAATCCGAAGACGCCGAGCCGGTAATTGATGGTGACCAGCACCACGCCCTTGGTTGGCAGAAAATCGCCGTTATGGCGCGGCTCGGAGGCTGAGCCGGCGGAGTAGCCGCCGCCATGAATCCAGAACATGACAGGGAGCTTGCTGCTGCCCGTCGCGGTGGCTGGCGTGAAGACGTTGAGATAGAGGCAGTCTTCGCTTGGGCCGCTGTCCTGGAAGATCATGTCCTTGAAGACGGGCTCCTGCATGCAGCGCGCGCCGTAGTGCGTCGCATCGCGAACGCCCTTCCAACTCGCCGCCGGCTCAGGGGCTTTCCAGCGCAAATCGCCCACCGGAGGCGCGGCATAGGGCAGCCCTAGAAACGCCTTCACCTTGCCGCCGTTGATCGTCTTGCCCTGCGCCTTGCCCTGCGCAGTCTTTACCGTTAAAGAATCCGCGTGGACGGCCGCGGATAATCCCAGTACCAATCCCGCGATGGCCAGCGCGCACAATGTCTTCGCTCCAAATTCCATGATGAAATCTCCCCGCGCAACACCATAGCAGGACGGGGCGGAGGTTGCGCGTCTGCGGATCACGAAGTCGCCGATCGTTGCGGCCGCAAGATGAGCACGGCACGTTCCCGATCTTCAAGAAACTCTGCAATGCGAATCGCCTGACCGCGAATCAGTTCTTCGGCGACGGCGGTCGGGTAGTCGCAGCCGCGAAGCCAGATGACTTTGGGAGGTGAGCCCAATGCAATGGCTAATTCGTAAAAGTCGGAGTCCGCTGTGACGATTGAAAAGCCGTTGGACTTGGCGTATTCCCACACCATTTTGTCCGGTGTCTGCTTCAGTCCTTCAGATCGGACGTGCAATGAATCGGGGAATAAATCCTCAATGCGGCGGACGAGCCGAGGAGAGAGATTCTCATCCAAGAGCAGCTTCACTGTGCAACACGGCGTCCGAGGCGCGTCGCATATTCAAAGACGGCAGGAAAATCGTCAGCCTCGAGGTCTGGATAGTCGGCGAGAATCTGCTCCTCTTTCACGCCCGCCGCCAACCAGCCCAGAACATCCCAAACCGTGATCCGCAGCCCCCGTATGCACGGCTGGCCTGACCGTTTCCCTGGCTCGATTGTGATGCGGTTTTCACTCATCGCAGTCTCACCCGACTCCATCGCAGCCTCACCTGAAATGATACCGCGATTGATGCGGAGGCGGGCACGCTTGCTTCAGAGAATCTCCGGCGCCAGCAGATCGGCCATCGTTTCGCGGCGGCGGATGAGTCTTGCCCTGGCGCCTTCGACCAGCACCTCGGCGGGACGCATGCGCGTGTTGTAGTTCGAGCTTTGCGCCATGCCGTAGGCACCCGCGTCAAGCAGAGCCACCAGGTCGCCGGGCTCAACATGCGCGAGCTTGCGGTCGCGGGCGAAGAAGTCGCCGGACTCGCAGACGGGACCAACCACGTCAACCACGCGGGGGCGGCCCGGACGCGGACGCACCGGAACAATCTCGTGATGAGCCTGATAGAGCGCAGGACGAATAAGATCGTTCATGGCCGCGTCGGTGATGACGAAGGTCTTCTTGCCGTTGCGTTTTACGGTGAGAACGCGAGCTACCAGCGCCCCGGCCTGGGCAACGAGGAAGCGGCCCGGCTCGATCAACAAGCGGCCATCGAAATTGGCGAGCGCCCCTTGGATGGCCGCGGCGTATTCCGCCACCTTGGCCGCCGCATCGAACGCGCCGCCATGATAATCGATGCCCAGCCCGCCGCCGGCGTCGACACACTTGAGTTCGATGCCTTCATGCTTGAGTTGCGCAACCAGTTTACCAACGCGTTCCATCGCCTTGCCGAATGGCTGCGCGGAGCGGATCTGCGAGCCGATGTGGACGCTGACTCCATGCGCCTCAAGCCAGCGGTTCCCTG
The DNA here is from genome assembly GCA_003142935.1 of Acidobacteriaceae bacterium. Taxonomy (GTDB): domain Bacteria; phylum Acidobacteriota; class Terriglobia; order Terriglobales; family Acidobacteriaceae; genus Telmatobacter. The sequence continues at coordinate 25,199 of PLOG01000170.1, forward strand.
CCGCGCTCTTGTAGATGCCGAGCGCCTGGCGAATGTCGATACCGAACTTGTGCTCCCGCAACCCAGTCGAGATGTAGGGATGCGTGTCGGCGAACACGTCGGGGTTTACGCGCAGAGCAAACCGCGCGCTTCGTTTGAGCTTACGGGCGCGCGCGGCCAGCAGAGCCAGCTCAGCCTCGCTCTCTACGTTGAACTCGAGGATGCCCGCTGTGAGCGCGAGGTCGATCTCGGCCGCGGTCTTGCCTACCCCGGAGAAAACCACGCGGCCGGCAGCCTCGGGCGCTGCGGCGAGAACGCGCTCGAGTTCGCCGCCGGAAACGATGTCGAAACCCGCGCCACGATCGGCCAGCAGCTTGAGAATGGCCAGCGCCGAGTTGGCTTTGACCGCATAGCAGACAAGGTGGCTGCGGCCCGCGAGTGCCTGTTGAAACAAGTTGAGGCGCTCGGCGATCTGCTCGGCTGAATAGACGTAGAGAGGGGTTCCATAGCGGCGTGCCAGGGTCTCAAGCGACACCTTGCCGCAGTGCAGGGCGCTGCCGGGCTGCGGATGATGGAACGGGCGCGGTGATGGCGTCTGGGTCACAATGCTGGTCCAAAACGAGAAGAATACTCTCTTGAGCCTACAGCATTTCACAGCGGCGCGAGATGCACACGCCAGGCCTTTACAATGTCTGAATGACCGAGTTGGCGATGGTTGACCTGGTGGGCGTGGGGCTCAATGCCACCGACACGCTCATTCCGCTGGCCGATTACCCGGCGCGCGGGTCGAAGATGGAGTACAGCAACTCGAGCGTGCTGCCCGGAGGACAGGTGGCCACCACGGTGGTGGCTTGCCAGACCTGGGGACTGCGCACGCGCTATGTGGGCAAGCTGGGCGACGACCACGCCGCCTGCCTGCATCGCGAGGCCTTCGACCGCGCGGGCGTTGAAGCGCGGCTGATTACCGTGCCGGGAGGCGTGAGCCCGCAGTCGCTCATTCTCGTAGACGGCGGCGGCGAGCGCACAGTGCTCTGCCGCCGCGATGAGAGCATGGCGCTCCAGCCCGCGGAGCTGAAGCGCGAGTGGATTGTGAATGCGCGCTTGCTGCATGTGGATGGCCACGAAACTGCCGCTGCCACGCAGGCCGCAAGCTGGGCGCACGAGGCCGGCATCCTGGTAACCGCCGATCTGGACGAAACCTATCCGGGCGTGGACGACCTGATTGCCAACGTGGACTACCTGATCGTGAGCAAGGATTTCTCATGCAAGCTGATGCAGGATACGAACCTCGAGAGCGCGTTGCGCCGCATGCAGGCTCGTTACAACTGCAAGCTGAGCGCGGCCACTCTGGGCGAGGAGGGCGTGCTGGCCTGGGATGGAAGAAAGTTCTACCGCAGCGCGGCCTATAAGGTCCCGGTGGTGGACACGACCGGGGCCGGAGACATCTTCCGGGCGGGATTCATCTATGGGTTGCTGCAAGAGTGGCCGCTGGATCGGTTGCTTGATTTCTCCTGCGCGGCGGCGGCGATGAATTGCATGGCAGCCGGGGCGCGCGGCGGCATCAAGACCGTGGAAGCGGTGGAGAACCTGAGGTCGACGGTGTCGCGCTACGAGAACGGGCTGAAGGTGCCGGTGATCGACGCACCGGTTCTCGATGAGCGGGATGCGGATCGGGTTTCGCGCTAGGGGTCTGACTACTTTCTGACTACTTTTGGCTCATGAGATCCCGGGTCTCAGAATCTAGACCCTGGGATATCCGTCCCGGTGTTGGAGTTCATCGAGTCCCACCCTAGCGACAAAAACAAGAGCGTCGCGAGGATGGGGCACCCGCAGTTCGTACGGCGGCAAGCGGCCAGAAGCCTCGGGAGCCGCGAATCGGACAGTCAGGATTCGAGAACTGTCAGGCTTCGAATTGTTTTAGCCAGGCGGTGAGCAGAGCGGCAGTCTTGCGCGGCTCCTCGTAAGCGGCGAAGTGGCCGGCTTCGGGCAGCAGGTGAAACTCGCATCCTCCCGGCGCGGCGCGGAATGCTTCCATCTCGGCCGGCGACACGGAGACATCTTCGCCGCCGGCAATTGCCAGCACCGGCACTCCAATCGTGGCGACAGTGGGCAGCGAATCCGGACGCGTGGCGAGTCCTGCCTGCACGGCAACCAGAGCTTCAGGCATGATCGTCATTTGGGCGCGGAGTTCGCGAGCAACCTCGGGATGGCGCTGGCGCGCGGTTGCTCCGACGAGCGACTGCGCGGCATTGTCGAAGAACGCGTCAATTGCTCTGGGTGCTCCGGGGGCTCCGGCGCGCGCCTGCGCGATATTGTCTGCGCGCTTGGCGAGATTGGCTTCGGCATCGGGCTGGGGTTTGGAGCAGATGAAGGCGAGGCCGCGGATGCGTTGCGGCGCCTGACGCCAGAGTTCCAAGAGCACGTAGCCGCCGATGGAGCAGCCGGCGAAAAGTGCCGTGGGCACCTCTAAATGGTCCAGCAGCGCGAGCGTGTCGGCAGCGAGCTGCTCCATGCTCAGCACCGGCGCATCGGGGACATGGGCAAAGCCGCCAATGGGGAGCGATGAGCCAAGCTCGGAGGCGCCGTGGCCGCGGAGGTCGGGCACGATGGCGCGGATGCCCGCCAGTTCCTCAATCAGTGGACGCCAAAAATCGCCATCGACCGGCGTCGGATGCAGAAATACCAGAGGTAGGCCCGAGCCGCTATCGCGGAAGGCCAGCTTGGCGCCCTTCGAAACGTAGGTACTGTTCATACGCTGGGAGGATACGCTCCGGTGCTTGGAGGGTAGGTACCTGGAGGATAAGTGCCGGGAGGATAGGCGCCGGGCAGCAGAAATGGCTCTTCGGGAATGCCGATCCAGCCGGCAAGATAGGCCACGCCGACGAAGCCGCCGGTGAAGCAGAAGCCCAGCACGGTGATTACGCGGACGACGGCAACATCCCAGCCGTTGGCCTGCGCCAGGCCCAGACAAACTCCAGCAATCTGGCGGCCTACGCGGGGCCGAATGAGCGGCCGGCCGAGGATGGGCTGAACGCCGGGATTGGCGGGAATCGTTGTGCCGCAACTGGAGCAAAAACGCGCCGACGGGGGCAGACCGGTTCCACATTGATGACAAAAGACGGCCATGATCCGATCCTCCTGAGAATAAGGGCAACCACTTCAATCATACGGAAGAACCGGCGCCGCGGTTCCATTTTCCGGAGCGGGTTCCGCAAACAGCTCAGTTTCCCTTGTAGGGCGTGCGGAGGTACTTTCTGGCGGTGTCGGCGCGTGAAGTGTTGGGGCCGGTGCCGATCGCAGCCTGGTAGTCGGCGACGGCGCGCTGGCGTTCGCCGTTCACATCGCGGCACTCGCCCGCGGCCAGCAGCGCGCGGATCTTGAGTTCGGGACCTACGTCTTCGGTGGCGGCTGCCCTTTCAAAGGACTGAGCCGCCTCGTCGTAGTGGCGCTGGCCGCGCAGGGCGTCGCCGAGGCCGAAGTCAGCCAGCTCCAACTGTGCGTCTTCAAAATAGCCGGGCCGGGCGGAGTCGGCCAGCACATTGCGGTATGCCGCGACCGCAACCATTCCCTCGCCCGCATCCCGGCGCAGGTTGGCCTCTTCAAGGCAGAACAGGAAGTCATGGGGATACTGGCTCTTGAGGCCTTCGACGACCTTGATCGCGTCCTGATACTTCGACTCGCGGCGCAGGAAAAGCGCCATGGCCGTGCGTGATTCCATGCTGGTAATCACGCCGCGATTCCCGGCGTCTCTGAGCATGGCCAGGCCCGTGGATTTGGAACCGGTGATGCCGGCAAAGCCGATAAGAAACTTGAAAGGCCAGGGCAAAGCGCCGACCACGTACTGGTAAATGCCCAGCACCAGCTTGGCATCGACATAGTTGGGATCGAGCTGAAGAACCTTCTCTTCGTCGTCCCTAGCCTTGTTGGCCAGGTGGAAGCCGCCGCTGAAATCCCGCTCGACCATGGCCAGGTAGGTGCACTTGAGGCTGCGCGCCCATCCGCGGGCAAAGAGCGCGTCGAGATCGTTGGCGTTCTTGCTCACGCGCCAGTCGGCATCGCGCACGGCCTCGTCGGCCAGGCCCAGAATGCGGTCGCGGGCTTGAGGGTCTTCCCGGATGGCGTGGCGCCCGGTCAAAAAGCCGTCGTTGGCGTAAAACGTGGTGTCGAGCAGGTCCTGCCGGTAGAGTTCCTGGAAGAGAACGGCCTCAAGCAGGTACGTCGCAGCCTGGGGATCGCCGGGATGTTCGGCATGAATGCGCTCGAAGCGGCTGACGGCCTGGGGAAAGTCGAGGTTGTAGAAGTAGTGGAAGGCCGCGCGCACCTGGGGATCGTAGTTCATGGGATTGGTGTCGACGTGGCCGTTGTCTGCCCAGGCGAGGCTGGCGATAGCCAGCAATGCAACTCCCCAGGCAAATCGACGCATTCGATCCCATCCTTTCTTCAATCTCAAGTTTACTTCTTCACCCAGCGCAAGGCGGCTGCTGACCTGTGCATGTGCGACGCCTCTTCTCTGCACTTCGAAATCCGTTAAAATTGAGTCATGCCCATCCCAGAGAGGCTGAACCCGAGCTTTGCCTCAGCTCTGCCCCCGGCGCCGGTCCAATTTGACCCGATGGAAGAGGCGCGGCAGCGGCTGATTGTAGCCCTCGATGTGCCCAGCGCGGCAGCCGCCATCGACCTGGTGAACGAGTTGGAGCCGAGCTGCCACTGGTTCAAGGTGGGGTTGGAGCTGTTTGTGGCCGCGGGTCCCGCTGTTCTGGAGCCGCTGGTCGAGCGTGGTCACTCCATCTTTCTGGACCTGAAGTTCCACGACATTCCGAATACCGTGGCGGGAGCCGTGCGCTCGGCCGCCGGGCTGGGGGTGCGCATGATCAACGTACACGCCTCCGGAGGCCCGGCCATGCTGGCTGCCGCAAAGACCGCGCTTGAGGGCGTGCCCGACCCGCCGCAACTGCTGGCCGTAACCGTGCTCACCAGCATGGACCAGGCACAAGTCAATGCAGCAGGCGTCGATCGCACGCCCGGCGAACAGGTGGAACTGCTGGCGCGGATGTGCCTCGAAGCCGGGATTCGCGGCTTTGTCTGTTCGCCTCAGGAGGTTGCCCGGCTGCGCGCCATCACCGGTCCCGAGGGGGTGCTGGTGATTCCTGGGATTCGCCCGGCGGGCGGCGACATAGGCGATCAGAGACGGATTGCGACCCCGGCGGAGGCGCTACGGCAGGGGGCAAGCTACCTGGTTGTAGGCCGGCCGATCACGCAGGCCGCGGATCCACAGGCGGCGGCGGAGAGGATTCTCGAAGAGATGGCCGCGGCGCTCACAGACTAGAAACGGGCAGCAAAAAGCCCGGCTCAAAGCCGGGCTTTTGCGTGCTTCAAACTTCAAGTAACGCTTAAAGTTTCTCGTAGAAGTCGCACACCGAGCATGAGATGTAGACTCCGCCAGGAATGCCGCGCTCGCGGTCTTTTACGCGCTTGACGATGCGCGTCGGCTTGCTGCACTTGGGACAGTCGGTCGACTTCGTCGTGTCCATTACCTTCTTGCGATCACCTGTTTTTGCAATCTTTGCCATGGGTGGGGTGTTTCTCCTTCGATGGGGTGTCTCTGCACACATCCGCCGCGGCGGACGGCTTCAACGGCGCGGTCATGAGCTGCCTTTCATTGCAATTCGATTGCCTGGAAGCAACGGGACTCGCTCCCTCCAGTCTACATGAAGGCGCGCAGTTGAAACGTCAGTTCGGCTGGCCAGTGCCGGCGGGGGGCGATGACTGCTGGCCGGGCGCAGACCCCGAACCGGGTGTGGAAGCTGGCGCAGCGGCGGGTGTCGTGTCGGGAACGCCATCCGGATTGGCATCCGGCTGGTATTCAGGCTTCTTGACGGGAGCCTGCACCGGCCTCATCACGCCGACATTCTTCCCTCCACCGCTATTCTTTGCATTGGCCTCGTCGGTGGGAAGCTGCTCGCCGGGGTTGCGGAGGCTGGGCGGCGGAGCGGGCGCTTCCTTGTCGGGGTCGCGCTGCACGTCGCCTTCTTTGGAGATGTGGGTGTGGTTCTCCGCGGTCTCGAGCGGCGTTCCATCGGTGCGCATCATCCCCGACACTACGTCTTTAGTGAAGATCTCGACCGGCTCGCCCATCCTGGCAATCTCGACGCGGATCACGCGGTTGCCATTGATGCGGACGAAGTCCACCTCCTGCGGCGGCTTGCCGTAGACCCATTCCTCGAAGGGCATCTGCCCGTCCATTTCGCGCGATTTGCTCTCCGGCTGGCCTTTGGCAAACATCACCATGTCGGTGCTCATGCCCACCATCACACGATGGCTCAGAATGGCGTCTTTTAGCTGGGGCGGGAGGGTATCGGTGAATGCCTGAATCGGCGTCTTCACGTCGAACGAGATCAGCGGCGCAAGCAGCGCTTTGACCTGGACGCCGGTCAAATCGGGAATACGTCCGTTGAAGTCGAGCGCGAGCCGCGCGCCCGTGGGATCGTTTTCGTCGCCCTGCACTACGGGATTGGTGTAGTTGGGGTCGCCGCCGATGGAGACGTGGCGGAGAAAGCGATGCTTCAGGTCGGGACCGCCATTGAGCAGGAACTCGATTTTGGAATGATCGAACTTGACGTCGGTAATCACCACCCGGTCGCCCGGTTTGGCCGATGTGCCACTGCCGATCACCATGTTCAGGTAGGCTTCGCCGGCCGGCTCCAGTTTTCCGTTGGCGACCAGCGTCAGCCCCTTGTGGCCGCGCGGAAACGGGCGCATGGCAAACCCCTGCTCCGCCTGCAGAACGCGAATCAGCTCGAGGCGGCCCTTGGTGTCGAGTTCCGATTTGGGGAGCGGAACATTGGTGGGGGTAATTTGCGCGTAGCGCCGGTCAACGGGTGCGTTGGCCGAAACGGGTCCGTTGCCGCTGGTGTCGATGGTGATCACCTGGGCCGCGCAGGCTCCGGCAGCCAGAAAGCCAGCCAGGATCGCCGCCATGAGGGAAGCCGGACGCATCCCCGGGGGAAGGTAGATCGGTACCATGGGAGCCTCCCATGCACACCAACAGCATTGAGCAAGACGATAGTCCCGTTCAGGTGCAAATTGCAAGCGGCCGAACTGGCTTGTGACAGCCGGCGAACCGCGGCGACCGGCCAAAAAACTATTGCAAATCGAAAGCCTGGCCGTCCGCAGGTTCTTTCGGCCGGACTGGCAGCGGAGGGGCGGGAGCAACCGGGCCGATCTGAATCAGCGCGGGATCGGCCGGCTCGGCTGTGCCCATGGCCGCCTCATGCTGCGCGCGCGCGGCTGCATCCAGGTCGACCGGAATGCCTCCGGGCACGATGACCGGAGCGTTGTATTTGAAATCGAGCTCGCGGGTGATGCGGAAGACCACGGGAACCGCGGCAATGAGGAGGATGAAGGTAACCCAGCTCCCTTCCATGCCAAAGCCGCCACCGGTCAGCCAGAACGGCCCCATCGCATCGCCCTGGATCACGGGTGAATGGCTGTTGACGCCGTTCACCGCGAGGCCGAAGAGCAGCGCGCGGCTGGCCTTCCAGGCGAAGTTGAGGCCCCAGCCGAGCCAGATCGCCCTGGTGCGCAGATAGGCCGCGGAAAGCAAAAGGCTCAGGGCCACAAAGACCATGATGCTCGCCCGGCTCGATCCCGGCACTTGAGACTGCACGATGGCATAGTATGCGGCAAACCCGATCGTGGCGCCGATGGGACCTACTGACTCGACAAAGCGCTGGAATCCGTAACCGCGAAAAGCAATTTCTTCCCCCAGGGCGGCCAGCGCAAAGAACGCCGCGTCGGCAACCAGCCAGCCCCAGGCGGAAGCGCGCGTGGAAATGGAGATGGCGATGCCGCCGCCCAGCGCCAGCAGCAACACGCAAACCAGGGCCAACCCCCAGCCCGCTGCCAGACCGAGTCCCACTTCCCTGGTCCAACCCGGACGCCGCGGCAAACCCTGCGTGCTGACGGGGTACAACTGCCGGTTGAGCCAGAATCCCAGGGCAGCGTAGCCCATCAACAGCAGAAACGCGAGAAAGGCTTGCTCGACCAGCGGCTCCCACTGTTCGCCGGCGAATCCGATGGCTGCGTGGTGGGCCAGCGAACGCGCCACAAAAAAATAGAGAACCGCCAGTAGAAATTGCCAGTAGGCGCGCAAACGGCCGCCGGGCTCAGGGGCGCTCATGCGGGCCTCCGGGGAGTGGCACACGAGAGCGGCAATTGGGTTTGGGATTTCATCGTGTCAGTTGCATTTGATGCCAAAAGAAGTTTCCTTGGGAGGACCAGTGATTCAAAGGGGCTGAAGCCTTCCGCTTCTTCAGTTATTTTTCGCAGGGGCTAAAGCCCACGTTCCTGTTATGGCAGCTACGGCACGACTGAAGTCGTGCCCTGATACAAAACTTTGTAGCACTAGGTCTCAGTATAGAACTGCGCGATATTGCGGAACTTGCGTTGCCGCGCGGCCACCAGTTCGTCGATGGGCGCGGCCTTCAGCTCCGCCAGGTGCTTGCGGAGCGCGCGGCCCAGTATGCCGGTGCCCGCGTCATGATCGGTATGGATGCCCCCCGGCGGCTCGCCGATAATCTCGTCCACGCAACCCAGCTTGGCAACTTCAGGAGCCGAGATGCGCATGGCCTCGGCTGCCTCCTGCTTGTGCGAGGCATCGCGCCACATGATGGCCGCGCAGGACTCCGGCGTGATGACAAAGTAAAGAGCGTTTTCAAGAATCAGCACGCGGTCGGCGACGGCCAGCGCCAATGCGCCGCCCGAACCGCCCTCGCCGCAGATCACCGAGATCGTAGGCACGCGCAGTTTTGCCATCTCAAAGATGTTGCGGGCGATGGCTTCGGCCTGCCCGCGCTCTTCCGCTCCGAGGCCGGGATAAGCGCCGGGCAAGTCGATCAGGCTGATGACGGGGCGCTTGAACTTTTCGGCGATCCTCATGCAGCGCAGCGCCTTGCGGTAGCCTTCGGGATGGGGCATGCCGAAGTTGCGGCGGACACGATCTTTGGTGCTGCCGCCCTTGCGGTTGGCGATGACCATGACCTCGTCGTCGCCCAGCCGCGCCATGCCGCAGGCCACGGCCTCGTCGTCGCCATAGGCGCGATCCCCGTGAATTTCGCTGAAATCGCTGAAGATCCGCTCGATGAAGTCCATGGGGTAGGGCCGCTGTGGATGACGCGCCCGCTCGATTCTGGCCCACGCCTGCGAAACCACCGGCGCCTGGTTGGGAGTCCCTGTTTCCTGTTCGCTCATTTGTGCCTGGCGCCTCTCCCGGCAGTATCGCCGTCGGCTCTCCTTGATTCTACGGGCACAGGGCGCCAGGGACAAATCGAATTGGAAGTTTTGGAGGCCTGGAGGCAGTGCAATCGCACTTGGAACGATGAAGGGTACGGGCTTCAGCCCGTACGTCAATGCGCTGAAAAGAAGAGGGCTTTAGCCCCTGAGGGGAGAGACAGTTCGAGTGCGGGCTTGTGATCTTGATGAAATCAGAACCACGCGCACGCCGAGATCAAGGACAAATCTACGCAAAGGCTGTCCCTCAGGGGCTGAAGCCCAACAAATTTTGCTGGGTCTATGTACGGGCTGAAGCCCGTACCCTTCACCGCTGAAGCCCGTACCCTTCACCGCTGAAGCCCGTACCCTTCACCGCTGAAGCCCGTACCCTTCATTCTTCGCTCAAATTCCAAATGCGATTGCCCTGGGGCCTGGAGGCCTCCGCTATCTCAGTTTGACTGCAACCCTAATGCGCGACATTCGCCGAACTGGTTCGATGCGCGGCCAGGCGCGTGATGCCTTCGCTTTGCTTCACCATCTCGTGGACGGCGAAGCCTTTTTCGGCGAGGGCGCCGGTGGGACAGGCTTGCACGCATTTGCCGCAGCCCGTGCAGTTGCTCGCGTGTCCCCAATCGTCCTTGAGGTCGCTGACGACGCGGGAGTAGATGCCGCGCGAGGCGATCTCCCACACGTTCGCGCCTTCAACTTCAGCGCATACCCGCACGCAGCGGCTGCACAGGATGCAGCGATTATGGTCGAGCACGAAGCGCGGATGCGACATATCGACGGGCAGGCGCGGGTTGTTGTAGGCATAGCGCACATGGGTGATGCCGAGCGTTTGCGCCATCGCCTGCAGCTCGCAGTGGCTGTTTGAAACGCAGGAGGAGCAGATGTGATTGCGCTCGACAAGCAGCAGCTCAACAGCCATGCGGCGATATTGCGTGAGCTTCGCCGAGGAGGTCTTGATCGACATGCCCTCCTGGATCGGCGTAGTGCATGCGGGCAGCAGGCGGTCGGTGCCTGCAAGCTCGACCATGCACACGCGGCATGCGCCGACTGCGCTCAGGCCCTTGAGATAGCAGAGCGTGGGTATCTGCTTGCCGTTGGCGCGCGCCGCTTCAAGTATCGTGTCGCCCTCGTGCGCGGTGACCAGTTCCCCATCGATGCGGACTGAAATCGTTTTGTTCGGCAACGGGTGGCTCCTTTCTCTGCTATCGGTCTCAATCGGCAGTTGCGGTGAGTCTCAAGTCGCAGCGGAGGCAGCGGCGGCACTCTTCCAGAGCCTCCTGCGGGCTAAGGCCGGCCACAACCTCTTCCTGCGAGTGTGCCCTGGCCTTCGCGGGCAGGGATTTTGCCGTGTGGCGGCGGCTGAGGCTGGGCTCGCCGGGCGCCTGGCGGCTGTATTCGAGGTCGGGGAAGAGACGGTCCCAACGCAGGGCAACAGTTCCCTGCTCGGGCATCAGGCGTTCGTCCATCTTGCGCGCAGCCTGCTTGCCGCCGCTCATGGCGTTCGACATGTTGGACGCGCCTGTGATGACATCGCCGCCGGCATAGAATCCGGGACGGCTGGTCTCGAGCGTGAAGCGATCGACGGCCAGCGTGCCTTCGTCTTTAAGCTCCAGGCCAGAGGCGCGGCAGAAATCCTGGTCGAAGGTTTCACCCACGGCGAGGATGACGCTGTCGCAGTCGAAGCGCTGCACCTCGTCGGTGGGAATGGGGCGGCGGCGGCCGGACTTATCGTATTCGCCGAGCCGCGTTTTCACAATCTCGATGGCCTTGACGCTGCCGTCTGCGCCACCGATGATGCGGTGCGGCGCGGCGAGAAAGACAAAGCGCACGCCTTCATCTTCGGCAGCCTGAATCTCCTCGTCGATGGCGGGCATGTCTTTGCGCTCGCGGCGGTAGAGAATGGTGGCTCTGCCGCCCATGCGCAGAACAGTGCGCGCCGAGTCAATGGCCGCGTTGCCGCCGCCGATGATGGCGACTTTGGAGCCGACACCAACGCTGTCGTGCCGGGCCACGGACTCCAGGAACGGAAGCGCCGGATAGACGTTTTTCAATTCCGTGCCNNGGAAGGTCGAAGCCGACGCGCGTATTGAACACGAACTTGACGCCCATGCTCTCGATAAGGTCGAGTTCGCGCCGGAGTACGGACTTGGGCAGCCGGTACTCGGGAATGGCGAAGCGCAACATGCCGCCTGCCTCGCTGCGCTCTTCGAAAATGGTGACGTCGTGGCCCAGCATGGCCAGATAGAAGGCCGCGGTGAGGCCGGTGGGGCCCGCTCCGGCAACGGCTACTTTGCGTCCGGTGGGCTCGAGCTTGCGCGCCTTGATGCGCTGCACCATGGGCTCGAAGAGGGCCGACTGGTAGATTTCGTCGGCGATGAAGCGATGCACCTCGCGCATGTTCACCACTTCGTCGAAGGACTGGCGGCGGCAGCGGTTGTCGCACGGGTGCTGGCAGACGCGGCCTGTGGATGCGGGCAACGGGTTGTCGAGAACGACGGATTCGAACGCGTCTTCGAGGCGGCCTTCCTGGTAGAGCTCGAGGAAGCGCGGAATGTTCATGCGCAGCGGACAACTGTTTTCGCAGGGCGAGAGGGCAAGCTCCTGGCAGACGCCGGCGCGGCAGCGATGCGCCACAATGTGGTCTTCGTACTCTTCGCGGAAGTGGCGAATCGTGGTGAGCACGGGGTTGGGCGCCGACTGGCCGAGGCCGCAGAGCGAACACTCGCGCACCATGCGGCCTAACTCGTCGAGAAGCGGCAGGTGGTCGGCAGTGCCGTCGCCCTTGGTAATGGCGTTGAGAATGCTGAGCGCCTTATTGAGGCCGACGCGGCAAGGAACGCACTTTCCGCAGGACTCCGAATGGGTGAACTCGATAAAGTAGCGAGCCACGTCGACCATGCAGTTGTCTTCGTCGAGCACCACCATGCCACCGGAGCCCATGATGGAGCCGATCTGCGCCAGGGCCTCATAATCGACCGGAGTATCGAGCATTTCGACAGGGATGCAGCCGCCGGAGGGTCCGCCGGTTTGAACAGCTTTGACGCGGCGTCCAGCGACAGCGCCTTCGCCAATGTCGTAGATAAAGTTCTTGAGCGGAGTTCCGAGAGGCATCTCGACGAGGCCGGTGTTCTGAATCTTGCCGACCAGCGAAAAAACCTTGGTACCGGGACTCTTGGCGCTGCCAGTTTCGGCGAACCAGGCTGCGCCGCGGCTGACGATGGGCGCGATATTGCACCAGGTTTCAACGTTGTTGATGTTTGTCGGCCTGCCCCACAGGCCCTTCTGCGCCGGGAACGGCGGGCGTGGATGCGGACGGCCGGCAAAGCCCTCGAGCGAGGCGATGAGGGCTGTCTCTTCGCCGCAGACAAAGGCTCCCGCGCCCTGCACCAGCTCGATGTTGAAGTTGAATCCGCGGCCGAGAATGTTCGCGCCCAGCAGTCCAAACTCGCGGGCCTGTTCAATGGCGCGGGTCAGCCGCCGCACGGCCAGCGGATACTCGGCGCGCACGTAGATAATGCCGTCGGTTGCGCCCATCACGTAGGCGCCTATGATCATGCCTTCCAACAGCGAATGAGGGTCGCCCTCAATCTCGTTGCGGTTCATATAAGCGCCGGGGTCGCCCTCGTCGGCATTGCAGATGACGTACTTCTCGTCGGCCTTGGCCTTGGCCAGAAAGTCCCACTTGTTGCCGGTGAGGAAGCCCGCGCCGCCGCGGCCGCGGAGACGAGCGGACTTGATCTGGTCGATGACCGCGTCTTTGCGGCCGTCGATAAGCACCTTGTAAAGCGCCTGGTAGCCGCCCACCGCGATGTATTCCTCAATGTCGGAGGGATTGATGAGGCCGCAGTTGCGCAGAACGATCTTCTTCTGTCCCTTGAAGAACGGAAGCGCGTTCCAGGGCGCGATCTCCGGGTAGCCCTGTCCGTATTTGACGAAGCCGGTGATGTGATCCCAGTCTTCGATTTTGCAGAGAATCAGATCGGGCGGCATCACGCCTGTGGAGATGCCCTCCAGAATGCGGCCTGCGTCGTGGGCCTGCACGCGATGCAGCATGACGAGCGGGCAGCCGGGAAGACGGATGCCGACCAGCGGCTCCTGAAAGCAGGAACCGAAGCAGCCCACGCCGGTAAGCTGCACGTCGAGGCCTCCGCCCTGGATGGCGCCGTTCAAGGCGTGGAAAAGCTCCTCCGCGCCGTTGCCGCGGCCGCAGGTACCCATGCCGACCGTGATGCGCGGCACGGCCGGCATCAGCTTGGCAAGGCCGGATTCGCGAACCGCGTTGAATGAGCCGATGTCCTGAATGCGCGGCATTATTTTCCTCCCCCTCTATTTCCGGTCCTGGTTCCGGTCCTGGGTAAGTGCTTTCACTTCGCGCTGCAAGGTGCGCTCGTTTACGTGGCTCAGGATGTGGTGGTTGACTTCGACCACCGGGGCCAGCGCGCACTGGCCAAAACAGGCGACGGTGCGAACGGTGAATTTGCGGTCGGGCGTGGTCAGCGCAACCTTGTCGGCCTCGGTGGTTTCGCTGGCTTCAGGATCGCTGAGACCCAAATCGAGGCAGACCTTGGCNNCTGTAAATGCGCGCCGGGGGAACGCCGGTTTGCTCAGCGACGTAGCGCAGCGACTCCATGGAGAGGTACTTGTGCGGGTTGGCGGACTGGACGGCTTCAAGAATGCCGAGCATGGCTCCGGGGCGGTCGCGATGTTTGGCGACCACCTGGTCGATGAGCAGCTTTTCGTGAGCGTCGAGAACTTCAGAGACGGCTTGACTGGCGGCGGTTGGCATAGTTCCTCCCCACCCTGTGACCTTCGGACCGGCTCCGTGGAGAGGCGCGGGAAAATAAAGGAAAAGAGCAGTCGCCGACAACGCTTCATATACCTGGCGAAAGAGAACGTTGCACTCTAAACCCAAGTGCAATCCGTACGCACTTCTCCCCAGAGATTGTCCGTTGGAACATTGATACTGTCGGCGGCCATTCGGATGTGCTTTACGTCACAGGGGGTTGTGACAATCGAGTGAGGCGCTGATCCGTGCGGACCTGCTCGCGCGTTGAAAGGACACGACTTCAGTCGCGCCGCGAGTGGTAAATAAGAAAACGACGGGCTTTAAAGGCTGCGGAAAAACCTGATGCGTTGAAGGGTACGGGCTTCAGCCCGTACATAAACCCAGCAAAATCAGCGTGGGCTTTAGCCCCTGAGGTTTGCTTTTCACAACTTCGGTCCAAAATTGGGCCTTTTTCCGCAGCCTGTTTAGCCCCCGAGGGGTGGATATAAACCGCTTCGACCTTCACCGCGCGCTGCTACGGCGTTTCGACTGTCCCCTCAGGTTCCGAGGGCTCAGGTTCGCTGGAGGACGCAATTCCCTCGGCGATCGTTTGCACTTCGTCTGCCGGTGCTTCAGCTTCCTCAACCTCAGAAGCCGCGGAACCGAGCAGCGCATCGATGCGATAGTGAGCGGCTTCGGCCGTGGCCAGGGCTTCTGCAACCGTCTTGCTCAGTTCCTCAACCGAAGCGCGATTTGGAGCAGCCTCGCCGGCCAGGCGAAGCAGCGACGGCATCAGCAGCCACCAGAGCAGTTCCTCATAGAGCTCGCGGACCAGGTAGAAGTGGCCTTCCGCTTCGTGGACGCCTGTCAGCCAGCGCACATCCGGGTCGAGCCAAAGTGCAGGCGCGAGAGCTAGCTTTTCGTCGCTGGAATTTCCCTCAGGGGCTAAAGCCCCGGTCGAATCTGCTGGGTTGATGTACGGGCTGAAGCCCGTACCCTTCACATCGGCCTCCGCGTCGATGTTCGGGCCGCGGCCCGCGCTTTTCACTTCAACACCCGTACCCTTCGCTTCGATGCCTTCGCTCTCCACCGGGGCTTCTTGAGCAACGGGTTCGGAGGTGGATTCTGCGGACGGGGCTTCGGGGGTTCCCACGCCGGCGCCAATCAGCAGGACTATTTTGATGCGCGCGGCCACGCGCCAGGCCTCTTCGCCTTCGAATCCGAGGGCCGCAAAAGCCTGGGCGAATGGCTCGCGGAGGCGGAGCCGATCGAAGAGGTCGAGAGCTACGCGCTCCGGTTTCTCTCGATCGATGGATTCGGCCAGCAGGTCCAGGGCGCACCAGGCAAGGATCGGGCCCCACATGGCCGTGGCTGTGAACTGGGGGCTGGGACTGGGCAACATGCGGCGGGCGGCTGCGGTCCACGGCGTTGGGAACAGCGATTCAGTGGCAGGAATGCGCAAGGCCGCGAGCATACGCTCACGGAAGGTTGGAACCAGCAGGCCGGGATCGGTGAGCCTTTCGCGGACGCCGGGACGATCTTCTTCCGGCAGGCGCGCGAGATAGGCGGATTGGGCCGCGCGCAGGAAGGCTTCGCACCTCGCCCAGGTCTGGCCAAAAATCTGGTTGCGTTCGTGAATCTCTTTGCGTCCGCGAAGTTCGTCGCGTTCCCGATCGCCTTTCGAGTTCTTTCCCGCGGCGCGGGTGCGGAGATGTTGGGCGAGGCCGGCAAACATGCGTACGATGCCGGGCTCCAATTGCCGGCGCAGCGCGTCGTGCGCGGGCTGCAGCTCGAGACCGATGAGCGCATCGTCGAGATTGGGCACGCCACGGCCGTTGAGCGAATCGCAAAGACGGTCCCACGGGTATTGCGCCGTCGAGCGCAACTCGCGCCAATCGAGAAACACGTGACACTGGTAGGCGTGGAGGTCGAGAGTGAGGCCGCGGTCCAATAGATCGCCGGCCCGGCGCAGATATTCAAGCCCCGTCAATGAGTCGCGGAAGGCAATCACGCTGGCGTAGTCGCCGCTGAGGCCCAGGCCCTCGCGAAGCCGCTGCTGGCGCAACCCACCCGCACCCTTGTCGGCATAGGCGGCGGAGTAGTCGATAGTGCCGCGCGACGTCCCGTAGTGGTTGTTGTAGACCACCAGCGCCCGCTCGCTGCCGTTGCGGTTGGAGTAGGCAAAGACATCTTCGTCGACCGTACCGTTGCCCTGGAAAAAATCGTAGAGCAGAAAGTTGCTGCTCTCTGCAAACAGCCAGCGGCGCTTGAGCAGCGGCGCAATCTCGCGTTCGTGGCGCTCCACAAGCCAGGGATCGGGCGACTCGTCGTAGCGCGGCCAGCGGTACTCCATGCCGTACTTTTCCGTGAAGCCCTCGATCTGTCCGTGGCCGAACATGGGCAGGCCGGGCAAGGTCGACATCATCACCGCTACGCCGAAGCACTTGTCGCCGGTGCCGAACTGGTCCACCGCCGTGCGCTCGTCGGGATTGCTCATGAAGTTGACGTAGCGCTTCATGATGTCCGGATCGAACTCCAGCGTGTTCTTGATGACCGAGCGATACTTGGCGTTGTCCTCGTCGCGCAGCATCACCATGAAGGCCGAGTTGTACACGCGGTGCATGCCGAGCGTGCGGACGAAGTAGCCCTCCATCAGCCAGAAAGCCTCGGCCAGCAGCAGCGTGCCGGGNNTCCGCCTGGCTCATGCCATACTCGGCGCGCGACGGGATGGCTCCGCTGGAGCCGGGCCCCGGAAACCATAGCCGGTGAAAATGCCGCTTGGCCAGGGTCATCGCGGCATCGAAGCGAATCACCGGAAACAGCCGCGCCACGTGGAGAATGGTCTGAATCACCTGCTCGCGCACCGCCGGATTCAGGTAGTCGAGCTGCGCCGTGTCGTTCCAGGGAAAGCTGGTGCCGTCGTTGCCGTGGTAGATGTAGCGTGTCTCGCCGCTGGCCTTGTCGCGCCGGCGAAAAACCACGGCGGCGTCGGATTGATCGAAGTAGTGGTCCTCGATTTTGATTTCGACGCGCCCATCGTGCGAAAGATCGGGCCCATTGTAGCTGTAGGCCGGATAAGGCGGGTCCTGGCGCGAGATGAACCAATCCGGATGCTCGATGACCCAGGGCGAGTCGATGCCCATGTGGTTGGGCACCATGTCGCTGGCCAGGCGCACGCCGTGGTGGTAGGCGCGGTCGCGAAGAGCGATGTAGGCCGGCTCGCCGCCCAGATCGCCGGCAATGGTGTAGTCGAAGAGCGAATAGGCCGAGGCCACGGCGTCGCGGTTGCCGCAGAGCAGCTTGATGGTCTTTGAGGCGCGGCTGCGCTCCCACACGCCAATCAGCCACAGCGAATTAATGCCACGGTGGGCGAGCGTCGCCAGCGCTTCGTCGGGAATCTCGTCCAGCCGCCCGATGTGCCGCCCGTACTGCTTGCTCAGTTGTGCCAGCCACACATAGGTACTCTTGGCCATCAGGACCACCGACGGCATCCACGCCTGGTCCTGCGAGAACTTCTCATATTCGAAAGCGGGATCGCCGAAGACAGGCACGTCGGCGCTTCCATCGGTAAACGGGCTCTTGTGTCCGTGACGCCGCGCCCCCTCCGCAGCCTGCACCTCGGGAGGATTGAACTGCATCCAGATGGCCAGCTCTTCTTCGCGCAGAATTTCGGCGGCGATCCCCAGCAGCCGCTCCAGGCTGTCGCCGATAAGCGGCTTCCAGAGCTTGCGTATCAGGGCAAGCTGGTCGCTCAGCGAGTTGGGCGAGCCCACCGCCGGCGCGCGCAGAAGGTCGAGCAGGTTCATCGGCTTGGCGTCGGGCAGCGGGATGAGCGGCCGGGTAGCAAAATACTCCGGCATGCGCTGGGTTACCTGCCGGTAAACGGTCTTTTCGGCCAAGGTGCGGTCTTCGAACAGCTCCTCGAAGGGGCGGAAAGCCTGGTTGCGGTTGGCGGTCCACAGCAGCAGCAGTTCTTCCAGGGCGGCGGCGCGGTGGGACGTGCCTTCGGTCTGTCCTGCCAGCCATTGGCGGGGAGTTTCGACGCCGCGAACCACGCTTGAGCCGGGGAATTGCTCCACAAAGGCCAGCAGCATCGCGTCCAGTTTTTCCGGCCCCACCTGCGCGGCAAACCAGTCCAGGCCGGCCGTCATCACTTCGGGGTCGAGCTGCTCGCGGTAGCGCGCCATCAGCACGTGGCTGGCCTCGTCGATAAGGCCCATGGCATAAAGCTTGCCGGCATGAACCGCCCGTTCGGGATGGGTCTCGGCGTCGCGCACCTGGTTCATGCGGTAGGCGAACTCGCGGCACGCGGCCATATTGGCGAAAACCACGTTGCCCGTATAGGAGAAGAGAGTCCCGGCGAACTGGTAGCGTTCCCGCGCCTTCCCCGAAATGTGGAATTCCATCATAGATATCGATCTTCCGCCGTTCGTTCTTCCGCAGTTCTGGGTCCGCCGAAGCCTGTCACCGCATCCGCCTCATGACATCCCCGCTCCCGCCGGTCCATGTTACTGAAACAGCACCCATGCGCCAAAAGCTTAAGGTACAACAATTGGCCAAGGTCTGTTGAGGTGCATCCCCAATGTGCAAGCCAATCGCATTTGAGGCGATGAAGGGTACGGGCTTCAGCCCGTACGCCAATACACCGAAAAAAGGGGGGCTTTAGCCCCTGAGGGGAGAGACCGTTTGAGTGCGGGCTTGTGATTTCGATTGAATCAGAACCGCGCGCACGCCTAAATCAAGAACAAATCTGCACAAAGGCTGTCCCTCAGGGGCTGAAGCCCAACTGATTTTGCTGAGTTTATGTACGGGCTGAAGCCCGTACCCTTCATTTTTGCTCAAGATCAAAATGCGCCCTGCGAAAATTGCCTCAAAATTTGCCATTCCAAGCCTCTTTTGAGATAGATTTAAGTCCAGGTGAAGGTCGTGCGGAGGGAGCCCAGGCTCCGGCATTAGAGTGCAAAAAGAGACATCCGGCGCATGGATCGATGGGATATATTGACAGTCCCCCCCACTAGATTCCGAAACTAAGAGGAAAGCTCCAGCTATGGATACTACGTTCCATTCGCCGGACGAGATGGCCCCCTATTTGGGCTTCCTGATGCACCGCCGAAGGTCGGAGAGTAACGCGACTTTCTTGCAGCACTTCGGTTTCAAGGAAGATCCGTTCGGGGTCAGCCCCGATCCCCGATACATGTATCCCAGCCGCACCCACCAGGAGGCACTGGCAGCCCTGGAAAACGGATTCTATAACAATCGCGGTTTCATCGCCATGATTGCACCCCCGGGCATGGGAAAAACAACGCTCTTATATCGTTTCCTTGAGGACACCCAGGCAACCGCGCGCAGTGTATTTCTCTTCGATATCGATTCCGAGTGCACGCCGCGCGACTTTGTCGGCTACATCTTGCGCGAATTCGGCGTCACTCCAGCACAAAGCAGTTCGGAGATGCACAGCCAATTAGGCGACGCCCTGATCAAGGAGACTCAAGCAGGCCGCAAATGCGTGGTTGTGATCGACGAGGCGCAAAACCTCTCCGATGCCGTTCTCGAAAGAGTGCGCCTGATTACAAACTTCGAAAATTCAGAGGGCAAGCTGCTGCAGATCATCCTGTCGGGGCAGCCGCAGCTTACCGATAAATTGTTGCAGGACTCTCTCGTACAACTTCGCCAGCGCGTTTCCACATTCTGCCATCTTGATTTGCTTACTCCTCAAGAGACCGCAGAGTACATCGACTTCCGCTTGAGGCAAGCGGGCTACAGTGGCGATCCGTTGTTTACAGAAGATGCGCTCGAGCTCATCGCGAAGGCCAGCAACGGTACCCCCCGGACAATCAACAACCTGTGCTTTAACGCGCTGGAGCAGTGCAGCACGATGGAAAGCAAACAGGTGGACGGCGTCATGATGGCCAAAGTAGTGGCCAGCCTGCAATTGGTTTCCCGATCGCGCAGATCCATCGCCACCGCCGGTAAAGCTGCGGGAAACCGGCTCAGTGGGCTCAAACTCTGGAAGCAATTCCGGCAAACACTGACGCGCTTGGGTCAGGATGCGGACAGCAGAATGAAGCTTTGGGTTCCCGCCACGGCGGCGGTTCTGTTGTTGTCGGTCCTGGGGGTGCTTCGGCTCAGCGGGGATGGGGACTCTCAGGCTCGCAACTTCGAAAACGAACGTCCCATGGATCTGAAGGCTGCTACGGCGCAAGTCCCCGCCCCAGCCCCGGCAGCTACCCCAAAAGCCATTGCCGCCAAACCGCCTCTGAATGCGAAGCCATTCGACCCTGGATACCGGGCGGGCCATTACGATTCCGCGCCGTCTTCTTCCGTCGCGCGAGCCGCTGTGCCGCCGTTGGCAAATGCAGACGGACAGGCAACTTCAAGAGCTGCGGGCTCGAGCCCACTCGCCCCGCAACAGACTCCGGCGCCAGCCCGGCAAAGCCTCTTCCCGGCGCGCCCGCCAACTCCCGCTCAGGCATTTTTGCGCATCGAATCCATCCCGCCCGGTGCGGATATTGAGATCGACGGCGCATTTGTCGGCAACACACCGTCCACCGTCTCGCTCGCTCCCGGCAGCCATCGGATCGCCATGTGGAAGAAAGGCTTTGCAATCTGGGGAAAGATGCTCACCGTCACCGGAGGAACCATTCGCCTCAACGCCGACTTGGAACAGGAACCCCAAGCCACGAACTAACGCCGGCGTCGAAAATTTCGCCCCAGCGCGTTCGTGGCCTAATCCAGCGCCTTATGGAACCGCGAAATCGCCATCGTCAGGCCGAACAGCCCGATGCCGGCCATGGCCGCCATCTGCGGCCACAGAATGTCGAAGCCGACGCCCTTCAGATAGGTGCCGCGGAGCACGATCAGAAAATAGCGCAGCGGAATTGCGTAGCTGGCCAGTTGCATCCAGTGCGGCATGGCGCTGATTGGAAATCCAAAACCCGAAAAGGTGATGGTGGGCATGATGACGAAGAACGCTGTCACCATCGCCTGTTGTTGCGTGGACGACACTGTCGAAATAAGCAGCGCCATGCCCAGCATGCAGATCAAAAACAAGACTGCGCCGGTCAGCAGCACAACGAAGTGCCCGCGAAACGGAATCTGGAACCAGAACGTACCAACGGCGCCAATGAGCAAGGCGTCGAAAAGGCCGATGAGAAAGAACGGCAGCGTCTTGCCGAGGATAAACTCGACCGGACGGATGGGCGTAACCATAATCTGTTCGAGCGTGCCAATCTCGCGCTCGCGCACCACGGCAAACGAAGTTAGCGTGATCACCAGCACGGTAGTCAGGCTGCCGATGACGCCGGGAACGAAAAACCAGCGGCTGCGCAGGTCCGGGTTGTACCACGGCCGCTGCTCAAGCTGAACCGAGGGAACCTGCTCGATGACTTGCGGCGCAATGCGCTCGATCTGTTCCTGCTGTGCCTGCTGGGCAAAGCCGAGCGCAATTTGCGAAACGTAAGAGGATGCAATCAGCGCGGTGTTGGAGTTGGTGGCGTCCACAATCACCTGCAGCGGCGCTGTCTCGCCATTGCGCAGCTTTTGCGCAAAGCCGGCATCGATTTCGAGAGCCAGCGTGGTCTTGCCCTGGTCAATGAGTTCATGCGCCCGGCTCGCGTCGCTCAGTTGCTCCTGTACGTTGAAGTAAGGGCTCGACGTGAAGCGGGAAATAAGCTCCCGGCTCTCCTGGCTGTGATCCATGTCAACTACCACGGTGGACACGTTGTGGATCTCGAAGTTGGCTGCGTAGCCGAAGACCAGCATTTGTATAATCGGAGGCCCAATCAGGATGAAGCGCGTGCGCTTGTCGCGCACCACCTGGATGAGTTCTTTGATCAACATCTGCTTCAGCCGTCCGAACATCGGTTCCCTTTCTATTCGAGTCTCTTGTGGAAGCTGCGCGTGGCCACCAGCGCAAGCACCACGGTAAAGCCCGCCAGCGGCAACAAGTCAACGCCAAGCATTGCGGCCGGCGTTCCCTTGAGAAAGATCTTCTTGAGCAGCGCCACGTAGTAGCGCGCTGGGAAGATGTACGTGATCCACTGCAAGACGATGGGCATCTGGTCGATCGAAAACAGAAATCCCGATAACAAAAACGCGGGAAGAAAGGTGATGATGAGCGCGGCCTGGCTCGCGGCCAACTGGTTTTTGGCCGCAACGGAGATGAAGAAGCCCAGCAAAAGCACCACTACCAGAAATAAAGCAGAACTGACCGTCAACGTGAGATAAGAGCCGCGAAATGGCACGTGAAACCAGGCGATGGCCAGCACCGCGCACACGGCTACGTCAATCATCCCAAGAACAAAATAAGGCGCCAGCTTGCCCAGCATGATTTCCATTGCGGTGATGGGCGTTGAAATCAACTGCTCCATCGAGCCGCGCTCCCATTCGCGCGCGATGGTCAGCGAAGTAAGGAACGCGCCGATGACCGACATCACCAGCGCCAGCACGCCGGGAATGATGAACGCGCGGCTCTCGAGATCCTCGTTGTACCAGGTGCGCGTGGCGATGTTAATGGGCGCGGCCTGAAGCGATAGACCATGCGACCGCATCCAGGAGATCTGCACGCCCGTCGAGTAGCCCTGCACCACCCCCTGCGCGTAGCCCATGAGCACGTTGGCCGTGTTGTCGTCGCTGGCATCAACCAGCGCCTGCACCTCGACCGGGCCGCCCTGGCTCAACCGTTGCGAAAAGTTCCACGGGATCACCAGGCCCATCTTGGCCTGGCCCGCGTCGAGTGCGTGGGCGATTGCGGGCACGTTGTCCACGGCGCGCACGATGTGAAAGTAAGGGCTGGCCTGGAAGTGCTTGAGCAAGTCCTGGCTCTGCTGGCTGCCGTCCTGGTCGTACACATAGACGGGCAGCCCTTTGAGATCGATATTCACGCCGTAGCCGAAGAGCAGCATCAGCGTAACCGGCATGACGACGACGATGCCGAGGCTGCGCGTGTCGCGCAGGATTTGCAGCACCTCTTTTCTGGCCACGGCCAGCAGACGTGTCAGGCTCATGGTTTGCGCTCCTCTGCCGCTCCGCGTGTCGTGGTGAGCGACACAAAAACGTCTTCGAGCGTGGGACGGATCTTCTCGATGTGGCTGACGGTGACGCCCTTGGCTTCGAGAAATTTTCGGATGCGCGGCTCGGCGGCGGCGGCGTCCTCGACAACAAGGTGAAGCGCGTTGCCAAAGACCGCGGCATCGATGATGTCGGGCGCGGATTGCAGCGCCTCGACAGCCTCGCCGAGCGGGTCGCATTCGATCAGCAGCAGTTCGCCGGTCATGGAGTCGCGCTTCAATGCGGAGGGCGTGCCCAGGGCAACCATCTTGCCGCGGAAGATGAGCGCGAGGCGATTGCAGTACTCGGCTTCTTCCATGTAGTGGGTGGTGACGAAGACGGTAACGCCTTCCTCGGCCATATGCTGAATCAGGTCCCAGAACTGGCGGCGCGAGATGGGATCGACGCCGGAGGTTGGCTCGTCGAGAAACAGAATGGCCGGCTGGTGCAGCACCGCGCAACCCAGCGCCAGGCGCTGTTTCCACCCACCGGGGAGCGTTCCGGTAATCAGATTTTCCTGCCCTTTGAGGTTGGCCATTTCGAGCGCCCACTCGATGCGGTCTTTGAGCTTGGCGGAGGGTACGCTGTAGAGACCGGCGAAGAGGCGCAGGTTTTCGATGACCTTGAGATCGTTGTAGAGTGAAAATTTCTGCGACATGTAGCCGATGTTCTGGCGAACGGCTTCAGGATTGTGGCCGACGTCGAATCCCGCGACCTGCGCGCTGCCGGAGGTCGGCCTGAGCAGGCCGCACAACATGCGAATGGTGGTGGATTTGCCGGCCCCGTTGGGGCCGAGAAATCCGAAGACCTCGCCCTTGCTGACGGCGAGATTGAGACGGTCGACGGCCACAAAATCCCCGAACCGCTTGACGAGATTTTCGACAACTACGGAATTTGGGACGACTGCGCTCGCTTGCTCAGGCATGGCGTTCGTCTCCGCCTGCGACCGCATCGACAAAGAGATCTTCGATGGTGGGCGCTACCTGTTGAATGGCGTCGTACGCGACGCCCGCGTTCTTGAGCCGCGCTTCGAATTCTGGAATTCGCTTTGCCGCATCGTCGACTACCACGTGAACTCCGTCGCCGGTCAGCACCAGGCTTGAGATGCCGTCGGCGTGCTCGAGTACCGTGCGCAGTGGCCGCGGTTCGGCGGAGGTCACCGAAAGCACGCCCTTCGTCATGCGGGATTTGAGGTTCGCCGGCGTGTCGCAGAACAGGAGCTTGCCCTGGTGCATGAGGGCCACGCGATGGCAGCGCTCGGCCTCGTCGAGATAAGCGGTCGATGTGAGAATGGCTACGCCTTCGGCGATGAGCTCGTAGAGAATGCGCCAGAAGTCGCGGCGCGAAACGGGATCGACTCCAGTGGTGGGCTCGTCGAGCAAGATCACTTTGGGGCGATGAATCAGCGCGCAGACCAAGCCGAGTTTCTGCTTCATGCCGCCGGAGAGTTTGCCGGCCATGCGGGCGCGAAACTCGCTCATGCCGGCGGCTTCAAGCAACTGCGCGGAGCGCGCGCTGCGTTCGGCCTTGCGCACGCCGAAGAGGTCTGCGTAGAAGCGAATGTTTTCGTCGACGGTGAGATCTTCATAGAGGCCGAAGCGCTGCGGCATGTAGCTGAGCGCGTGCTTGGCGCCTTCCGGATCGCGGATTACGTTGTAGCCGGCGACCGTCGCCTGGCCCGCGTCGGGAGGCATGATGCCGGCCAACATGCGCAGAGTCGTTGTCTTCCCTGCCCCGTCTGGTCCGACGAGGCCGAAGATCTCGCCGGCACGCACATCGATGCTGAGCGCATCGACGGCGCGGACGCCGGGAAAGCTCTTGGTGAGCCCTTGAGCCCTGATTGCAGTCTCGTCTGCAGGCTCATCTGCGGGCGCGCTCGCGGATTGGATCCGATCCGTCATTCCTTTGCCGGCGTTGAGGCCGGAGCGGCAGCGAGCTGGATGTGCGAGTCGGCGGGCATGCCGGGCTTCAGCTCGTGATTTGGATTGTCGATATCGATCTTGATGCGGTAGACCAGCGTGACGCGCTCGGCGTAGGTCTGCACGCTCTTGGGCGTGAACTCGGCGTCGGGAGAGATGAAGGAGATGCGTCCGTGATATTGCTTTCCCGGATAGGTGTCGGTGGTGATCGTCGCATCCTGGCCCCAGTGAATCTTGCCCAGATCGGTCTCGGCGATATAGGCGCGCAGCCAGATGTGATCGAGATCGGCGAGCGTGACGACGGGAGAGCCGGGCGCTACAACTTCGCCGAGTTCGGCCTGACGCACGGTAATGACGCCGGTCGTGGGCGCGTACAAGGTCGTGTAGCTCTCATCGATGCGCGACAGGCCCAGGTTGGCGTTGGCTTGGGCAAGATTGGCGCGCGCAATGGCGATGTCTTCCTTGCGGCTGCCTTCCGCGGCCTCGTTGTAGCGCTGCTGCGCGGCCGCGAAGTTTGCAGCCGAGCGCTTGAGGGCGGTTTCCGCCAAGTCGCGGTCCTGCGCGGAGATTTCGTCTTTGCTGAAGAGCTCGACCGCGCGATCGTTGTCGGCCTTTTTTTGCGCAAGGTCGGCCTGGACATCGAGAACCGCCTGGTGCGAGGCCTTCACTTCCTGTTCGCGGGTGCCGGCCAGCGTCAGGACCAGATCGGATTCACGCACGGCAACCCCGGTCTCATCGATCCGCACCTTCTGCTTGAAGTCGGCGTCTTCAAGCCGCGCCAGCAGAGCGCCCTGCTCCACCTGCTGGCCCTCTTCAACAGGCAGATCGACAATGCGGCCCTGCACCTTGAAGCTGATCAGGCTTTCGTGCGCTTCAATGTTGCCGGAGAGCGTGAGCTGGTTCGCCGGCGCAGGCTTCTTTGTCAGACGCGGATAGAAATAAATTGCGGCGGCAATCGCCGCGGCCAACAGAATCGCGATCGGTATGAGTCGTTTCATAGTGTCAATCCTCGTGTCGATCTTCTTGCGCGGAATGCTCGTTGCAGCCGCTTGATACAAGGCAGATTACGGATTCATAAACTGAAGAATGTTCTTCTCGGTGTCACCCATGGCGCGGGCGAGAGCAAACTTCGCGTCCACGTGACTGGAGACGGCAACAATATAGTTCTCCTCGGCGCGGGCCAGTTCATCCTGCGCGGTGACAACTTCGACATTGTTGGCCGTGCCGGCCTGAAAGCGATCCTGGGCAAGCGAAAGTTCGCGCTGCGCAAGCTCCTGCCCTTGCCGAGCGACACCGACCTGCTCAGCAGCGGAATCGAGATTCAGGAGCGCCTCGCGGATATCCTCATCGACGCCGCGCTCGAGATCGGCGATCTGGTCGTCGATACGTTTGACGCGGCTGGCGAGCTGCTCAGCCTCGCCGCTCCGGTCGCGATCGAAGACGGTAAAGTCGATCTGGCCCTGAATCAGGCCCGTGGTTTGGACGCTGCCGATGCTGCGGCCAAGTTCTCCGATGTTGCCGTTCAGACTGAGCTTTGGATAGGAGCGGGCGCGGTTGGCGCGCTGCTGCTCTAGAAGGCCCTGACGTTGGCTCGAGAGCGAGAGATAGTCTGAGCGCGCTTTGAGCGCAGTTGGTAACAGGGTGTCGGGTTGCGATTGCGGCAAGACCTGATAATGTAGTGGATCGGCGAGTTCCATCGCCGTGCCCGGACTCATGCCGAGGTTACGCGCCAGGGTGAGGAGCGATTGCTTCAACGCATTTTGCGCGACCAGCAGGGCCTGCTTGTCGTTGGCGAGTTGTACCTGGGCGCGCAGCACGTCCACGCCGGTCGCGGTGCCCGCATCGTGCTTGTCGCTGGCTAGTTTGAGCAGCGTGGTTGAATCCCTCACGCGCGATTGAGCAGCATCCACGCGGGCAGCGGCGGATTGGCCATTCAAATAAAGCGCCGCGATGGAGCGGACAATCAGATCGCGCGCGTCTCGCTCGTCCATCTTGCCGGCGTCAACGGCAAGCTCGCTGGCCTTGAAGGTGCGGTAGCTCTCAAGATCGATGACATTCTGCTGCGCATAGATGCGGAAGTCGTAGTTGGAAAACGGCCCGACCACGCTGGGAAGGCCAGCGAAGCCTGGGATGGGCGGCAGAGAGATGCCGAAGGCGCGTAGATCGCGGTTCTGATAGTTGGCATACGTCTGCGCATTGACGCGGGGAAGAAGCGCCGCCGCCATGCTGCGCTGGCGCGCGCCTTCTGCCTCATCGACGCGGGTTCCAGCCACCAGCACGTTGAGGTTGGCCTGCAGCGCCTTTTGAATCGCATCCTGCAAGGTGAGCCGGTAGGGCGCGGGTGGCTGGCCTTGGCAGTTCCGATCTGCGAGCGGACTTGCCACGATGCCTGCGAGTAGGAGAAGTGCGATCTTAAGAAAATCCGGTTTCATGATGCCTTCTTTTTGCGGGAGATGGCGATCGATCTCCAGAAGTGTTGAAAGCTGTCATCGATCCATGCTCCGAGCGCGGGCTTTTCATGCAACGACCACAACAGAACAGATCCAATGCACATCTGCAGGAATTGGAGCGCAGCTTTTGCCGGCTTCAGACGCGGATCAATCTCTCCGCGGCGTTGACCTTCCACAATCAGCCCCCCTATTGCTTTACGGCCCTCCTGCATATTTCGTTTCAGAATTTCTCGAACGCTCGGGCTGGTCAGGAATGAGGAGATGAAGGCTCGCGCCAGGCCGGGGCTGCGTCCGGGCTCTTCGGCCAGGCGCTGCGCGAGCCTGCGTAATACCGCATAAATCGGCTGCTTGCTCAGGGGAGCGCGGGAAGCAGCGTCCTTTACCTTGCCAAGCTGAATCTCGGCCATCACGCCGAGCACGTGGTCCTTGGATTCGAAGTAGTTGAAGAAGGTTCCCTTGCCCACATCCGCGGCTTCGGTAATGTCTTCCACGGTCACGTTCTGGAAGCCGTGTTTGGCGAAGAGCCGAAGCGCGCAACGGAAGAGACGCAGGCGGGTTGCGGCGGCGCGGCGCTCGCGGCGTCCCATTTCGATGGGTTGGATGGAGGCCTTGTTCGCCCCGCGCGAGCCGCGGATCGGTGCATCCAATTTTGATCTGCGACCGATGCTCATAATAGAGTGTTACCCATTATTGACCGTCAGTCACAGTTTGCGCCGGCTCAATTCGATCTGTCAACAGACCCGATTCCGGGCGAAAACGATCGCGGATTCTCCGACGCGCCTCGAAAAGGCGGTTCGGCGATGAAAATCCGCAAAATGCAAAACGGGCTAGCGGTGTGCAAAACCGGTTGCGACACCTATGGTGTGAGCCGCAATCCCGACCACCGGGGAAAGCATCCACAACTTCGTTTCCTGCTTTTTTAGCTTGTAACTGATGAATGCTCCTGAGCCGACCAGCGCCAAACTCACCCCCAGCGCTCCGGCTTGCGACGTAGGCATCAGGGGATTTCCTTCAACGCAGTGATGGTCCGCCAGGCAGTGCTGGGTCATCTCCACATCGAAGACCGCCATGCCCAGGTGCGCTCCGTTAAGCAGGAAGAAGCCCGGACTGAGAGTTCGCGGAAACCTGGGGGCGGGAGCCGGAAGGACAAGCCCTGCCGCGGAAGAAGACGAGCCGGAGAGCATTGCATTGGCATGCTCGACAGCGGCTTCGTTATCCGGCACCGCGGCTCTTGCCGACAGTTGCAGGTTTTGCGCATCCTTTTCAATCTGCTTCAGCGGAATCGTGTTGTCCTGCGCCGAAGTTGCCAAAGTGCCCAAGGCCACGACCAAGCCGAGCATGGTTCCCCGTATTGCGTTCATGTCGCCCTCCAGCCACCCGGCATTTGCGCCCGGTGGAGTTATCGACAGAACAGAGCGTGAGGATTGCCAAGTTTTAAGGCGAGACATTAGAAACCACTAACCCTGGCAGCGCATCGTTGCCGCGGCAGAGTGTTTCGCAGTTGGTTTTGGCGGTGCGGGCGGGAAGAACGCCGTGGAGCGAGTCCAAGCCAAGTTGCAATGGAAAGAACGAATTGGCTTACAATGGTCGCATTGCCTGTTATACCCATTAACGCGGATGCCGGGTTTGATAACCAGCTCGGCAAAGCCCATCGGTATACGCCGACGGTTGTTGCCGCGTGCCTGCTTTTGTTGCTGGCCTTTTCCACTGCGACTGCATTTGTGCAAGATGCCTGGGCGCCTCAGTCCTTCGAGATCGGCATCTTTGTCCTTCTGGCCGGGTACATGCTGGCCGGCATTGCCCGCGGATGGGAACACCTCGCCGGCGGCCTGGCGCCCTGGCTTGTCTATCTCATTCCCTTTTGGGGCGTCGTCCAGCTGGTGG
This sequence comes from Acidobacteriaceae bacterium, assembly GCA_003142935.1. Classification (GTDB taxonomy): domain Bacteria; phylum Acidobacteriota; class Terriglobia; order Terriglobales; family Acidobacteriaceae; genus Telmatobacter. The sequence continues at coordinate 54,523 of PLOG01000170.1, forward strand.
CGCACACCACGGCTTCCAGCGTGGAGACGCGCAAGGCTGTTCTGAGCTGGGGGGCTCTGGCTGGAGTCTTCTTTCTCACCCAGACGGCTGCTCGAACCCGGACCGCACGCCGGAATATCCTGAGCGCATTTCTGATCTTCGCAACCGCAATAGCGGTGCTTTGCCTAACCGAACTTTTCACTTCAGGGGGCCAGGTGCTGTGGGTCTTCCCGTCCGGGTATCCGAACGTCTACGCGACCTTCGTTTCCCGTAACGGTTACTCGCAATTCGTGGAGTTGGCTCTGCCCATCGCTCTCTGGCGGGCGCTGCGCGAAGGCTGGCGTTCGTGGTGGTACGTGATCTCCGGCGGCATCCTTTTTGGCTCGGTGATCGGCTCGGCATCGCGCGCAGGGGCGGTTCTCTGCACTGCGGAACTGCTGGCCATGCTGGCGATAGGGCTGGTAAAGCTGCGGGACCCGGAAACCGGCCTGCCCTCCCGCCCCACGACGGCAATGCTGCTGATCGTTCCCGTGCTGGCGGCAACATTCACTATTGCTGTTGGATGGGAGCGGGTTTGGCTGCGCTTGCAGGAGAAAGCCCCGTACGTGACGCGCCAGGAGTTCCTTCAGGCTGCGGCGGACATGGCGAAGAATCGTCCGCTTACTGGCTACGGCCTGGGAACCTTTCCTCTGGTCTACCCACGATACGCGATCATTGACCCATCGCTCTACCTTTACGTCAATCATGCTCATAACGACTGGGCGGAGTTTGCCGCCGACGGTGGAATTCCTTTCTTGTTGCTGGTTCTGATTCCTTTTGCCGCCGTTTTACCCGCAGTCATCAGGAACCCCTGGGGGCTGGGACTGATGGCGGCGATGCTGCACGCGTGCGTCGATTTCCCGTTCTTCCATCCGGGGGTTCCAGGCTGGATGTTTGTGCTGCTTGCGCTGCTCTATATGTCGCGAATGCCGGACGAGTCACGGCAGCAGAGAGCCAGGCCTGTCATTTCAGCCCGCATACCGGTACAGAAACATATCTAACTCAGAGGACAACAAGGTCGCGGCCCGCTGAACGGACCGGTTGGAGCCAAGGAGATTTTTCGGGGGCGCCGCTGAACTCCGGAGGGGACTCTCAGCCTTTCAGAAATCTTGCGGGGGCGCTATCGCTCCAACCAAATAGCGTAGAAAAAACCAAAACAGGATAAACGCAAAAGTGAAGATCGCTCCTGCAATCAGCCGGCGCACAAGGCGTCTTTTTGCTCGAGTGCTCATGCGCCGGATCGATGGGTTGTTGCCGGGTTTCAAGATCTCCCATACCGGGCCCGAATCGGGAGACCGCGGGCCAAAGAAACGGCTACGGCAGCTTCTGCATCGGAACGCATCGCTCCCCCGCACTCGCTTTAGAACATCTCCCAGGCGAGAACTCTTCGAAACGCGTACATCGGCACTACCACAATCTGGACAAATCATGTCTTGGGAATCGCCTGAATTTGAGTAGACACTACATCGAGCATACCTGAGATGCGAGCTGTTCCGAGCGCACGCCGATATACCAGACGTAGCTGAAGCAGCGGAGCGGCAGTTGACACGGAGAAGCCGAATCCCGAAGACAAAAGGGCGTCACTGGAAAGATCGGGTGATTCCGCCAGGACAGTGCCCGTTTTTGCATCGACAATCTGCCAGTGGATTCCCGATGCCGGAGAGATGTCGGATGTGTGGTAGGAGTAAGACATTGCGTAGTTGCCCGGCCTCAAAACCACAGCCTGTTGGGCAATAATGCAATCCTCCGGCTGAGTGCCGCCGAATTCGGATTCCAGGCCAGAAGCCCCAGGCCATGAGTGGAGGCCCTGATAATCCTGAAGCAACCAATCGAAACTGACCGGAAGCGGCTCGCGCCGAAAGCCGGCGTTGTTGGGTACAGTCGAATCCGCATTGACCCAATGCCGTTCAACCAGCAGATGCCACAACCTGGCCGCCGCGGCCCCCTCATTAAGGTCAACCTGGTTATCGACAATATCCAGAAGAAGTGGGCGATCGGTTGCCGGGTCGCCCCAGCGAACCAGTTGCGCCGCTACGGCCGCAACGGCAGCCGGCTGATTCTTGCCTAACAAAAAGCCGATGTACTGGCGGATCATTTCGGGCTTCTCATTGAGGATTGCGCGGTTAATCGCGTCTGGATTCGACGTTACCCGCCAGCACAGCTCAAAAAGCGAGCCGATGTCTTCGTTTGGCATGGCCGCGGCGCTTCGCGCCCATGCCCAGAATTCCGGCATGTTATCGCGGCGTAAATAATAATTGGCAAGGCTCCAGCGGGGCGTGTAGGTGTGGTCCACATCGTAGGCTTCGAGCAGTAGCTTCTCTGCGTCGGGGAAGTCTCCGTCAGCCTCATATTGCAGGCCCAATTCAATGTCCGCCTGGGAATTATAGCGATTGAGCCGCAGCGACTCGCTCAACAGCTCCCGCGCGTGCGCCTGGTCAAGCTCGGACAGACGCATGCAATACTCCCATCCATCGGGCACCAAACCAACCGCGGCGCGCACCGATTGCTCTGTATCCTGTTTGAACAGGTAGCCGGCGCGCGCCAGCGTCAACGAACTCCAGATTCCGTAGCAGCAGGCTCCCACGATGGAAATCCGCAGCGCGGAGACAACCAGGCGTTGGAGAGGAGGCATCGTAACCACCGGGCCAGCATAGCACCTGAGGCGTTGTCGTCAAACCAAATCGTGCACTTGGCAGCTTCGAGCCGTTTTTTTGAACTTATTGCAGAATCCTGCCAGGACAGGTACCCACCCAGGACAGGTATCTATATTGATATGACGCCTTGGGAAATCGACCAGCTCCGGGCAAGTGCCGCAGAGGGCGCTCTTGCAGTCCGGTGTATTACATCGGTAATGCGTAACCGACTTGATTTCAATCGACAAGCGTCTTGTAGTCAGCAATGTTTTAGCGTATAAGAGAGTGCAGGTACCGCTGAGGTGTGTCGGCACCTCGAGCCGCGAGGGCGATTCATGTTCAAGAAGCTTCAAGTTGCGGCAGTACTGATGTGCCTGCTGTCCTATGCAGCAGCCGGGACCGTCTCGATAGGCACAGCCAGCGCTCGTGGTGTCATCCGCGTGGACAGCTACGTGGTCAACAGTAACGCCACGCTGTTCGACGGGTCGGTGGTGGAGACCGGGCAGGCTACGGCGGATCTGCGCCTGAACAAGGGCGCTGAGATCACTCTGTCCTCAAGTTCCCGCGGCATTCTATATAAAGACCATCTGGTCCTGCAGCAGGGAAAAAGCGAATTGGCCGCGCCCAGTACATTTGAACTGCAAGCCAACGGCATTCGCGTCATCCCCAATGGGCTCAATTCACGCGGTGTCGTCTCTATAGTTTCGGGAAACACGGTAGAGGTCGCCTCATTGAGTGGCAGTTTCGGTGTCACCAGCGAGAATGGTGTCATGTTGGCCAATGTCCGCCCCGGACGCGTGGTTTCGTTTGCCATGCAGCAGGGGGCAAGCCCTACCGAGTTCTATGGTGTGGGCTTGGTCACGCTTGAAAATGGCACGTATTATCTCACCACCGACGAGAACGTGAAGTATGTAATCACATGCAAAGATCCACATGGGTTTGTGGGCGATAAAGTGGTGGTCTCCGGCACCATTCAGGGAGGCTCCGGACAGCCGGGAAGCACCGGGACAATTTGTGTAAAGTCGATTGACATCAATGGCGGCACCCAGATGTCGAAGAGGACCAAGTTGCTGATTGCCGGACTTCTTATAGGCGGCGCCGCCGCGGCCGCAATTGCGCTTGCGCGTGGTGGTGGTGGTGGTAAAGCCGCGGTAAGTCCCTAATCCTGGGCCTAAACTTGGCCTTGAAGCACAGTTTGTTGGACAGTTTCGCATCGATGGTTCAGAATTGATTCCCACTTCGATCTGATCGTCGAGGGCCTTCTCCGCTCAATTTGCCTCTTTGATTCAACTTTTCAATTTGCCTGCCTTGGTCGCGGACCCAATTTGGAGCAAAACTCCTAAGAGGATCTCCCTGGAGCGAAACGTCATACATAATTTCACATTCGTCACACGAATTACCGCGCCCCCGGAGGTCTATGAGGGAAAGAAGTGACTTAAAATAGTACACTTAGATCGGAAGATTTGCATTTACATGTGTCAAACTTCTGTCTCACATTTCTCTTGTATGTTTTAGGTGTGCGTGTTACTTTGTCTCTTATTCTAGTTTCTCCTTGAGACTGGCAAAACAGGCTTCCGTCTTCGCATTCAGACGGCCTTGAATGTGGCGATCCGATCAGACCGGATTCACGGGCGTGATTTGATTGCTTCGAGTTTGGCCATGAAGATGGGACCCACGGGGGCGAAGCCTGCCCTGAAACATTCCCCGCATCCTGATCCACCAATATCCACTAAGAGCCAAACCAAGTCGTCAGCCCGCGGAGCGCGCAGTCGCCCCGAGTTTGCGAGTGACGATCGTAACCCTCTAACTCAGCTGTATCTGGATCCGATATGACAATTCTGAATCCACGTTCACGCATGATTAGCGTCCGGCTCTCCGAGGAGGAGTATTCGGCGCTCCGACGTCTCTGCTCAGCTTCCGGCGCCCGCAGCGTATCGGACTTCACTCGCGATGCAATGCGCGTGTTTCTTAATGGCGAAAGACATGAGGATGTCGTGGGTATTCACGTGGGCGAATTCCGTACTCATATGAGAAACCTCGATCGAAAAATCGAGCAGCTTGCGGCAGTAATTACAGCGCTAAAGCCCAATGTCAACCAATGAATAACAATGAATAAGACCCGAAAACCCCGGCGCGATCGAGCAGCAGGATACAGCAGCCACGATCGAATGCCGCACACTTGTATCCGGGAGCCGTTAATGAGATGTTTAGCCATAATTCTTCTGGCAGTTTCTGTTGGCAGTTCGGTTAAGGCGCAATCGCAGGCGGATCCAAGCCAGGTAAGTGGCGCAACCCCCACTAGCAATATTCCCGCTTCGTCTTCCGAGAGATTCAGGAGTGACGATGTGGTCGGCATTTCGGTTTATGACGCACCGCAGTTGACAGGCAACGTGCGCGTGAATTCCGAGGGCGATATCCGCCTACCGATGGTGCGCCAGCACATCCGGGCCGCGGGGCTCACTCCGGACGGGCTTGAAAGCGCCATCGCGGCGGCCTTGGTCGATGAGCACATGATGGTCGACCCCATCGTGTCGGTGACAGTTATCGAGCACCACAGCCAGCCAATCACCGTTTTCGGCGCTGTCAGAAATCCGACATCGTTTCAGGCTCCCGGTTCGGTGACGCTGCTGGAAGCAATTGTCAAGGCGGGAGGGCTTAGCGAGAATGCGGGCTCAGTCATCGAGGTCAGCCATCCGCCATCGCTCGCTGGGGGCCCATCGGTGCCCCTGGTTGAGCGCGTTCAAGTGAATTCCGTCATGGAAGTTTCAAACCCGGCATCCGATCTCACGCTGGAAGGTGGAGAGTACGTTCGCGTTCTTCCCGCGGGCCGTATCTTTGTTGTGGGCAATGTCAAACATCCAGGGCCGCTCCAGATCACGGATGGACCCGAAAGCACCGTCCTCAAGGCGGTCATGCTCTCGGGCGGTCTGGACAGCTACACCTTCCATACGGCCTACATCTACCGCTTGGAGGCCGGGGGTCGCAGGGACCAGATCCCCATTGAAATAAAGAAAATAATGACCCTCAGATCCCCGGATGTCCCGCTGTACGCCGATGACCTGCTTTATGTTGCGAATTCCGAGGGGCAAAAGATCACTTCAAAGGCCTTTCAACTGGCCATCGGGATTGGCTTTGGCGTGGCCGGCATTGTGCTCTATTTGACCCATTAATTCGATCGCCGGCATTGTGCTCTATTTGACACGTTAATGATTTGAAGAGGTTTTATGCCTGAACAAGCAAAACTGCCCGAGATATTTCCCCCCAGTTCCTCCAACGATGCGGCGCCGGTCGCCTATTACGCGCCGATGGCACCGCCCCAGGAGCTTGAAGCGGAGGCGCCATCGGTTCCCCTGTCGCACTATCTTTGGATTCTGCGCCGCCAACTCTGGAAAATTTTGGCATTCGTTGCAACCTGCGTGCTTGTGACTGCCATCGTTACAGCCCGCCTGCAGCCCATCTACGAATCGATCGCCACGATAAACGTAAACTTCCAGGCTCCGTCGGGAGTTGTAGGCCAGGATTCTTCAAACGCATATATCGATGACCCTGACACCTTCCTGGCCACCCAGATCAGGCTGATTAAGTCAGACGCTGTAATTCGCCCGGTAGCGGAGCAGTTCCATCTGCTGAACGCGAAGGGACAGTCAAATCAGCCAGACACTGTTGCCGCGCAGCAAGCGGCGGAGGCGCCCATTTCGCTGGGCCCGCTTTCGGTCAGCCGCCCCACGGGCACCAATCTCTTGCTTATCGGCTATCGATCGACTGACCCGCACCGCGCCGCGGACGTTGCAAATGCGGTTGCGAACTCATTTCTGGCCCACGCTTACAATATTCGCATTCGTTCTTCAGCCTCATTGTCTTCGTTTATGGAAAGGCAGCTCGATGAATTGAGGGCAAAGATGGAGCGGTCCAATCTGGCCCTTGGGCAGTTTGAAAGGGACCTCGATGTTGTCGATCCGGAAGATAAATCCAACATTCTTTCATCCAGGCTCATACAACTGAACTCGGAGTATACAAGCGCTCAGATCGACCGGGTGAACAAGCAGGCAGCGTTGGAGGCCATCAAGACCGGCTCCATTGAGGCTGCCCAGGTTTCCTCGCAGTCGGAATCAATGGCGAAGATCATGGATAATCTGGGCGCGGCGCGCGAGCACTTCGAGTTAGTCAAGTTGACTTACGGTTCCAATCATCCTGAATACCTGAAGGCCCAAAATCAAGTTGCGGAACTCGAAAAAGAGCTCCAGGAAACGCGCAGCAATATCGCCGCAAGAATCGAGACACAATATAGTCAGGCTGTAGGCCGCGAACAGATGTTGGGAAAGACCGTGGCCGACACAAAGTCGGAATGGGACAGTCTCAATTCCCGCTCGTTTCAGTATCGGCAGTTGAAACAGGAGGCCGATGCCGACAAAGCCCTATATGACGAATTGGTCAAGAAGATTCAGGAGGCGGACATCAATGCGGGATTCCAGGACAACAACATCAGCATTGCCGATCCAGCACGGCCGCCATTGCATCCTATATATCCGAATATGAGCACCAATCTCCTGCTGGCACTTTTTGTTTCGATGATCCTGGCGATCGGAGCTTCAATTCTACTGGATTCTATCGACACCACACTCCGCGATCCATTGGAGGCCAGCCGGTTCCTGGGCGTCGATGTTATCGGAACCATGCCCATTGACCGCGCCGCGGCTCAGCTGCCAAGGCCGATTATTCCAGCACTGTCGGAGGCCGCTCTCGCCAAGATCGTTCCCAGCCCCAATTCCAAAGGCTACTATGGCACTACCTCAAGTTTTGAGGAGGCCGTTCGCACCATTCGCAACACCATTCTGCTCTCCGATTTCGAAGGGCGTCTTCGTTCAATCGCTCTCACCAGCGCTGCACCTTCCGAGGGCAAGACAACCATCGCCGCGCACCTGGGGATCGCCAATGCCGATCGTGGCAAGAGAACATTATTAGTGGATTGCGACTTGCGCCGCCCCAGCCTGCATTCAAAATTCGGGTTCACGCCGCGAGAGGGCCTTTCCAATGTGCTCACCGGCGACCTGGCTTGGCAGAACGCCATTCATTCCATCGAGGGCAAGCCGAATCTGAGCTTGCTTCCGGCCGGCCCGGGCTCTCATCGCGCCGCCGATCTCATCGGCCCGCGCCTATCTTCCCTGCTGGACGAATTCAATAAAGAATACGACCTGGTTATTATCGATTCGCCGCCCTTGCTGGGCTTTGCCGAGTGTCTCCAGATTGCTACTGCAGCCGATGGAGTACTCATTGTCAGCCTGGCCGCGGAAACTAAGCGAAAAGCAGTTGCCGCCGTAGTCTCGACACTCAAAAAGCTTCGCACCAACATCATCGGTGTGGTCATGAATCAGGTGGGGCAGAACACTTCATCGGGTGGTTATTCCTATGGATACTACCGCTACGGTCACTATGGCTACAGGAACGAAGACAAATCCTAGTAATGATCGGGATCGCCAGGAACCCGTCTTGAATACTCCGGAAGCTCGGCAGGGCGCGTGCGCGGAACCGTCTGTCAACATCCTCGGATCGCGCGTACACCTCATCTCGCCCGCCTGTACGGTAGACCACATCGAGAGCTGGATCGGGAAGCGCGACGGGCGTTGCCGCCAAGCCGTCGTCACCGGTTTTCACGGACTGCTTGAAGCCCACAAGAGCCCGCGCATCCATTCCATCCTCAACAGCGCCGAGCTCTGGGTGCCCGACGGAATCGCGCCCATCTGGCTCGCCCGCCTGCATGGCCATCGCAATGTTGACCGCGCGCCGGGGACCGAAATCATGTCCGAATTCCTCAAGCGCGCTCACCAAAAGGGCTACAGCAGCTACTTCTACGGCGACACGGAAGAGACGCTCGCCGCGCTCTGCGAAAAAGTCGGGCGCGAATCTCCCGGCCACAGAATTGCCGGCGCCTATTCCCCACCCTTCCGCCCCCTTACGCAATCCGAGGAGGCCGAAATCGTTGCGCGCATCAATGCCGCCCGGCCAGACGTTCTCTGGGTCGCGCTCGGCATGCCGAAACAGGACATCTGGATCCACGAGCGATTGGCGCGGCTCAATGTGCCGGTCGCGATCGGTGTCGGCGCAGCCTTCGCCTTCGTCGCCGGCACCGTCTCCCGCTGTCCGCAGTGGATGGGCCGCGCGGGCTTTGAATGGGTCTACCGCTTCATCAGGGAGCCCGGCAAACTCTGGCGCCGCGACCTGCTCGACGGCCCCCGTTTCATCTTTTATGCAGGGATGGAATTTTTCAAGAAACGCGAGTGTTAAACGCCTAAATGAAATCTAACAGCACGGACGCAGCAGTCGCCATCCAGGTCGATAAGTCTTTGATCCCGCTCACCGTCATCGACCCTTCAAGCGGCTGGGTCGCTCTCAAGCTCGGTGAGCTTTGGGAGTACCGCGAGCTGCTCTATTTCCTCACCTGGCGCGAGATCAAAGTCCGCTACAAGCAGACCGCGCTCGGTGCCGCCTGGGCGATCATTCAGCCGCTTTTCACCATGCTTGTCTTCAGCTTGTTTTTTGGAAGACTAGCTAAAGTTCCCTCTGACGGCATTCCCTACCCGCTCTTCACCCTCGCTGGTTTAATACCCTGGACCTTCTTTTCTAACGGGCTCACTCAGTCGTCGAACAGCCTGGTCAGCAGCGCCAACCTGATTTCCAAGGTCTACTTCCCGCGCCTCACCATCCCCTTGTCGGCCGTGCTCTCCGGTGTGGTCGATTTTGCCATATCCTTTATCCTGCTGGTCGGCATGATGGCCTTTTATCGCCAGGCGCCGCCCCTCAGGTGCCTCTATCTTCCCGCCTTTTTCTTCATGGCATTCGTCACCGCGCTCGGTGTCGGCCTGTGGCTCTCCGCGCTCAATGTGGAATACCGCGACGTGCGCTACACCGTCCCTTTCCTCACCCAGTTCTGGATGTTTGCAACCCCCATTGCCTATCCCTCAAGCATGCTTCATGGCATTTGGAGAACCCTGTACGGCCTGAATCCCATGGTCGGCGTTGTCGAAGGCTTCCGCTGGGCGCTGCTCGGAACCAACACCGCGCCTGGCCCCATGATCGCTGTTTCATCCATCGCATCCGTGTTGATCCTCGTCGGCGGCGTGTTTTACTTCCGTCGCATGGAGAAGACCTTTGCCGACGTCGTCTGACCTGGCACCCGTCTCTATTGCGGCACAGGTGCGCCAGCCCCACAAGGTGTTTTGCCACATGAGTATTGCCCCATGAGCGATATCGCAATTCGCGTAGAAAATCTCGGCAAGCAGTATCGCATCGGCGCTCTTCAGAAAAACGGCGGCCATTACACATACAAATCCCTGCGCGACTCCATTGCCAGCGCCGCATCAGCCCCCTTTCGCGCCGCGCGCGCCCTAATGGGAAGGGATGGCTCCCAGGCGAATCATGACGAAGACACGATCTGGGCTCTTAAAGACGTTTCGTTCGACGTCAAACATGGCGATATCGTCGGCGTGATCGGCAGAAACGGAGCGGGCAAGAGCACGCTTCTCAAGATCCTGTCGCGCATTACCGAACCCACCACCGGCCATATTGAAATTCGCGGCCGTGTCGGTTCCCTCCTCGAGGTCGGCACCGGCTTCCACCCCGAGCTCACCGGTCGTGACAACGTTTATCTCAATGGCTCCATACTCGGCATGAAAAATGCCGAGATCGCCAAAAACTTCGACGCCATCGTCGCCTTCGCCGAAGTCGAAAAGTTTATCGATACTCCCGTAAAGCATTACTCCAGCGGAATGTATCTGCGACTTGCCTTCGCAGTCGCCGCCCATCTGCAGACAGAAATTCTCCTTGTAGATGAGGTATTGGCGGTCGGAGATGCAGCGTTCCAGAGAAAGTGCTTGGGTAAAATGAGCGAAGTGGCGAGCGAGGGGCGAACGGTGTTCTTGGTAAGTCATAACCTGGCTGCGGTTGAGAATCTCTGCGCTAGTGCTCTCTGGATAAGCAGCGGACGCGTGACGGCACAAGGCTCATGTTCGACAGTCCTTTCCGGGTACATACAAGATTCGAGAGGCCAAGACGGAAGAAGCAATGGTCTTGAGCAAATGCGTCGTTCGGGCAACGGTCGAGTCAAAGTTACCGGTTGCTGGTTTGAAGATGAGAACGGCTGCATGATTCAACGCGCGAAATCTGGAGAGCCTGTGATTGTCGCGATTGAATTCCAGGCAGCACCGAATACTCGGAACGTCGACGTTGGGGTCTCTCTAAGCTCACTCTGGGATCAAATGCTGTTCGTCCACTATTCAAGCTACGTCGGACAGTACTTCTCCGATCTACCGGCTAGGGGTGTCTTTAGGTGCGTCCTTGTTCAGCAACCACTTAGCCCCGGAGATTATCAGGTGGGCGTGCGAATCGTCGAAAACGCCTCAGAGGCCGACTGGCCACGCGGATCGGTCGCAACGCTCGAGATCGTGCAAAGTGATTTCTACGGTACAGGGCATGCGGGTTTTTCCGGACAAGCACTTCTTCTACTCGACTCTCGCTGGACACTAGGCAATGTGACTTCATCATTCCACAATATGCGGAGCTAAAAACTCATGACTTGGCCAATTCCCATACGCCGTCTGCGCTCTTTACTTCAGTCACTTCACATTCCAACTTCCAGGCGGCGTCGATTCCAGCGATCTTGGCCAGATATCGATAGCATAGAGGGGTACCTGGTGCCTGGACAGGAGTGGTGGCTCTACGAGACGGCCTATAAGCTCCACCCGCAAGCACAAATTGTCGAGATAGGTAGCTTCAAAGGCCGCTCGACTGCCTGTCTTGCACTTGGATGTGTCGGCAGCCAGAAATCGGTCTATTGTATAGATACTTTTAATGGCAATGATTCCGACTTCGGCGAACGCGCGTTCTTCGGGGAATTTAGGAAGAACCTGGAGAGGCTCAACCTGTTTCAGTATGTTCGCCCCCTGGTGGGTACCTCTCGTGAGATTGCTGAGCGCTGGAACAGCCCAATCGATTTCCTCTTCATCGACGGCTCTCATCAATATGGAGATGTGCTCAGTGACTTCGACACCTACTTCCCACATGTACGAGACGGAGGGCTCGTAGCGTTGCACGATGTCACCCCAAATTGGCCGGGACCGTTTGCAGTATGGAATGATGTTGCGCGCCCGCGTTTGCGAAACACAGGTCAGTGCACTACGCTTGCATTTGGTTTCAAGTGAAAGGCGAACATGCCAGCCGTTCCATCGCAGTTTGCCCAAGCGGGCGGTCACGATATCACCACTCCACATAGAGTATTGAGCACTCCAGTAGCGTTCTTCATCTTCCGCCGCCCTGAGTGCACTCGGCAGGTGTTCGATGCGATTCGTGCGGCTCGTCCAGCAACGCTAATCGTCACTGCCGACGGGTGGAGGAATGAAGAAGAACGTAAGCTTTGCCTCGCGGCTCGTGCAGTCACTGAAGAAATTGATTGGGATTGCTCCGTGACGCGGCAATACTCTAACGTCAATCTTGGCTGTGGGCACAGAATGGCGTCTGGACTGAATGCTGTTTTTGACCGCCATGACCGTGCGATTATCCTCGAGGACGACTGTCTACCCACCGCAGGCTTCTTCGGATACTGCGCGGAGCTCCTCGAAAGATATTCCACCAACACCAGGATATCCGCGATTAGTGGAACGAGCGTGTACCCATACCAAAGGGCTCAAGGCCGGAGCTATGCCTTTTCGCGGTACTCATGGATATGGGGATGGGCAACGTGGAGCCGTGCTTGGCAATCGTACGATTTTCATGTACGGGATTGGCCATCTCTGAGGGATACTAACTGGCTCTATGCAGCATTAAAAGATCGTTCTGCGTGCTTATTCTGGCGAGGCATTTTGGACCGTGTTTCGCGAGGCGAAATTGACACGTGGGATTATCAATGGACATTTAATTGCCTTAGGCAAGATGGTCTTAGCGTTGTTCCTTCTGTAAATATGGTGTCGAATATCGGTTTTGGTCCCGATGCAACGCACACAACAGATGGAAAGCACCGGGACGGGTTTCGAAAGTCCCAGGACTATTGCGGTTCATTGGTTCACCCACTGGAAATTGAGTGGAACGCATCACTCGACGCGCGGGCTTTAAGAAGCACGCTTTATTTCGGATTTGAAGCTCCCTCACCCCTAGAATTATTGGAGTACAACCTTTTGCAACTGCGTGGAAGAATACCGAAGCCGCTGCGGCGAGTGCTACGCTCGATAAGTCGAGCATTGGCGTTGCATTAGATTTGCAGGATCTTTTCAGTTGTAATTCGGCGCCTCGTGCAGTTACTTCAGTCAGGATCACACCTTGACTTACTCGCCTTTTTTCGCCGCGGGGATTCGCTGGGCGCTGACGGATGTGGACCGGCGCGCAAGACTCAGTCGTCAATCGCGTATCGCCGCAGTCGCAAAGTTCGCGTGCTCCTTAGTCGCCGAACAGTATCTGCATCTGTACGAGAAGGTTGCATCTTTGAGTGTCTGAGGCCGCCCTCTTCGATCTCCTGCCCTCAGCTTTTCGAATTTGCGCGGGCGCTGTCTCAAGGCGTTGCTGGCGTTTTTCTTTATGAAATCAAGTTGCAGCGCACGGGAGAAAGGCTTTGGCCTAAGGCCTCCCGATGCGACTGCGTGAGGGGGCTGTCTTGCGAATCTTAGTTGCCGGCGGGGCCGGATATATCGGAAGCCATACATGCAAAGCACTGGCGCGCGCGGGATATACTCCGGTCGTCGTCGATGACCTCACAACGGGCAACGAATGGGCGGTGCGCTGGGGAGCGCTGGTGCGGGGAAACATCGGTGATCGCGATCTGATGGTGCGGGTGCTGCGCACCGAAAAAATTGACGCCGTCATCCATTTTGCCGCCAGTGCCTATGTCGGCGAATCGATGGCGCAGCCACAAAACTACTTCCGGAACAACGTCGTCAATAGCCTGAGTCTTCTGGATTCCATGCTAGAGGCGGACGTCAAGAATCTGGTCTTTTCATCCACTTGTGCAACATATGGCGATCCACAGCATCTCCCGCTCGAGGAGTCTCATCCTCAGTGCCCCACGAATCCCTACGGCGAATCGAAGCTCTTTATCGAAAAAGCGATGCGCTGGTATGGAGAGGCATACGGTCTTCGCTGGGTCGCTCTGCGATACTTCAATGCAGCCGGCGCCGATGTAGAAACCGAAATCGGCGAGTCGCACGATCCCGAGCCGCACATCATTCCGTTGGTGATGCAGGCGGCCAGAGGCGAGCGCCCGGAGGTGCAGATTTTTGGAACGGATTACGCAACGCCGGACGGCACAGCAATCCGCGATTACATCCATGTTGAGGATTTGGCCCAGGCGCACATTCTAGCAATCCAGCATTTGGCCAACGGCGCAGAGAGTGGGGCATTCAACCTTGGTACCGGCCGCGGATACAGCGTACGCGAGATCATTGCGGCGGTCGAAAAGCACTCTGGCAAGAAGGTACCCTCGCGTGACAAGGCTCGGCGCCCCGGCGACCCCCGCCTCCTGGTTGCGGGCGCTGAACGTGCGCATCAAATCCTGGGCTGGAAACCCGTACACGACCTCGACTCGATTATTTCAACGGCCTGGGCGTGGGAAGGCCGCAAACTGAAACACTCCCCGTCGATTCCCAAAGGGGAGGAACAGTGATGCATCTCGCTGGCGATGCGAATCCGGATACCACCATCAGCGGTCTTATGTCTAGTGGCAGCCCTGCAATGCTTCGGGCAGCACAGCTCAGTTGATGAACTCGACACAATCAGATTCGGCTCAAGGCGTAACGGAACAAACGCCCGAATTGCGCACAGCGCCTGCTCGCCTTCGCTATCTCAAGAGCAAGGAGCCCCCGCGCCCCTCAACGTATCCGATATTCTCCATAGAACGCGCCTGCGAGCGCGCCGGCATCGAAGCTTTACCCGACTCAATGAGCATTCCCGATAGCTTCGCTGCAAATTTCGTCTACAAATTTCGCTGGATGTGGAATTTTCGCCGGTCTTCCGCGGGGCCTGTGTTCGTGAGTTACATGTCCTTCCTGGAGAAGAAGACCTTTCCGTTTTCCTACTGGACCGAAATCATTCCTTACAGCTTCGATTGCTGGCCCATGTACTACGATTGGTGGGCCTCATTTTACAAACGGGAGCGGGTGCGCATTGCCTTTATCTCAGCGCGCCAGTCCGCTGAGTACTTTTCCCGCGCGTTTCCTAAAATGACGGCGGTGTGGCTCCCGGAAGCTACCGATCCCAGCGAGTATTGCCCTTTGAAATCGTGGCTGGAACGGGATATCGACGTGCTGGAGATGGGCCGGAGACATGAACCCTACCACTACCGGATCGCTGAAAAACTTGCGCAGGCAAATCGAGTCCACCTTTACGAGCGGGGCGAGTCGAAATCCATCTTTCCCGGAAGAGCCGAACTGGTTGACGGCCTGGCGCGCACAAAGATATTGATTTGCTTTCCGCGCTCCCTGACCCATCCCGAGGAAGCAGGGGGCGTAGAGACAGTAACACACAGGTACTTTCAGGCGATGGCCTCAAAGTGCCTGATCGTAGGGCATGGGCCTAAGGAGTTGAAAGACCTGTTTGGCTACAACCCCGTGATCGAAGTACAGACAGGGCAGGAATTTGAACAGATCGAATGGGTGCTCAACAATCTCAACTCATTAACCGAGTTGGTTGAACGCAATTACTCGCGGTTACTGGAAGTTGGCACCTGGAATAGCCGCGTTGAGACAATTCTTGAAATCGTGCAGGCACACCCTGCCTTTCATTGATGGACAGCGGGGTCCTGCTTCCGCTGCACGCTCTTGAGTAACTACCGAAGGATTCAAGAGTCCGGCTTCTGGTGTTGATTCTGGATTAGAAAGACTCATGACCAACACACCTGCTTTCCAGCGCCTCATTCGTCTTCCTCGCCGGATCGTTCGCGAATCCCTGATGGTTGTGCACGTCATTCGGTTCTTTCTGATCAACAGGCTGACGCGGCGGCCCGTGACAGAGCAGGGAGGCCCTGTCGTCTCGATGACTACATACGGGGCGAGGAGCCAGTCAGCCTACCTTGCAATTGAATCAATCGCAGGGGGCATTGTTAGACCATCGAGACTAATTCTTTGGATTGACGATGAGGCATTATTCCGGAATCTTCCGGCAACAATCCGCCGGCTTCAAAAACGGGGCCTTGAAGTCAAACAAAGCAGAAACTATGGATCACACACAAAGTATTATCCCCACATAGAGTCGGAAGACGTTTTTATGGAACCGTTGGTAACTGCCGACGATGACGTTCTCTATCCGCGGTATTGGTTGAAAAAGCTTATCGACGCGAACCGGGAATACCCTGACAATGTGAACTGCTATTGGGCTTTTGTTATGAAGACAGATAACACTGGAATCGGGAGATACGCAACCTTTAAGGTGTGCAGTTCTACACTCCCTAGTGTGCGTAACATCGCTCTTGGCGTTATGGGCGTAATTTATCCGCCTTCGTTCTTGGCGGTCTTGAAGCGAGCCGGCACTGCTTTTAAGGACTGCTGTCCGCAGGGGGACGACTTATGGCTTCATGTGCAGGCACTTCGCGCGGGCTGCAAGGTGAGGCAGATTCTTCCCAGGTTGCCTTATTTTTCGTTTCAAGCAGTGCCAGGGAGCCAGCAATCGGCTCTCTCCTATGAGAACGTAACTTACGGGGATGGAAACGACCGTCAAGTGAGAGCCACTTACACTGAAGCGGATGTCAGGCTGCTTCAATCCGATTAGGCCGCCACGACCAACAGCAGCCAACCCCAAGTTTGCCAATGGATCATTCTCTCTGTGCGAGAGACTTCCCTTTCCTTCATAAATGTTGCATAGGGCTCCGTCATGCCAAGTCAATCCCGCGGTCAAGATCGTCAAACTCGATTGAAACGCCGTCAAAAGGTCGTCATCGGTCATCCGCTCATTGGCCGTGGTGGATCGGAAGCGCGCGTCATGTGGCTGATCGAGGCGTTGAAGCAGGACTTCGATGTAACGGTTATGACCACGGGAGGTTGGGATCTACCGGCACTGAACAGCTATTACGGAACGCAGGTGGGGCCAGACGAGGTCAAGGTTCGCATTGCACCAGTTCCGTTTCTACTGCACAGCCTGAATGTGGCTGCTCTACGGGGCGCCTGTTTCCAGCGCTTTGCGCGTCGAATCGCGAGAGAATACGACATTCGAATCAGTGCATACAACACTACCGACTGGGGCCTGCCTGCGCTTCATTTCATCGCAGATTTCAGTTGGCATCGGGAGATACGCGAACAGTTCCATCCGCCCTCGCCGGGCTTCATCTATCGGGATACCATGGCACGCCGGGCGTACCTGAAAATTGCAGCAGCTTATGGAAGGGCTTCGGGCCGGGATGTGCTTCGCGACGATCTGGTGATTGCCAATTCCCACTGGACCGCCAAAGTCGTGAGGCAGTATTGCGGTGTGGACTGCAATGCAGTCGTGTACCCTCCCGTTTCGGCAGAATTTCCCGATGTTCCATGGAACGATAAGGGGCAGGCGTTTGTCATGATCGGACGGATTGCGCCTGAGAAACAGGTCGAGCGGGCGATCGAGATTCTGGAGGGCGTACGGAATCGAGGGCACGCAGTTCAGCTTCACCTTTGCGGATCAATCAAGAACGATCCCTACGGACGACACATCGCAAAGCTCTGTCGCGAGCGTTCGAACTGGATCATTTTGGAAGGGCAAGTGTCTGGTGCAAAGAAAGCCCAGATACTTTCTCATTCCAGGTTTGGGATCCAGACCTCTGGCGCGGAGGGCTTTGGAATCTCGGTTGCAGAAATGGTTAAGGCCGGCGCAATTGTGTTTACTTCGGACGTCGGGGGACAAAACGAGGTCATTGACAACCCCGATCTCCTCTTCTCAGGCGTGAATGACGCCGTGGACAAAGTCTGCGCCGCGCTGTCCAATTCTGAAAAGCAACGTGCTTTGCGCGCTCATCTGGCGCTCCGTTCTGGGATGTTCAGCGCTGGAAGGTTCATGCTAGCGGCGCAGGCGCACGTGAAGAAAGCATCATTTGACCTGCAATCTGTTCAAAGACCAGTAAGTCGTCGGAAGGTAGTCATTGGCCATCCAAAACTGGGGCATGGCGGCTCGGAATCTACGATGATGTGGCTGATCGAGGCGTTGAAGTGCGACTTCGATGTGACGGTCATGACGACAGGCGGTTGGGATTTGCCTGCTCTCAACCTCTACTACGGCACACAAATCAGCGAAGACGAGGTCGAGGTCCGCATTGCGCCCGTCCCGCGTCTAATGCGTGGCATGAGTGCGGCTGCCTTGCGAGGAGCTTGTTACCAAAGCTTCGCGCGGCAAATCGCAGTAGAATATGACGTCCGAGTCAGCGCGTACAATACGACGGATTGGGGCCTGCCCGCAGTTCACTTTATCGCGGACTTCAGTTGGAATCCGGAGCTTCGCGAGCGATTCGATCCTCCATCGCCAGGCTTCATCTATCGAGAGTCGCTGCTCCGCTGGGCCTATCTGAAAATCGCGGCAGCCTATGGAAGACCTTCCGGCCGAAATGTTCTTCGGGACGATGTGCTTATAGCCAATTCCCGGTGGAGCGCTGAGGTCATGAAGCTGCACTGTGGTGTCGAATGCGCCGAGGTCGTATACCCACCTGTCGGAATTGAATTTTCCATTGTCCCCTGGGAGGTTAAAGAGCAGTCGTTTGTGATGATCGGGCGAATTGCCCCGGAAAAGCGGATTGAAAGGGCAATCGAGATACTTGAGAGGGTGCGACAACGCGGACACTCGCTCCGGCTTCACCTCTGCGGACAGATCGAAAGCGATGTTTATGGGCAGCAGATTGCGCGTCTATGCCGGGAGCGCGCAGATTGGGTTTTTCATGAGGGAATGGTAACCGGCGCAAGAAAGGCCGAGATTCTTGCCAACTGCCGATTCGGAATCCAGACTCGAGCTGCAGAACCCTTCGGCATCTCGGTGGCGGAAATGGTGAAAGCTGGCGCTATCGTGTTTGCTCCGAATGAAGGAGGGCAGGCGGAAATACTCGGACATCCGGACCTGCTGTTTTCAAATCTCGAAGACGCCGTTGAAAAGATCGTGTCAGTTCTGGAAGATCAATCGCTGCAATCTTCGGTAAGGGCACACTTGAGGGACCAGTCCGAACAATTCCATGCGCAGAATTTTGTGCGCGAAGTGCGAGCCTTGACTGCCGGCTTACTGTCCCACTTCAAACAAGCTGGTCTGGTTCCGGAAGTTGGAATTGATGTTGCAAAGAGTTTCTCTGATTGTCGCGACTAAAGACAGGCCGAACGATTTGCGGAGGTTGCTCGAAAGCCTGCGCCGCCAGACTGTCGGACCCGACGAGATATTGGTCGTCGATGCCAGCCACCAGCCGGTCGAACCGATCTTAGCCGAGTTCCCTGAGCTCAAGATGCGCTATTTGCGGCGTTGGCCGCCGTCGGCAGCCGCACAGCGTAACATAGGTATCCAGGCCTGCGACGCTGCTGCGACATTAATTGGATTTGCAGATGACGACACCACGTTCGAGTCACAGGCCTTTGAAAACATGCTCGCCTTTTGGAGCGATGCTGCGCCTGACTTACTAGGCGCTGCCTTCAATATTCGCAATTATCCTCCGCGGCGCAATGGGTTTCTAAAATACAGCTCCCTCACAGAGCGTCTTGGCCTGTACTCCCCGCGGCCTGGCAGTGTTTCTCCCAGCGGCTGGCAGACGATTATCGGCGAATTGCCTGAGACGCAATTCGTCGATTGGGTTCCATCGACAGCTGTCCTATTCCGCCGCGAAGTATTCGACCACAATGTCTTCGATGAGTTCTTTGATGATTACAGTTACCTGGAGGACCTCGATTTTGGCTACACCCTAAGTCGAGTTGGACGATTGGCCGTCGTTGCGAACGCCGGCTTCTCCCATTTTCCTTCCACATCGGGCCGCGTGTCTGCTCGGGCGTTTGGAAGGTACGAAGTCCGCAACCGTCTGTATTTCGTACGCAAACACTGTCTCTCGATTAGCCGGTGTTACCTCGGCCTCACCATACGCCTGGCCATGTCGATCGGCAGCGGCCTGGCGTCCTTGAACGCGGGTTTGCTACTCCGAGCCCTTGGCAATATCGAAGAGCTGATGAGACAGAGCGTGACCCCGTTGACCACAACTCCACTCATGCCCAAGCGGTAAGATCGCAATCCCATGATTCCTGCTCGTTCCCTTCCAATTCGTTTCTATCGCTTCTGGCAGGCGGCGCCGCTCGCGCTAATATTGTGGACGTGCGTTTGGTGCAACCTTAATAGCGGTTGGTGGGACTTCATAACACCAAAGAACCTCAGCGACTGGCTCTACCTGGTTCGCGCCACTCTACCTTTCGGAGTGCTTCCCGTAGCAACTTTTATTCTGCTTCGTCGAAGAAAGCTGCGTCTGCCAAAGCAAGCTCCATCGCGCTATCTCATGGCCTACGGAGTTCTCGCCTTGTTAGCAACAGTGTTCTCCCCGATACCACCGTGGTCCTTGTATTGGTCGTGTACTTTCCTGGCGGCGATATTGGCCGCGTGGACCTTCGTCGATCGCCCGGATGCTCTTGAATCTGCTCGATGGTTACTCCTGGCCACGTGGGTGGCAACATTCCTGGTTGCGGCAACCATTGGGTACATGACGCACGGCCGAGTGTTTACCGAAACAGGATCGGATGTCCTGTCCGATTTGAACGGATTATCTCGTTCGTCGGGAGTAGCCCGATGGGCCGCGGTTCCTGGGTTGGTGTGCCTGGTGAGGGCATACTACACCCGTGGCTGGAGCCTTATCGCTTTCTATCTTGCTGGCGCTGCGGTTTCTTTCTCTATCGTTTACAGGATGCAATCGCGCGGCGCTGTCTTCGGTGTTCTGGCGGCACTCGTCTTCGCATTGCTTGTTTCGACGAAAATGCGCCGCTACGCGCTTCCTTTTGCATTCATTGCTCTTGTCGTAATCATGATTCTCGAGTCTCCCACCGCCTTGTCGAATCGCTTCACCGTTTACATCGAGCGAGGCCAGGACAGAGCAGAATTTCTCACCATGACCGGACGTACGCATACATACGCACAAGGTATCGCCGCGTTCGAAGACGCTCCGATTCTTGGTCGCGGCCAATGGGCGGACCGTCTGGTCTTCCATGGGCATGTTCATAATTCATTCCTACAGGCGCTGCTGAACGCCGGAATCATCGGCGGCATCCCCTATTTTGCCTCCTGGATCACTGGTTGGATGCTCTTTTACAAGCTTCAGAAAAAAAGTGCGCGGCTGATTCCGGACGATCGCATTCATTTGATGGAGTGCGGCACCGTAATGATGTTCTTTACAGTCCGAGCTATACCCGAGACCACAACGGCCAGCTTTTCGGTCGATCTGCTGGTCATGGTCGCCATTTATGTTTATCTTGAGATCCTCACGCTAAAGTCAGCTGCCAAGAAATTGAGGCAGGTGATTCCGCAGTATTATGTGATTCCCTCAAGGATGAGGAGAACGGAGACGACGGCAACGGTTGGAACAAGCCGCTTGATATGAGACGTCTGAAGATACTCGCAGTTGCCTATGCCTGCAATCCAACCATGGGATCTGAATCCGGTGTAGGTTGGGGATGGGTAAATGCGATCGCCACGGGACACGATGTAACGGTAATTACCGCGGATTACAACGCGGCTGATATTGACAGACACCTCGCTGAGCGCAAAGCTCTCGGATGCGACAATCCACGCTTCCTCTATGTAAGAAATCGCCCCTGGCATTATCGTCCTTGGGGAATGTGGCTGAAAATTGAGGACTCGCTTGCCAAGCCGCTCATGAATCTCGCCTATCACGATTGGCAGAGAGTTGCTTTTGAACAGGCCCGGCGCGAGTTAGCGCGGAACCGCTACGACCTTGTGCATCTCATTACATATGTCGGCTGGCGATTTCCAGGAGATTTCTATCGCCTCGGCATTCCCTTTGTATGGGGGCCGATCGGCGGCATGAAGAACACGCCTTGGAGGCTACTCCCGATCCTTGGATTCAAAGGTGCGTTCTATTATGGTGCGCGCAATCTCATCAACTCGCTGCAACTCAAGACTCTCCGCGGCCCCAGGCGCGCGCTCAAAGCCGCGAATGAAGGGGTTGTCGCAGCAACGTCGGAAATCCAGGCGGAATTGTGGAATCGGTTCAGGGTCAACAGTCGTGTCATATGCGAAGTGGGGCAACCCAGTTTCGCTGTCGACTTTCCAAGGCAGCGGGACGAGAGAGAGACTTTCAGAATCTGTTGGAGTGGCCTTCACCTGCCGGGGAAAGCCCTGCATCTACTTCTGCAAGCAGCAGCACGACTGCCGAGAGACCTCAACTTCAGCCTCGAAATACTCGGTGATGGCCCTTGCAACCGAACGTGGCGATCCATGGCTTCTCGGCTCAAGCTTGAGGATCGTTGCCATTGGCATGGATGGCTTCCCCGTGACCAGTCCCTGGCAGTAATGCGAGAATCGCACGTCTTCACTATTACAAGCCTCAAAGACCTCACCTCTACCGTAGCGGTCGAGGCAATTTCATTAGGCCTTCCCGTCATCAGCCTGGATCACTGCGGCTTTGCCGATCTTGTCACGGAGGAATGCGGCATCAAGATATATCCTGGATCGGCTGAGCAGATCGCCTCCGATTTGTCTGTTGCCCTATCTACCCTTTGCCGGAACGAGGGGTTACGCAGATACCTGGCGCAAGGTGCCATCCGCTGCAGCCGCGCCTATTCGTGGCAGACTAAAATGAGAATCCTTGATGAGGTATATCAAAAGGCGGCCGCGTCGCATCGCCTCATCGCTGAAGATGAGTTGCATCCGGAGAGCCGATTTAAAGCTGCGAACGAGTCCAGCGATCTCGACCGCGACGTGGTGCCGATTACTCAGAGCGCACAGGGCAAACGATAGACGTCTCCGGTCGGGGCCGAGGGATGTTTCGTCCTGGGCCTGAGGGAAAGAAACGAGTTCGCCATCGCAATGATAAGAAGAGCGGGCCAGGAAGATCGAGCCGTTGCTGTCGTCATCCTGAATTGGAACGGCGGCGACGATATTCTAACTTGTCTGACTAGCGTATTTGAGTCCACCCACAAGGCCATTGAGGTCGTATTAGTCGATAACGGCTCGACAGACGGATCCTCCGATGAAATCCGCAAACGCTTCCCTCAAACGCACTTCATTCAAAACCCGGAAAACCTTGGATTTGCAAAGGGAAGCAATCAAGGGATGGAGTGGGCGCTGAATCGTGGAATCGAATACATTCTCCTTCTGAATGGAGACACCCGTATACATGCGAGCGCGATCTACGAATTGCTGACCGTCGAATGCCAGGAAGACGATACCGTCGCAGCCTGCCCCAAGATGTATCTTTGGAATTCCGACGCACAGGTTCAGCGGCTCTGGTTCGCCCATGGCAAGGTGAAGTTATGGGCTGGTTTGTTTCAGAATCCTGCCTTCAACCAGGTTGACTCGCCCAGTTGGTCGCTGCCGGGCGATATGGAATATGCATCGGGATGTTGCATGTTGATTCCGGCGCGAATCCTGCGAGAAGTTGGCATGTTCGATGAATCGTTCTTTGCTTACTGCGAGGACATCGATCTCTCGCTCCGAATTCGCAAAGCCGGCTTCCGCTTGCGATACGTACCCACAGCGCATTTGTGGCACGGGAGCCACCAACCGACAAACCGGACACGCACGGCGACCTACCGGTATTTGTCCACACGCAACAATCTATGGGTGGTTCGCAAACACGGGTCGCGGCTCGATGTGCTGGCATGCTTTTGCATCTTGCCCCTGCGGTCTCTGTTCCGTATTGCGCGCATGATCATGCGCACGGAATGGAATTCGGTCGCCGCTGAATTTAAGGGTATCAAAGACGGTGCGTTGATCAGCGCAGGTTCGTAGTGATTCGGCAATACGTTGCAAAGATGCTCGACCGGAAGTACGCCCCGCAAAATGCCAAATCTAACTAATGCAGTGAGTCCCGGCTGAAACAAATGGATCGAATAACGCTTTCTGTGGCAATGTGTACTTATAACGGCGAGGCATACCTGCCCGAGCAACTGATTAGCATCGCCGCACAGACCCGTCAGCCCGACGAGTTGGTGATCTGTGACGACTGCTCTTCAGATGGAACCGTTGAAATTGTCAAAGAGTTTGCCTCCCACGCTCCTTTCGTCGTCCGACTGCTACAGAATAATGAGAATCTCGGTTCGACAAAGAATTTCGCAAAGGCCTTTGGGAATTGCCGGTTCGATGTTATTGCACCTTCCGACCAGGATGATTTCTGGTACCCGGATAAGCTGCAGTCGATGGAAGAGGTATTCATCAAAAATGCTGATGCGGGTCTTGTGTTTTCCAACGCCGACATTGTCGATAAGAACCTTGTCCCCGTTGGCTGCACCTTGTGGAAGTCGGTAGATTTTAATAGCAGGCTGCAACGCCAGGTCGACGCAGGAAGAGCGTTCAATGCGCTTCTGAAATACAACTTTGTTACCGGCGCAACGATGGCGTTTCCTAGGAGGTTTCTGCCCTTAGTACTCCCAATCCCCGAATTATGGGTACATGACGCCTGGGTCGCAATTCTTCTTTCCGTTGTGACAAATGTGATTCGCGTGGATCGCTCCCTGATCAAATACCGCCAACACTCGAAGCAGCAACTCGGCTTGCGGAGGACCGGTATAAGCGCCCATATCACAACAGCGCAAGCGCGCAACAGTCATAGCGAATACAGGCGTAAGCTGCAACAATATCTGCTCGTCGAACAGCGGCTTCAGGAGCAGAAGTGCTTTGAAATACGCGACGAAATTGGCGGGCTTTTGAAGAATAAACTTCAACATTTGGATCGTCGGTTTCGACTCCCCAAGGGCCGCTTTCGCCGGTTTCCGATGATTGGGAGAGAACTCCTGCTGCATCGTTATCGAGATTGTGGCCACGGATGGCGAGCGGCCGTCCGTGACATGTTGGTGAATCTTGATGATCAGTAATGATCTTCCCCTTGACGAACATTGTTTTCGGGTGCCGTTGCTTAAGCAGCGTGCGGATTCCACTGGGGATGTCCATGCATAAGTTTGTGCGACATTTCATCATGCCGCTTGCCATGAGACGTGGTTGGAGAAGCTTTTGCGAGATTGGGGCGAGCACTGGTCGTAGCACCGATCACCTCTTGAGGTTGCCCAACATTTCGCATAAAATCATTGACCCCTGCCTCGACGCGAACCTTTTACTCAA
>PLOG01000066.1 GCA_003142935.1 Acidobacteriaceae bacterium
GCGAGTTGGCGGCGGCATTGCCAGGCAAAGGTTTCATCCCTCGTGGGTCGGCGAAGCCGGTGGACGACTGACACATTTTGCACTCTCAATGGAATTTTGCAAGAGGCTCAGATCTCAAAACAAGAAAGCAGTCCTAAAAAATTGAGAAACCAGGACAGGGGCATGTCGAGACGAACGGCTAAATTCAGTTTGATAAAAGTCCAAATTACGGGCATATTCTGTTCGGCAATCGGTCTGGCGATGCTGCTGGCCCTTGCCGCCCCGCCTCTCGCCGCCGAGCCTCCCGTGCACCTGGCCCGCATCAAGGATGTCGCCAGCATCGACGGGATTCGCGACAACCAGTTGGTCGGCTACGGGCTGGTCGTGGGCCTGCGCGGCACCGGCGACAGCTCCCAGACCGTGTTCCCCGCGCAAACCCTGCTCTCGACTCTGGAACGGATGGGCGTCACCGTGCCGCAAACCGGCTCCAACAGCGCCAGCAACATGCAGGTGAAGAACATGGCCGGGGTCTTTGTCGTGGCCACGCTGCCGCCCTTCAGCCAGCCGGGCTACAAGCTCGATATCACTGTCTCCTCGGCCGGCGACGCGCGCTCGCTTGAAGGCGGCATCCTGCTGATGACGCCGCTCTACGGCCCGGATGGCCAGATCTACGCCGAGGCTCAGGGAGCTCTGGTGCTGGGCGGCTATATGGCCTCCGCGGGCAGCAACAGCAAGCAGATGAACCACCCCACCACAGCCCGCATTCCCGGTGGCGCGCTGGTCGAGCGGCCGGTCCCCTTCGACCTCAAGCAGATGCGCATGGTCACCGTCGTGCTTAACGATGCCGACTTCCATACCGCCGAGCGCATGGCCTCGGCCATCAACGAGTTGCTCGGTTCCCCCCGCGCGCATGCGATTGACAGCCGCCGCGTCGAGATCGCCGCCAAGCCGGATGAAGACATTGCGGCGTTGCTCGACAAAGTCGAGTCGGTCGAAGTCGAGGTTTATCCAAGAGCCCGCGTGGTCGTCAATGAGCGCACCGGCACGGTGGTCATCGGCGGGACGGTTCGCCTGCAGCCGGTTTCCATTCTCCATGGCGGCCTCTCTATAAACGTCATCTCGACCACCGAAGTTTCGCAGCCCGGCCCCCTTTCTAACGGAACCACGCAGGTGGTGCAGCAGACCAGCGTCCAGGCCCAGGACCAGCCGGTGAACCACATCGAACTCAAACAAGGGGCAACGGTCGAGGATTTGGTCCAGCAATTGCAACGGACAGGAGCGGGGGCGCGGGATGTCATCTCGATCCTCCAAGCCATGAAGGAGGCCGGCGCTTTGGAGGCCGACCTGGAGGTGCTCTGATGCAGGCAATCGCGGCTACGGAAACGAACCCTGCGGCGGCAGAAGCCAAGACAGCAATCCCCCAGCCCCGGCTGGTGAATGCCGCTCACGAGTTCGAAGCGCAAATGATGAAGGAGCTGTTGAAACCGCTGGCCGGAAAGGACGCGCTTACCGGCGAAGATGAAGGTTCCGAAGCAGATACGGGATCGAACGGGGCATTGGGAGAGTTCGCCACCGAGGCCCTCGGCCAGGCGCTAAGCCGCCATGGAGGGTTCGGCCTGGCCAACCAGATTGTGCACGACCTTTCCCATTCCGGCACCAGTCACGAAAGCGGAAAGGTAACCGGGAATCTGCACATCGATGCCGTAATCAAAGGCTCCAAATCACTAAAGTGATTAGGACAGAAGCCGATAGTCCCAGTAAGGAGCAATTCGCATGGATATTCGAACCAGTCTTGAGGGATTGAAATCACTATTGGGAGTAAATGCGTCTACGCAGCCCGCGGTCGCACCCCGGAGCAACGCGGCAGCACCCGCCTCGACCGCCCTTAGCAGCGACCGCGCCACTCTCAGCAGCGCCGGAAACGAAGTACAGCTTACCGCGGGCGACGATAGCGTGCGTATGGACAAAGTGACTGGCGTACAGGCAGCCCTCGCGGCTGGAACCTACAATGTCCCGCCCATGGCGGTGGCCTCCAAAATGGTGGATGCCATGTTGAGCGGCGACTAGTAATCAATTCTTGAGTTCACAGCACCCGGTCCGGCTGTTGGGAGAAGAATCGGGGGCTTAAAGAGGCTAACTGTGTAAAGGCCTCTGGGTATCGGCCCAGGGAAAGGAAAACGGGTAATGCTGGGAAGTGGAATGCGCCATGAGCATCCTGAACTGAAACAACTGGTGGTCGAGGCATCGCGGGCGCTGGCGCGTCTGGATGCCGACCGGTTGGAGGAACTCGCCCTCTCTTGCCAGGCGCTGAACCGCGAGTTGACGCCCATGAGCCAGAATCAGCGCACAACCCTCGCCCGCCAGTCCCGCGAGGCCGCCGGTGACATGGCCACGTTTGCCCGCGTCCTCGAGGCCACGCGCGCCAACCTGAACGTGATGAACCGCCTCCGGGATTTACGCACGGGCCGTTTGGAGTACACCAACCGGCAGATGCGGGGCCCGCTGGGGACCGGGAGCGTCAATGGGGACAATTAGCTCCGCGCTCAACTTGATGTCGCAGGCCCTCGACGCCGATCAGGCAGCCCTGAACGTGACTGCCAACAATGTGGCCAATGCAAGCACTCCCGGATACACGGAAGAGACACCCACCTGGCAGGAGAACGATTCGATCCAGATAAACGGGGTCTCGGTCGGGACCGGCGCCACGGAGACGGGCGCAACTTCTCAGCGGGACCGGGTCCTCGAGGAGCGCCTGGACCAGCAGCAGCAATTGGCCTCGGCCTCGGGTTCGCGCCTGACGGCGCTCAATTCGATCCAGGCTCTGTTTATGCCGGATTCAGGCTCGACCAGTTCAACAGCCGGAGACATTGGCAGCGATATCACCGGTTTTTTTCAGTCTTTCTCATCGCTTGAGGCCAATCCCACCAATAGCGCGCTGCGCGAGTCGGTTCTGTCCACGGCGTCTACGCTGGCGACCGATATTTCGAACGCGGCCAACGGCCTGAACACGCAGAACACAGGATTGGACCAGCAGGCAGCCGGAGCGGTTGGCCAGGTAAACGCGCTCACCAGCGCGATTGCACAACTCGACACCCAGATTCAATCCATCTCGCCGGATGCCGATGCGGGAACCCTCGAGGATCAGCGGCAGTTGGATCTAAGCCAACTCTCGCAGTTGGTCGGCATCAACCAGTCATCGACGGAAAACAACGGCCTCGCCGTTACCACCACCGCCGGGCAATTGTTGGTCTCCAACAGTTCGAGCTTCCAGTTGACGACCGGATCGGTGGCCGGGGTAACGCAAATTTTTGCAGGCACGGCGAATTTGACTACGCAATTGGCGTCGGGAGGCGGCTCGCTGGGCGGCGACCTCACGGCGCGCGACACGGACATCCCCAACACCCTTGCCTCGCTCGATCAGTTGGCTTACACGATTTCGACCAGGGTCAATGCGCAGAACAATGCGGGGACTGGCGCGAATGGCGCGGCCGGAACCGCCATCGCGTCCTCGACAACCGGAGCAAAGACTCTGGATATCTTCTCCCCGCCGCCTACGCTGGTTGCCAACACAGCATCCGGCGGCACAGACGTTTCGGGCGCCGCCGCCGCGATGAGTGCCGTGATGACCGATCCGAATCTGGTAGCGGCGGCCGCTTCGGGGCAGGGAACGGGCGACAACTCAAACGCCATCGCCATGGCCAGCCTGACTAACCAGACGATCGTGAACGGTCAAACCCCAACGACTTTCTTCTCGAACTTTGTGTCGACGCTGGGTTCGACCGTCTCCAATGTGCAGACCGAAAACACGGCGCAGACGGCCTCCGTCTCCCAGTTGCAGTCCCAGAACAATGCGATCTCCAGCGTCAACCTCAACGACGAAGCATCCGCGCTCACCACCATGGAACGCAGCTACCAGGCTGCCTCGCAGATGTTCGCGACACTGAATACGATCATGACCTCGGCATTGAATCTGGGCGTCGATACGGCTGTCACCTAATGCGCGTCACTCGGCCCGTATGCGCGCGTTGCGATTGAAATGACGTCTGGTCTGAAGGAGCAAAGAAATGCGAGTGGACCCAAATTACATTTCGAACCTGACCGGTTCCCTCGATCAGACACAGACGACCCTGCAACAGTTGACGGCGGAACTCTCCGGCGGCGTGCGCGTCACCTCGCTCAGCACCGACCCCGTCGCCGCCGGCCAGAATGTTCTGCTGCTCAACCAGATTCAGGTGGATGATTCCTTTACGCAGAGCTCAAACCTTGTTCAGGGCCAGTTGCAGGTGGCGGATTCGGCTCTTGGCAGCGTGGTTTCACAACTGACTCAAGTCGTCACACTGGCCACAAGCGCAAACAACGGCACCATGAATTCCAGCAATGTGAAGTCCATCTCCAGCCAGATTGCCGGCATCCTCGGCGAGGTAACCACGCTGGCAAACACCAGCTATCAGGGGCAGTACATCTTTGCGGGTGGGCAGACGTCCACTGCGCCGTTTTCCACCTCGACAGCCACTTCGCCTGCCGTTACCACCTACAGCGGCGACGAGAATATCAACTATCTCCAGATGCCCAACGGCGGAAAAATACAGTTGAATGTGCCCGGTGATCAGATCTTCTCGGGCACCGGTTCCAACAGCGTATTCGCAGCGCTCAATAGCCTGGTGGCCGACTATGCAACCGGCACTGTGAACACGACCAAGGCCGTGGCTGACACCAACGACCTCAGTACCGCCTTGAACTATGTCTCCCAACAGCGGGTCACGATCGATAGCTCCATTACCCAACTCACCTCGGCTTCCGATGCCGTAAGCAGCGAGCAGACCCAGTTGACCGCGGCCCAGACCACCCTGATGCAGGCCGACATTCCCAAGATTTCCACGCAACTCACTCTGGCGGAAACGCAGCAGACGGCCCTCGAAAGCGTAATTGCGCAACTTGGTTCCTCCTCAAACAGCCTGTTTAGCAAGCTCTAGGGGAGTGCCCACCGATGCCCTCCTGGCCGTTTATACTCAATCCCAAAGGACACCTCTTGCTGGCGCCTCTCCGTTTTCTCTGGAATGCAACTCGCGGCCATCGCCTCGCCCCCTGGCGCAGCGATTACCTGCGCTGGCGCGTGGAAACCTACTCCGGCCAGCGCGCGGAGACCCTGACCGCCAAAAGTATCATGGCTTTTGTCTGGGACTCGCGCTGGGAGCTGTTGAGTTTTCTTGCCTGGACAGGTCGCCTGGACCGCGAGGCGCGCAAGCGGGTGTGAACCGGGGCGCAATCGGCGGAGTCAAAACTCGGAAAGCCCCTCAGACTGCTACTCACCTTGGAATTTGACTGCCGTCGCGCCCCCCGCCAACTTGCCAACTCGCCATCTCCGCGCTCGCGGAGGCCCACTTGCCACCTTTATTCAAAAAACTTATCTTGGTCTCATTTCGACCGCTCAGATCAAAACACACCTGTCTTCCATCCGAGTCCTCAAAGGAATGTCCAACAAACAGGCCCGGTGTTGGAAAATGGAGAAGGTCTACCGATTTGGAGTTCTTTCCCGCATGAGATCTGGATTATCCCGGCTTGCGCTCTTTTTACTCACGGCATTGCTCATGGCCACCCCGGCCGTCACGGCACAGAAACTGCCCCCGATTGAGCCTCCCGAGCCCATGCCCAGCGCTCACTCCGACACCACCACCCTCCGTGTAACGGCCACCGAGGTGCTTGTGCCGACGCTGGTTGAGAAGCGCGGAGGCGGCATCGTCTACGGTTTGAAGCAGAGCGACTTCGTTCTGGAAGACAACGGCGTGCCGCAGAAAATTCGCGTGCAGGAGGAGATGGACACCGCGCCGGTCGCGCTGGTGGTTGCCGTCGAGCAGGGCGGAGTCAGCGTTCTCGAATTCGACAAACTGGCCAAGCTCGGCCCGCTCCTCGACCTGTTTCTCACCGACCCCGGCAGCCAGGCGGCGCTGATGGGATTCGACTCCCAGCCCCATCTCATTCGCGATTACACCCACTCCAGCGCAGCCATCAACGACGCGCTCAACCACCTCGAGCCCGGCGATGGCGGCGCTGCAATTCTTGACACCGTAAGCTCCGCCGTCGATCTGCTGGAAACCCAGCCGAAGGAGTTCCGCCGCGTGTTGCTTCTGATCAGCGAAGAGCGTGACCACGGCAGCAAGCACACCAAGATTCCGCAGTTGATCCAGAAGATAGGCGGATCGGACGTGCTGGTGCTGAGTGTGTCGTTTTCCCCGGCGCTGGCCGAACTTTCGCACGACGTAAAAGACGATCTGGTGGGCAACGGCGACCAGCCAACGATGAGCATGATTTCGGCGCTGATTATGGCCATCAAAGCATTCAAAAAGAACGTGACCAAAGAGGTTGCCGAGATGAGCGGCGGCGAGTACACCACGTTTACCGGCGATAAACGCTTCCAGCAGCGCGTGATGGACGCGGCAAAGCACATGCGCAACCGGTATCTGATCACCTTCAGCCCCTCCGACCCGTCGCCTGGCCTGCACACCATCCGCGTAAAAACCGCCCAGGATTACGGCGCGCGCATCGTGGCGCGGGCCAATTATTGGTCGGCGGGGACGCAGTAGACATTGGCGACAGGGAATTGTCGCCCAAAATGGAATTTCGTTGAGTATTTTCGCCCCTGGGACAAAATGCCGAGCGATTTGTGGCATAATGTCATAATGAGCCAAGCCGCCGCTATTCCCGCAGCCGCGCCCCCCTTGTTTCGGCTGGACTGGGAGGCAGCGAATCAGGGTGTTCCGCTCTCTGCGCTGGAAGAGTTCGCTGCTTACTCCGGCTTTGCGGTCAAAGACCTCCTGGAGATCGTCATCCCTGCCCGCACTCTGAAGCATCGCCGTCAGCGGCAGGAACCGCTGAGCCTGGATGAATCGGATCGCCTAGCTAGGGTTGCGAGGCTCTACGATCTCGGAGTGAAGGTCTTTGGGAACCCGGACAAGGCCCGCAGATGGCTGACGAAACCTAAAATGCGCTTCCAAGGGCATTCCCCGCTAGCGATGATGCGGACTGAATTGGGTGGCCGCCAGGTAGAAGAGATGCTCTATCAAATTGATGAAGGGATGTTCGCATAAGAATTCAGGCTGGAAATACAATTCTTGTTTGTGGTGGGCGGGGATACTCCGCAAAGAGGTTAAACTAGACAACCGTCCATCCGGGTCGCGCGGGGATCGTCTCATCGACGTTAAACATGGCAACCGTAGCACCTAAGTCAGAGACCAGAAACTGAAGTTCGAACCGTGTCTGATTTGGAGATTGCTGTGGGAACATACTGGCGCGTAAGCAATTACATTGATCTAAGCGGTGAAGGTGGACGCAAATCCAGCGCCCGGTGGCATACGGCTGGCTCAAGAGTTATTTATCTGGCTGATTCACCCATGAGCGCTCTTGTCGAATCGCTCGTACATCTCGATGTGGACAGCGAAGACACACCGGACTTCTATGCTTTGCTAAAGATATCTGCCCCTGATGGTCATGCGGTTCTATCGCTCGATCCACCCGTCGGGACCGAATGGAAACAAGAGCTCGAACTAACCCGCCGCATGGGCGATGCGTGGTTGGCTACCCTTGAAACCGCGCTGGCGCGCGTTCCCTCCGTCATTGCGCCTCATACCTGGAACTGCCTGCTGAATCCCGAGCACCCGGACGCGAAACAGGTTGTAGTTGCCGAGGTTATCCGCGAGCGCTTCGACAATCGCCTCTTCCGTTTTGGCACGCGCTGAACCTAGAGGGTTTGCTTCCAGGTTCCCACCCTTCCACAGATAGCGCCCGGCCGCGCGTTCATGGTAATCTCACACTAGACACTTAAGAAGTGGACCTGAGAAGACAAGAGGAGTAACTCACGCCGTGCTGGCGACTGCAAAGAAAACAACACTTATCGAACGCTTCCGCACCCACGATACGGACACCGGTTCACCGGAGGTCCAGATCGCGATTCTGAGTGAGCGGATTGGCGAACTGACCGAGCACTTCAAAACCCACAAGAAGGACCACGCCTCGCGGCGCGGCCTCTTGCAACTGGTCAGTAAACGCCGCCGCCTGCTGGATTACCTGAAGACGCATGATTCCGATCGCTACCGCGACGTGATCGGCAAACTCGGAATCCGCAAGTAATCGGAAAGCTGACATTGACCCGGAAGCGCCCAGACCGGAAATTGGTCACGGCTCCTGTTCCACCCAGAACCTGGGGCCATGGTGTACCTGGCAAACGCGACCCGCTGCCAGGGACGGCGCACAGCCATTCCCTGTGCGCTGTTGCTGCGCGGCGCCGCTCGCATCGGCTCAAAGATGCCCGCGTCCAGGCTCGCGTTCTGGCACGCGATTGGCTCTTTTCTGCCAGGCATGCCTGCCGCCAGATTCACCATCTTTATTTCCGCGCCCATCGGTGCCTTCCCACCACAAATTTCCCAAGCGAAAAAACTGAAAAGAGGACTCTATGTCTACCAAGCATGAAGTAGCTGTCGAGCTTGCCGGCGGCAAGCGTCTGGTCTTTGAGACCGGCCGCATGGCCAAGCAAGCCTCTGGCGCCGCACTGGTCACCACGGGCGAAACCGTCGTCCTGGCCACCGCAGTTGCATCTCCCGATCCGCGGGAGGGAATCGACTTCTTCCCCCTAACCGTGGATTACCGCGAATACACCTACGCCGGCGGCCGCATTCCCGGCGGATTCATCAAGCGCGAAGGACGGCCCAGCGAAAAGGAAGTGCTCACCTGCCGCCAGATCGACCGCCCCATCCGTCCGCTCTTTCCCGATGGTTTCCGCAATGAGACTCAGGTGATTGCGCTGGTCTTCTCCGCCGACAAGGAAAACGATCCCGACGTGGTCGGCATCAATGCCGCCGCGGCAGCCCTGGCGCTCTCCGATATTCCTTTCAGCGCCACCGTTGGCGCCGTGCGCGTAGGCCGCGTCGATGGCCAGTTCGTCATCAACCCCACTTACGCCGAGCGCGCCGCCACCACCGTCAACATCATGGTCGTTGGCCACAAAGACGGAATCGTCATGATCGAGTCGGGCGCCAAGGAAGAATCCGAAGAAGTGATTCTTGCCGCCATCGAGTTTGCCCATACGGAGATCAAGAAGATCGTCGCCGCAATCGACGAGTTGGTTGCCAAGGCCGGCAAGCCCAAGCGGGCCTTTACCGCGCCGGAGTTCGACGAAGCGTACTACGCGGAACTCAAGGCCAAGATCGGCGATCGGCTCAAGGACGCGCTCGACACCAAGACCCACGGCAAGACCGAAAGCTACGCCCTCATCAAGCAGATCAAGGACGAGTTGGCTGCCGCGCTTCCCGCGGACGATCCGGCTGCGAAGAAGAAGCTCGGCACCTATTACGAACATCTCCGCGAGCGCCTATTCCGCGAGCAGGTCACCAAGGAGCGCATCCGTCCCGATCGCCGCGCATTCGATGAGATTCGTGAGATCACCATCGAAACCGGCGTGCTGCCCCGCACCCACGGCTCGGCCCTCTTCACCCGCGGTGAGACACAGGCCCTGGTCACTGCCACGCTGGGAACTACCGACGACGGCCAGCGCCTGGAGAGCTACGAAGGCGAGCAGCGCAAGAACTTCATGCTCCATTACAACTTTCCGCCCTTCTCGGTTGGCGAAACCGGCCGCATGGGCGGCGTAGGCCGCCGCGAGATTGGCCACGGAGCCCTCGCCGAACGCGCTATTTCCGCGGTTCTGCCCAGCGCCGAGGAATCGCCCTACTCCATCCGCATCGTCTCCGACATTCTCGAGTCCAACGGTTCTTCGTCCATGGCCTCGGTCTGCGGCGCCAGCCTCGCGCTTTACGATTCCGGCATTGCCCTCAAGGGCTCGGTTGCCGGCGTGGCCATGGGACTGGTGAAAGAAGGCGACGATTACGCCATCCTCACCGACATTGCCGGCGCGGAAGATCACTACGGCGACATGGACTTCAAGGTGGCCGGAACCCGCAAGGGCATCACCGCCCTCCAGATGGACATCAAGATCGGCGGCCTCACCCGCGAGATCCTGCAGCAGGCCATGGAGCAGGCGCGCAAGGGCCGGCTCTTCCTTCTCGACAAGATGGACGCCGTTCTCGACGGGCCTCGCACCGAGCGCTCGGCCTATGCGCCCCGCATTGAAACCGTGATGATTCCCACCGACAAGATCCGGGACCTGATCGGCAAGGGCGGAGCCACCATCCGCGGCATCATCGAGCAGACCGGGGCAAAGATCGATGTCGACGACACCGGCCGCGTCAATGTTTCCTCGTGCGATGCCGATGGCCTCAAGAAGGCGCTGGGAATGATCAGCGACATCACAGCGGTTCCCGAAGTGGGCAAGGTCTACCTCGGCAAGGTGGTCAGGCTGGCCGAATTCGGCGCGTTTGT
>PLOG01000173.1 GCA_003142935.1 Acidobacteriaceae bacterium
ATTGGCCGGTTATCCTACTGTTGGCGTCAACCCAAGATCTGGGCCAGGCAACTCGGCCAACAGTGACCGAGTTCCGGGTACTGATCCGTCTTTCAATAAGTGAAGCGGTTAGGTGCTTAACTCCAACCGTCCAGGAAACTACCTGCGACCGGCCAGAAGCTGTCACCGCAGGCACTGCTCTTCTTTAATGGCACCGGCATGTGTGCTTGGCCTGCCTCGGAGCCAGATTTCGGGAAGTCGCCCCGAAACGCACGCAATTAGACCATTATTTTTCAACATGTTAAGCGGAATGGCTCGGCTCTCAAAAGGGAGGTATGATACATGATTACGGCCCAGCACATAGAATGGTACGGGATTCCCGCTAGTTCGCCCGGCGCAAAGTCGTCCCGAACACGATTACTGCGGCTGTGGCCTCGCTGGAATGAATTGCGAAAACTGTATGAAGGTCTTGAGCGGTTGCAGCCGGCTCATTCATACGCCCGATGAGTGCAGGATGGGGATATCGCCACAATCCGAAAAAGACACGATCTTGGCTGAATCCCTACCGAGTGCGGTACTGGTTCGCGAACAGCTGAGACGCCTCGTCGCGCACCCGTTGTTCACCAACAGCAAGCGATACCCAGTGTTGCTCACATACGCCGTCGAGCAAACGTTGCTTGGCAACGCAGGTGATTTGAAGGAACGGACGATCGGTGTCGAGGCTTTCGGACGCGAACCGAGTTACGATGTAAATCTTGATCCCGTGGTGCGCACGACAGCGGCTGAGGTTCGGAAAAGGCTCATTCAGTACTATTACAGCCCCGACCATGCGGGGGAGCTTGTCATCGAATTGCCGCTAGGTTCCTACGTCCCCTCGTTTCGAGAGCTGGCACATCATTCCTCCGCCTCCGACGACAGACAGGTGGCCGCTGAGCATGTTAAGTGGTTGCCTCAACACCCAATGGTGTCCGAAATTCCGTTGGCAGATTCCAAAAGAGAACTTGCACGTTCTGCAGTTTACAGTTGGCTGTTAACAGTTATTGCGTTGCTTTTCGCTTTGCTTCTTGGCTTCGGCATTGGCCGCGTGAGAACTCCCAGTCCCGCCACACGCCCGAGCGAGCCCTCAAATCTAGCGCGTTTCTGGGAGCCAATCACCGCAACTTCAAGTCGGATTACCTATTGTCTCGGCGTACCGACAGACTCTGTCGATCTTCAAAGCAGAACAGTCCCCCCGATTCCTGCAGGAGAGAGTGCCAGTCTGAATGTCTATGACGTCATTACACTTGCACGTTCCATCGCGCCGCTCGTACCGAAGAATGGCGAATTCCGCGTAATGGCCGCCTCGGATACTGGCTTCGCTCAATTGCGAGAAGGCCCATTCGTTTTGATTGGCGCTTTCGACAATCCCTGGACGATGCGCATAACGCAGGATTTGCCGATTGGGTTCGAATACGACAATCACCACGTTCGCGAGGTGGTCGATCGAACGACGTCGCCCAAAAGGAACTGGATGCTTGAATGGCAGGTTCCAGGCAAGAGCCTTGCGCGCGACTACGCCGTAGTCGCGAGACTTCACGACAAGGTCACCGGAGAACCTGTCATCATACTGGCCGGCATTTTGGGGGAAGGAACCGAAGCTGCAAGCGAGGTCGTCTCCAATCAAGCATACCTGGATGCAGTGCTTCAAAAAGCTCCGAAGAACTGGGACCAACTGAACTTTGAAGCCGTAATTGAAGCGAACGTCATTGAAGGTCATCCCGGCCCACCCACTGTTGTTGCTGTCCGGACTTGGTAATCCTCGTTTTTGGGGCGAAGCTCTGTATGATACATTCCCTTGAGTCGCCTCCGCCATAGAGCCTATCTAGATGTAAATAAATAGCTTTCACTCTTAGTGCCCTGTCTGATGCACGATGGGCCTTTTAAGTAAGGTCCAGACTTACCTAGCATGCATGCATGCGGGAATCCAACACAATCTGACGCTAAAGAAGGAGACCGTCCATGAGATACATGCGTGGGCTTGCGATGTTGGCGATGCTCTTTTCGGGCACTCTGATGGCGGCCAAGGACACTCAGACGATTTATCTGGCTACGCCTGTCCGAGCCGGAAACGCAGAGCTGCCTCGCGGAATATGCGAAGTGTCATGGAGCGCGGCATCTGGATCTCGGGTGCGGCTGACCATCAAGACGGAAGACGACAAATCCTTTACAGTCTCCGCGCGCATGGTCGAAGGAAAACAGGAAACAACTGGCGTGGTCACTTCGGTCATAAACGGAGTCACGTACCTCAAAGAGCTTCATACCAAGAACGCTAGATTTGTCATTCAAAACAGAACGGAAGGCTCCAAATGACTCTCGTCGCTCTCCTGAATTCTTCTCGGAAACCCAGGTTCAATCGGGACTCCAGTTTTCGGCTCTTTTTCATCTTCGCCGGGATCCTTGGGGCTCTGTCAGCGGCATCCGTCGCGATTGCTCAAAGTGCTGACCGGCCTTGGATGAACCCTGGCCTCGCCCCGGAGGAACGAGCGGAACTCGTCCTAAAACAGCTGACACTCGATGAAAAACTAGCGCTCTTGCACGGTAATGGAATGGCACATGCCTCTCAATGGCAGATGCCGCTCACGCATCTGGCAAACGGCGGAGCGGGATACGTTGAGGGAGTTTCGCGCCTTGGAATACCACCTCTGGTGATCTCGGATGCGGGCTATGGGGTCAGAGACAGTGGAGCGAACGGGAGATATTCCACCGCCATGCCGTCGAGTTTGGGAGCGACATCGAGCTGGGACGTTGACACGGCCTGCGAATTCGGCACAGTGATCGGCCAGGAACTCCGGGCACAAGGTTTCAATATGACCTTGGGTGGCGGGGTGGATTTGGCTCGCGAACCCCGGAACGGCCGCAACTTCGAGTACGCGGGCGAAGATCCTCTGCTTGCGGGCACAGTCGTCGGCAACCTCATGAAGTGCGAACAGGCTCAGCACGTGGTTGGCGATATCAAGCACTACGTGATGAATGATCAGGAGACGGGGCGTTTCTTCGTGAACTCCGTCATCTCGAAACGGGCGATGCAGGAATCTGATTTGCTCGCATTTCACATCGCCATTTCCATCGCGAATCCTGGTGCAGTGATGTGTTCCTACAACCGGATCAATGGAGACTTCGGTTGTGAAAATCACTACACACTGCAAGACGTGCTCAAGAAAGATTGGGGCTTCAGAGGTTTTGTGATCTCCGACTGGGGAGGCACGCACAGTACGGAGAAGGCGTCTACCGCAGGCCTTGATCAGGAACAGCCGATGGCTGACTTTTTCGGTCCAAAACTCAAAGCAGCAGTGGAAGCTGGGCAAGTTCCGATGTCAGAGATCGACGACCATGTGCGAAGAGTCTTGTATGCCGAGTTTCTATCGGGAATAGTAGACGATCCGCCGCAGACGGGCGTGGTGGACGTCGAGAAAGGATTTGAAGTCTCCCAGCGAGTAGAGGAAAAGAGCATCGTTCTGCTGAAGAACAGCCCGACCGTGCTTCCGATCAATCCGTCCAAGGTCCACAGTATTGCTATCATCGGTGGACACGCAGACATAGGGATGATCTCCGGTGGAGGATCTGCGCAAGTCGATCCTCCCGGCGGCAATGCCATCATGTCTCCTGGCAAGCGGGAAACCATTTGGCAGAAGCAAACTTGGTTCTCGACCTCTCCGTTGAAAGCACTCCAGGCGAAACTGCCGAACACGAAGATTGACTTCGATCCAGGAACGGACCCGAAGTCGGCTGCAAACCTCGCCAAGGGTGCCGACTTAGCGATTGTCTTCGCTTCGCAGTGGCTGTCAGAAGACATGGACGTGCCAAGCCTCTCGCTCCCTGATAACCAGGACGCATTGATCGAGCTGATAGCATCAGTAAATCCGCACACGATCGTCGTACTTGAGAGCGGCACTGCCGTCACCATGCCATGGATCGACAAGGTATCGGGCATCGTCGAGGCTTGGTACGCGGGCAGTTCTGGACACAAAGCATTGGCCAATATCCTCGTCGGCGAAGTCAACCCAGCAGGAAAACTTCCGCTCACCTTCCCGAGAAGCGAAGCGGATCTTCCGCATCCGGATCGTCCGATGATCCCTGCTGAGAGTCAAGCACTTGCTGCTGATGCAGCGGACAACGGTACACCAACATCGAATGCTTCTGTGCATAGCGGTTACGCCGTTCACTACGAGGAAGGTTCCGAAGTTGGCTATAAGTGGTACGAAGTGCAGCATAAGCAGCCTTTGTTTGCCTTCGGTTTCGGTTTGTCTTACACGACCTACGCATACTCCGGCCTAAGCGTGGATTCAGCTACTAAAACTGTGCGCTTCACCGTTAAGAACACCGGAAAGCGGGCGGGGACCGAGATTGCTGAGGTGTACGCCAGGCTCCCCAAAGGTGCAGACGAGCCCTACAAACGACTGGCCGGGTGGAAACGCGTAATGCTTGCACCCGGCGAATCGCAATCGATCACCATTGCGATCGATGACCGTGTTCTTCAGACCTTCGACGAAGAAAAAAATGCCTGGAATGTGACGAAGGGCGAATATCAGGTGATGGTCGGTGGCTCCTCGGACGATACACCCTTACTGGCGATTCTTGTGGTTCGCTGAAGTCTCTGAGACTTGAGCCGACCTCTCCATGCCTAGAACTGAGAGTCTGAACTTGGCGTTGCAAAACGCGTGAAAATGCCGTGTAAACCGTACGTCTTGGAGCAACTAACTGATGAATGTACCCGTAGTTGTCGACCGCATCTTTGGCGATACGCATCGTGTCAGTCGGGATAGAAGCGACTGTTAGCAATTGAAGCATGTGTTCACGGCGCGGATCGCCGCCAGAGCTGATACTGAACAGCCTACGTGTCAATTGCATTCTTGTGAGGATTCTATGCGCGAAGGAACGCAGACGTTTTTGATGACCCTTACCTTGCGCCGTCCTACAACGTCACTCCGCAAAGCCTGCAACCCGTGGTCAGGCTGGACAGTGAGACGGGCGAACGTGAGCTGACAGTCATGCGTTGGGGTCTGATTCCGTTTTGGATACTGTTGGCGAATTCAGGAGGAGCTGCCGAAGTTTCCAAAAACCGGACTTTCTGGGCGCTTCCGCAACGACCAACCCGGCACCAACGGCACGATTCGCGAAGCCTATGGATGCTGTCAAAATAGATCCAGAACAGCAAGTTCGAGTTTTACGGTCCAGGGGTGAGATGTGTTTGAACTGAACGTACGGAAACACTATGGAAGCGCGGGAGCAGTGTTGCTTTTGCTGGTGTTCTTGGGGGAACTGACATTCTCGATCCGACAGCAATCATTGTCTTGGGATGAAGGCGACCATATCTTCGCCGGCTATATGTCGTGGAAGAAGGCAGACTTTGGCATCAATCCGGAGCATCCGCCGCTCGTGAAGGCGCTAGCGGCGATCCCGCTTCTGCCGATGCACCTCAAGGTGCCAGATCCCAAGGGGCATGCATCATTCAAAGACGAAGCATACTTCGATGGACGGGATTTCATCTTCGGCAATGGTGGAGAGGCCGAAGCGGATCGCATCATTTTTCGCGCCCGGATGGCGGCGGCAACCCTCAGTCTTTTGCTGGGACTGCTTGTGTTTTTGGCAGCGCGAGAGATGTTCGGTGACGGAGCAGCGCTGTTCGCATTGGCACTGGTGGTATTTGAGCCAAACATGGTCGCGCACGGCGCCTATGTCACAACGGACATGGGTATCTGCTGCTTCATATTCGCCAGCATCTATGCCCTCTACCGCTACGTGAAGGCGCCTTCGGTCGGGAGGCTGATCGTTCTCGGCCTGGTCACGGGACTTGCTCTGGCATCGAAACACTCAGGTGTGCTTCTGCTCCCATTCGGCCTGGCGCTCATTCTTACTGAGATATTATGGCCCTCGCCCGAGACGGGGACCAACAAAAGGAAAGTAGCTTTGCGCCTGACTGGCGCCTTTCTGGCTGCATCGGCCATAGCCATCGCGGTGCTCTGGGCTTTCTATGGGTTTCGCTACGCCGCCAGACCAGGTGGAATGCAACTGAGTCCCTCGCTCGCTGAGTACGCGCAGGGATTGAAAGGAGTGGAACCGCACGTTTATCGCGCGCTAGCGCGTTGGCATATCCTGCCAGAGTCTTATCTTTACGGGTTGGTGGACGTGCGTCTGATCTCAGATTCGTTCTCTACGTATATCTTCGGCAAGGTATACGCGCACGGTGTCTGGTTCTACTTTCCCGCGGCCTTCATCATCAAATCCACGGCGGCCTTCATGGGTTTGCTGCTGCTGACCGGCTTGGCGATCGCTACCGGAAAATTGCGTGCACGGCGCGAGATCTTCTTCCTCACCATTCCTCCAGTCCTCTATTTGCTGATCGCGACAGGCACTGGCCTGGATATCGGGGCGAGGCACATTCTGCCGATGTATCCGTTTCTCTCCGTGCTGATTGGGGGCGCCGCGCTCGCACTGGCGCATAGGGACCGGCGCTGGGCCTACGTCGTGGGATTGTTGCTGGCATGGCACGCGGTGTCTTCGGCACGAGCTTATCCGAACTACCTTGCCTACTCGAATGAGTTCTGGGGCGGTCCCGCGAACACTTATAAATACCTGACCGACTCCAATACGGACTGGGGTCAACAGTTGAAGGCTGTCAAGAAATATCTCGACAATCGCGGGGTGAAGGACTGCTGGTTTGCCTACTTCGTCGAACCTTCCATCCACTTCAGCGCGTATGGAATCCCATGCAAACCGTTGCCGACAGCTGACAGCGGGTGGACGAATTATCAAATCGATACGCCGCAGACGATCACGGGAACTCTGCTGATCAGCGCGGGAACGCTCACGGGCTACGAGTGGGGCTCCAACGTGCTGAATCCGTACCGGGAGTTTCAGGAGCTGAAACCAGTTGCTTTCATCCAGGACGGCGTTTTTGTCTACGATGGGACGTTTGACATGCGTTTCGCCTCGGCACTGGGCCACGTCACGCGTGCGGGAGACCTTACCGCGGCCGGGCAGTTAGCGTCCGCCCTGGTGGAGGCGCAGACGGCAGTTGCCATCGACCCCGACGAGTTGCAGGCACAAATGGTTCTTGGCGACACATTGATCGCGCTCGGGCGGCCGCTGGCCGCGAAGTCCGCGTACGAGAAGGCGCTCGCAATCGCGGAGACGATGGAGCCCAGTGCAGAAGCGGTATGGGTGCAGAAAATCCAAGAGAAGATGGCCGGCCAGTAGTGATGATGCCCGCTTCACGAACTTCCCAATAGTTCCCGAGGCCCCGGGTAAACACGAGTGCACCAAGCCCCAACGTACAGGGGAGCATAGGCGAACAGAAACGAAAGTATAGTGAGAGCTTATTTGCTGTCTCGCCCGACGATTAGGTTTCAGTCTCGGCAAGTGGCACCAACGGGGAAGGCAAATTTCGGCGAGTGCGCGTGCATGGTCAAACAGCCACCAGAACAGCCACCAGCGTGAAAAAGGCCATCCGAGCTTTGCTCTCGGATGGCCTCTAAACCCTTGTTTTTATTGGCTTTAAATGGTGCGCCCGGAGAGATTCGAACTCCCGACCTACTGATTCGTAGTCAGTCGCTCTATCCAGCTGAGCTACGGGCGCACTAAGACGATTCCATGCGGAACCTAAGACAGATTATCAGGGATTGCGCGGTGGCGCAATCAGACGGGTCAGGCCGCGGGCGTTGGCTGGGGCGGCGCAATCAGCGGCAGCTCTTCGGCAATCTCCAGGCCCGTCATCCGGACCAGCTTTGTAACAGAAGCGGCATTCAGCCGTGTAGCGTCAAACTCGACCCGCAACGTGCGTTTGCCGGTGTCGATGGCGATGCGGCGAATGCCATAAACGTCGCGGGCGCCTGCCAGCGCAAAGGTAGCGCTTTCAGTGGGTGGCGTGGTGTAGCGATAGAGAATCTCTACCGTGGTCATATGGAGATGATAACAAGGCTCAGGCGGTGAAAGCGAAACCTGCCCGGCGCGACGGACTA
Source organism: Acidobacteriaceae bacterium (assembly GCA_003142935.1). Classification (GTDB taxonomy): domain Bacteria; phylum Acidobacteriota; class Terriglobia; order Terriglobales; family Acidobacteriaceae; genus Telmatobacter. Next base: position 7,977 of record PLOG01000173.1, read on the forward strand.
AAGCGTCTTGAGGAAGGCGCGAATCTCCGGGCTGGACCAATCTTGCGCACCGACAAACTTGCTGCGAATAATGCCCTTGCGGTCGATGACGTAGGTCTCCGGCCACATGTCGGTGTGGAACAGCTTGGCCGCCGATTGAGAGGGGTCGCGCACGGTGATCAAGTCCACGTGACGCCGGGCGATGAATTGCGCGTAGGCGTCCGGGTCCTCGTCAATGCTGACCGCCAGAATGACCAGGTTGGGCTGGTCGCGGTGGAGTTCGAGGAGAGATGGCAACTCAACGATGCAGGGCTCGCACCAGGTGGCCCAGAAATTTACCAGCACCACCTGACCCCGGTAGCTCGCCAGGTGAACGGTGGAGGCGCCATCGGTGACGGTGAAATCGGGAGCGGGCTTGTTGGTCTGGGCTGGATGGGCTCCGCGGTTGCAGGCGGACAACAGCGCCAGCGGGAGCAGAAAAACAAAGAAAAAGCATCGAGGAAACCGCACATCTCTATAATACGGAGCGACAGGCCCAAAACGAAAGGGCGACACGAAAGAGGACTGGGTCAGTTCGAACGAGCTTCCCTCAGGGGCTAAAGCCCGCGATGATTTAGCTGCGTTTATGTACGGGCTAAAGCNNTTCAAACTGACCCACTACCCACGAAAGGGCGAGGCGCAATGGGGAAGGACGCACGTGATTCAGGCGGGACAAGCGGAGGCGCGGGCTGGAAACCGGTGCTGGGCCTCTCCGACGAGCCTGCCGGGCCAGTGGACTGGCGCGAGTGGGCCGGCAAAACGATCGCCGGAACGGTATTTGCGCAGCCCGAGCCAGCCGAGTTGATCGAGCTTACGGTGATCGTTCCGGCGCGCGACGAGGAGGATTGCCTGGGCGCATGCCTTCAGTCGCTGGTCAGCCAGTCCGAGGAGATATTTAAACTGGGCAAAGACTGGGAACTCATTGTGGTCGACGATCACTCCAGTGATCGCACCGCGAAGATAGCCCGCGAATTCTCCCATGTCACGGTGATGGAGGCCGGCAAGCTGGAGCCCGGATGGACGGGGAAGGCCAACGCCATCTGGACCGCGGCGCAGCACGGCCGCGGCCGTTGGCTGCTGTTTACCGACGCGGATACGCTGCACGAGCCCGGAAACCTGCGCCGGGCCATGCATGAAGCCGAGCGGCACAAGGCGGGCATGTTGAGTTACTCTCCGCGGCAGATTGTGCGCGGATTGGCGCAGCGGTCGCTCATGCCCCTGGTCTTCTGCGAGCTGGCGCTGGCTTATCCGCCGGCCAAGGTCTCCGATCCCAGCCAGCGCATCGCCGCGGCAAACGGTCAGTTCCTGCTTGTGGAGCGCGAGGCCTACCGCAAGCTCGGCGGCCACGCCAGCGTGGCAGACAAGGTGCTTGAAGACGTGGAGCTTGCGTATCTGGCCAAGCGGCGCAGGGTGGGCCTGCGCTTCCGCTATGCAGACGATGCCGTGGCTACACGCATGTACCGGACCACGGCGGCCATGATGGAGGGATGGACAAAGAACCTGGCGCTGTTGTTTGACAACACGCTGGCGCTCTCCATGTGGCGCGCGCTGGATTTTCTGCTGCTGTTCGGGTTGCCCGTGCTGGCAGTCGAACTCTGGAATGCGCGGCTGATGGCGCACTCCCTGGAGTGGCTGGGCGCAGGCTGGATATTGGCCTTGCTGTGGGTTCGCACACTCGTCCGGTTCTACGCCAGGGTGGCCAAGTCGAACTTCCCGTTTGTGGATTGCGCGCTGTCTCCGTTGGGCTTACCGCTGTTTGTCGGTCTGCTCTATCGAAGCTGGTTTCAGCATCGCATTCTGAAACAGGTAAGCTGGAAGGGGCGGAGCTATAAGGCTTGAAAAGGCAGCTTTTAGCTTCTAGCCTCTAGCTTCTAGCTGTTGCTGCGAGGGTCGACGGCATGGGGTTTTAGGGCAGGCGTTTCGGGCGCGAGAGGGCTGGGCCAGGAGCTGAGAGCTGAAAGCTGTGAAGCGTATTCGCGGTTTGCAGCATCCTTTAGAGTGAGGGGTCGAAATGATCTTCTTGACACGGCGGGCGACCTTTTCGGCTTCGCACTACTACTGGAACGAGAGTTGGACAGCAGAAAAGAACCAGCAGGTCTTCGGGCGCTGCGCCAACCGTAACGGCCACGGGCACAACTACACGGTGGAAGTGACCGTTGCGGGCGAGCCGGACCCGGTGACGGGTTTCGTCGTCGATCTGAAGTGGTTGAAAGATGTGATCGAGCACGAGGTGCTGGCCGCATACGACCATCGGCATTTGAATCTGGAAGTGCCGGAGTTTGCAGCGTCGAAACTGATGCCGACTACGGAGAACATCGCCATCTCAGCGTGGAAGCGCCTGGAGCCGGCCATCGCATTGGCCGGTGGAGCAAAGCTGACGCGCGTGCGCATCTACGAAACTCCGGAGATCTTTGCGGAATTCCGGGGTGAAGCATGAACGCGTACTTCGGCCGCCGCTACATGCTCAGCGCCAGCCATCGGCTGCATTCCGATGCACTGTCAGCGGAAGAGAATCGCTCGGCCTACGGAAAGTGCAATAACCCACACGGCCACGGACACAACTACGCCGTGGAGGTGCTGGTGGGCGGCCCAGTGGATGCGGAAACGGGAATGGTCGTCGATCTGGCGGCGCTGGATGAAGTGGTGCGCACAAGAGTAACGGCTCGCTTTGACCACACGAACCTGAATCTCGATCCGCTCTTTGCCAATCGCGTGCCGACAACAGAGAATCTATGTAGAGAGGTGTTTGGGCTGTTGAAAGGCGCGATGCCGGCCGGAAAAGTGGAATATGTGCGCGTGGAAGAGACCGAGAATAACTTCTTTGAGTTTCGCGGCGAGTGAGATTGGAATACAGAACACCCCTGTTCCCCAGGGTGAGAGGATAAGCAGAATGGCGCAACCGATTGCAGTAAGCAAGCCGATTCGCAGGGCCGTGGAGGCGGACGATGGGCTCAGCGGATTCAGTACCCAGGAGATGTATCGCGAGATCCTCAGCCGATTGGGCGAAGACCCAACCCGCGACGGACTGTTAGCGACGCCTGCGCGCGTTGAAAAGTCGATGGCCTTCCTCACCAAGGGCTACGACGAAGATCCGAGCCGGATTCTGCGCGAAGCCATGTTCGATGTCGATTACGATGAGATGGTCATCGTCAAGGACATCGAAATGTTCTCCCTGTGCGAGCACCACATGCTGCCTTTCTTCGGCAAGGTGCATGTGGCCTACATTCCCAAGGGCAAGGTCATCGGCCTCAGCAAGATTGCGCGCCTGGTTGAAGTGTTTGCGCGCCGTTTGCAGGTGCAGGAGCGGCTGACGCGGCAGATCGCGGACGCAATCCAGGAGGCAATAACCCCTCAAGGTGTTGGCGTAGTGATCGAAGCGCGCCACCTGTGCATGATGATGCGGGGGATCGAGAAGCAGCACTCGTCCACAGTGACCTCCGCCATGGTAGGCTGCTTCCGCCAGAAAGAGACGCGCACTGAATTCCTATCTTTGGTGCGGCAATCCGGAGCGGGCGGCCTGTGAACAGGGTTCGTCGACTAAAGTAGTTGAGTGAACGGACTGCTCGTAATCGACAAGCCAAGCGGAATGACCAGCCACGATGTGGTGAATCGCCTGCGCAGAATTACCGGAGAAAAATCCATCGGCCATCTTGGCACTCTGGACCCCATGGCGACAGGTGTCTTGCCGCTCCTGCTCGGCAAATACACCCGCCTTGCTCAGTATTTCTCCTCCGCCGAGAAGAGCTATAGCGGGGCAATCCGCTTTGGATTTGCGACGGACACCTATGACGCCGAAGGTGACCCGGCAGGCCCCGATCATTGGCCGGAGATGGGCTCCGGCGTCACTCTGGAACAGGTTCGGAAAGTGGCCACGCGATTCCTTGGCGAGACCGAGCAGATGCCCCCGCCTTTCTCCGCGAAGAAGATTGCCGGAACGCCAGCCTACAAGCTTGCTCGCGAGGGAAAGCCAGTGGAACTGAAGCCGGCGAAGGTGCGCATTTCCTGCTTTGAGATTATTGCTCTTGAGAATGCCGAGGTCAGCTTCACCATGACCATCAGCGCAGGGGGATATGTGCGCTCGGTTGCGCATGAAATCGGCCAGGCGCTGGGTTGCGGCGCGCATTTAAGCAGCTTGCGGCGTACCCAGGCCGGAGTTTTTACGATCGAGGAAGCGCATACGCTGGAACAGTTGGAGGCTGCTGCGGGAAATACGGAGACGCTCGAATCCATGTGCGTGCATCCGCGCAACCTTTTGCCGGAGATGCCGTCCGTTACCGGAGACATGAGTGCGTTGGGACGTCTGCGCAACGGCGCGCAGGCGAACCTGCCCGAGTTTTCAAAAGCAGCGATGGTCAAGGTCTTTGCTGGCCAGAGAGAGCTTGTCGGAATCGCGAAACGGGTTGCTGGGACCCTGTTTCAGCCGGTTGTTGTTCTTGGATGAAGCAGGCGGAATCCAGTCACTGGCCTTTGTGCAACAGGGGCTTGAGCGCCGGCAACAGCGTCCTGGCGATGATCTCGGCGCCTTTGGCGGTAGGGTGAATTCCGTCCTCCTGGATAGTGCCGGGCACATGGATCAGGTCCTTGTAGATCATGGGCACAAAAGCAACACGGTGGCGGGCAGCAAGAGTTCTAAAGACCTGGTTGAAGGATGCGACGTAGTCCGGCCCGTAGTTGGGAGGCAATGTGATGCCCGCCAAAAGAATCTTGACATGCGCAGCCTCAATCGTGGTCAGAACCCGATCGAGGTTCTGGCGCGTTTGATCGAGAGGCAGCCCGCGCAGTCCGTCGTTTCCGCCGAATTCGACGATGACGACCTCAGGGTGAAGACGCAGAATGGAAGGAAGGCTGGCCACGGCGTCCTTGGTCGTAGCGCCGCTGGTACCCTGATTGATGACCTTGTAGCGATAGCCTTGTGAATCCAGTAGCCGCCGCAGCGCATCAGGAAAAGACTGACCATCGGCCAGTCCATAGCCCGCGGTAATGCTGTCGCCAAAGCAGACCAGAACGTGTGCCGGCGCGGCAACGAGAACGTCCGGCAGCAGGAACAGGCAGATTGAAACGAGAATCGAGCGGCGAACGTCCACACAGATAGTGTAGCCGTGCAAGGCAGGGAACCAGCGTTAAGGAGAGTGGCGGGTGATTGAAGTTCGGGATGCGAAAAAGTGGATTCAGAACGGAGCGCGGCGCGTCGAAATCCTGAAAGGAATCACGCTCACGATTCCCGCCGGACAGTTTGTGGCCATCGTTGGCGCGAGCGGGAGCGGGAAGAGCACGCTGCTGGGATTGCTTGCAGGTCTCGATACGCCGAGTTCGGGCGAGATATGGCTGGACGGCTCGCCAATCCACAACCTTGCGGAAGCGGAGCTGGCCACGGTGCGCGGCCGCAAGATAGGCTTCGTCTTCCAGTCTTACCAGTTGATTCAGACGCTCACCGCTCTGGAAAACGTGTTGCTGCCCTACGAGCTGAATGTGGAAGGCAGCGGCCTGGAGCAGGCGCGCCGATTGCTCGATGAAGTTGGGTTGACAGACCGCGTGGATCACTACCCGGTGCAGCTTTCCGGCGGCGAACAGCAGCGTGTTGCCCTGGCGCGGGCCTTTGTCGTAGAGCCTCCGATTGTGATGGCGGATGAGCCCACGGGAAACCTGGACTCAGCGAATGGAAAGCTGGTGCTGGACCTGCTTCTGGAGCGAAACAAGAAGGCAGGGACTACGCTGGTGCTGGTGACGCACGACCCTGAAGTGGCAAGCCGCGCGGACAGAAAAATCGTGCTGAAAGATGGAATGGTAGTGGAAGACACGCTGCCTTTTTCCGGGTCGCGAGTTGATGAATCGACTCTCCTCAAGACCGAGGAGACAAATGGCTAAGCGCGCGTTGAGCTGGAAACGGGCTGGAGCCATTGGTTGGCGGGATCTGCGGTCGGCGCCGGGCAAGTTTGGATTTGTGGTGCTGTCGGTCGCGGTCGGCGTGGCGGCTCTGGTGGGCGTGCGCGGATTGAGCGACAGCTTCCGCCGGACGCTCTCCGGTGAGGCGCGGTCGCTGATGGCCGGAGACCTGAGCGCACGGATTCTTCATCCGCCAACCGCAGAAGATGCCGGCAAGATTGCAGCGGCCTTGAAATTCTACGGCGGCGCGAATGGTCCCTCGGGAATTCGCTCCACCTGGGTGACGGAGACCGTGTCGATGGCATCTGTGCCGCCGGACCCAGTGCCACTTCTGGTGTCCCTGAAGGCTGTCGACCCGAGCGAATATCCCTATTACGGGACGGCCGAATTGGAGCCGGCAATGAGCCTTCAACAGGCTCTGGCCGGCGACTCGGCGGTCGTAGCGGACGAATTCCTGATCCGTCTGAACGCAAGGGTTGGGCAGACGCTGCGCCTGGGGGGCGTCAACTTCAGGATTTCGGCTCTGTTGAAGCAGGAACCGGATCGGATTACGGCAGGGGCGGGCCTGGGGCCGCGGGTCATGATCTCGCAGACGGCGCTGGCGCGTACCGGGCTGGTGGCGCCCGGCAGCCGGATAAGTGAACGGCTGCTGGTCAAGCTGCCGCAGATAGCGGCAAACGGACTAACCGCGGACGCGGAGGCCGCGGCGGTGCGCGGGAGGCTTGAGTCCGCATTGCCCGATGCGCAAGTGATGGATTTTCGCGAGGGCAATCCGGCCCTGACTCGGGGCCTCGATAATGCGACTGCGATTCTGAGTCTCATCTGCCTGGTGGCGATGGTGTTGGGAGCGATCGGAGTGGCCATGGCCATGCATGCGCACCTGGAACAGCGAATGGACATGCTGGCGATCCTGAAGGCCGTTGGCGCTGGATCGGGGGATTTACTTCGCATTTTTCTATTGCAGACTCTGGGCCTGGGGCTAGCCGGTGGAGTGCTTGGCGTGGCCGCGGGCGTGGGCGTGATGGCGGCGCTTCCTTCTGCTTTTGGGAACCTGCTTCCAATGCACATTGTGATGAACTTTCCATGGCAGTCGGCGCTGGCCGGTCTGGGAACAGGGCTGCTGACCACACTTCTGTTCTGCCTGCCACCTCTGCTGGATGTACGCTCGGTGAGGCCGGTGCTGGTGCTGCGCAGATTGGTGGAGTCGGGGCCGGAAGGGTTTCGCGGCTGGTTCGCGAAATGGTGGTCCAGGCGGCTGCAACTGGTAATCGCGGCTTTGGTGATTGCGGCCTTGGGCGGAATTGCGTGGGCGTTGTCCGACTCAGCGAAGGTCGGGACTGTGTTTGCCGGAATGTTTACGGTTGCCCTGGTAGTTCTGCTGGCGCTTTCGGCAGCGGCCTTGTGGACGGTGCGCTTTCTGCTCGATCGGGTCAGGTTGCGGCTGCCTTCTTCGCTCCGCCACGGCCTCGCGAACCTTTACCGTCCGGGAAACCAGTCGGCAGCTGTGCTCGCGGCCCTGGGCACGGGCGTAATGCTGATTCTGGCTGTCTACCTGATGCAGGCGCAGGTGCTGCGGGAGATCAAGGAGACGGCCTCGCCGAAATTGCCAAATATCTTTTTGGTTGACGTCACGACGGACGAGGTTTCCGGAGTCAGGAATTTTTTTGCACACCAGGCAGGCGTAAACCAGGCGCTCGATTTGATGCCGGTAGTGCCGGGAAGGTTCGTTTCGATTAACGGACGACCGGTAGAACAGATGAAAGGCCAGCATTATCCGCTGCGGATGCTTCAGCAGGCTGAACTCACCTGGGCAGACGCGCCTCCCGAGGGCGACAAGGTAACGCAGGGCGCGTGGTGGAAGGACGGCAACGCGGCGGAATTGGCGATGGACGAGGGCATCGCGCGCCGGTTGAGCCTGGGCGTGGGCTCGGCTGTGGAGCTGGAGATTGGCGGCACGGTGCATGCGTTGAAACTAGGCGCAATCTATCGGACCAATGGCCAGAATCTAGGCGGGAGGGTCGAGTTCGTGTTGCCCTCGGGTCTGCTGAAGGACCAGCCTGCAACCTGGTACGGAGGCGTCCACATGGACCCCAAACAGGTGGCGGCGATGGAGCGCGGGTTGTTTGCGGCTTTTCCAACTATTACGATCATCAACGTTGCCGACGTGCTGGAGCGGATTGAGAACGTGGTCGATCAAGTTACGTTCGTAGTGCGGCTGCTGGCGGGTTTTTCGATTCTCGCCGGGCTGACGATCTTGGCTTCGAGCATCGCGAGCACGCGATTCCGGCGAATGCAGGAGGCCGTGGTGCTGAAGACCCTCGGAGCGACTCGGATGCGAATCGTGCGCACCTTCAGCGTGGAGTTCAGCGTTCTGGGGCTTCTTGCCGGCGCGGTCGGCGTGGTGTTTGCCAACCTGCTGACGCGGGTGCTGCTGCACAGGCTGGAGGTTGCCTTCAATATCGACTGGAAAGCTACGGCAATTGCGCTTGTAGCGACTGCAGTGCTGGCTACGGCAACCGGGTGGATCGCAAGCTATCGGATTCTTGGTTTGCGTCCATTGCAGGTGCTGCGGGAGGAGTGAAAAGGGCAGGGAACGAGGCCGGGCCGGGCAGGAAAGCAGGAGATCCTCGACTGCTCTTTGTGGCATGGGAGATCATTGGCGACCTTCTGCGTCTGGTGCTTGAAGGTCCGGATGAAACAATCCTGGTGCGCATTCTCGGCGTGGGCTGGGAGCGCGCGAAGTAGCGGACGGCTCCGCCGGGCCGCTACGGTGTTTATTCTGGATGCGTTCCGTTGGCGCATGGAGATTGAAGGCCGCGGACAGGAGTTGGCGATGGATTGGACGACCCTGGATAGCCAGTTGGGATTGCGGGGGAGGGCTGCGGCCTTTCTGCGCCGGAGGCTCGGCGATTGGGTTGCCATGGGGGCGATTGCGGCGATTCTGGCGGCGGGATACCGATCGATTCCGGTGGCTGCGGTTGTTGTGCCATATCCGCACGACCTGGGGCAGGTGAGTTTTGCGGTGGCGGGGGACGTGATTCCGCACCAGGCGGTGCGGGAGGCGGCGGCTGCTGAAGGCGCGGATGAGGCGGGATGGCAGGGACTGTTCAGCGATGTGAGCGATGTATTTCACGGGGCGGATTTCGGGTTTGTGAATATGGAGACGCCGGCTGCGCCGGCGCACTCGAAGGGGTCGAAGCCGTTCATGTTCGATGCGCCAGTGGCGCTGCCGGAGGCGCTGAAGGCGAGCGGGATCAAGATTGTTTCGTTTGCGAATAACCACGTGATGGACCAGGGGTGGGCGGGATTTCAAGAGACGCGCGAACACTTGCGCGAGGCGGGGCTGCTGTTTGCGGGGACGGGGGATACGGCGCAAACGGGCTGGCAGCCGGTGATGACCGAGGCCAACGGTATCAAGGTGGGCTGGCTGGGGATGACGCGGTGGCTGAATGGGAATCGCAATCCGGATAAGGACGAGCTGCCGCATGTGAATTTCTTTCCCTACCCCGGAGAAGCGGGCGGAGCGCCGGGGATGGATGAGGCTGGGGTGCTCGGGGCAGTGAAGGCGGCGCGCGCGCAGTGCGATCTGCTGGTGGTTTCAATTCACTGGGGCATTGAGTATGCCGCGGCGCCGCGGCCGGAAGATGTGGACATGGCGCACAAGATGCTGGACGCGGGGGCTTCGGTGATTGTGGGGCACCATCCGCATGTGCTGCAGCCGGTGGAGACGTACAAGACTGCGGACGGACGGAACACGGTGATTTTTTATTCGCTGGGGAATTTTTTGTCGAACCAGTCGCGGACCTATGTGGATGGGCTGATGCCGGATAAGGATGGCGATCCGCGGGACTCAATGATTGGGCTGTTTTCGGCGGTGCGGAAGGATTATGGGCCGGGCGGTGTGCGGGTGGAGCTGGGGCACGTGGGGATTCTGCCGGTGTGGGGGGAGAACAATCGCAATGAGGTCGCCAGCGGGAGAGCGAAGACGCCGGTGATTCATCCGGTGCTGATCGATCGGGATATGCCGCGGTTGCAGGCCAGGCTGGATGAGTTGAACAAGATTGCGGAGGCGGGTAAAGCGAACCCGGCTGCGCCGGTGCTGACGGCGGAGGAGAAGAAGGAATTTATTGACGTGACGAATCAGTTGAAGGTGCTGGATGACCGGCGGCAGCAGATATTGGCGCGGACGGGGGATGAGTATTTGGTGGATGCGCCGAAACTGCCGGCCAAGCAGTAATAAGAAGCAATCGCCTATGCCAGGAGCGGAACGCCTGCGGCCATGGCGGCAGCTTGAAGAGCCTGGTCGAGGGTGGCGAGCGGGAGTTGGTTTCTTTGCGCTACGGCAAGATAGGCCGCGTCATAAAACGACAGCCGATATTGTCGCGCCAATTGAAAGATACTTTGTTCGTCATCGACGTTGTCGATGCGAATTGGGTAAGAAGAGAGCAGATCGAGAAACTCGGCGGTGTCCGCCGCCGTTATGCGCCGGCGCCGTTCATTGATAATTAGCAGATTGCGAACTTCGTACCACCAGATGCGTGGCGCGAGAGCGATCTCTTTCTTGAGGCGGCTTTCGGCGATTTCTGCCAGCGGAGACGCTTCGTCCGCCAATGCCCATACTGCCGATATAGATGCGTCGAGAACAAACGCCATCACTCGCGGCCCTCATCGCGCGCGGAGAGAATTTCCTCGAGCGAGAGCTTTCCGATTCGCTGCCTTAGGGCGAGCATCCCCTCCATGGCCCGCTCGACGCGCTCCCGGTCAATCTCCACTTCGGGGACGATGCGGGCTACGGGCTTGCCGTGACGGGTGACGAGGATGCTTTCTCCGCGCTCGACGTCGTCGAGGATACGGAGGAATTTGGTTTTGGCTTCGGATGCCTGGATCGTCCGCATAGATTGACCAGTCGAATTGACTGGTCAAATTATAGCAAAATCAGCCGACGAGCGCCAATCCAACCTTAGTAGCCGCTGGCGACCAGCCAGGCTTCGGTGAGGTCGAGTTCGGACTTCTTTTTGGCTTGCATTTCGGAGTAGGCCAGCTTCACCAATACATCTGCTTCTACGTTGACGGGCGCGCCTGCAGCGAGGGTGTGGAGATTGGTGCGCCAGTAGGTGAGGGGCAGGATGGCGATGGTGATGGCTTCGCCGTCGAAGTCGGCGATGGTGAGGCTGATGCCTTCTACGGCGACCGAGCCTTTCAGGACCATCCAGGGGCGGACGTTTTCAGGGACGCGGACTTTGAGGGTCCAGTCGGTGGTTTGGATGTCGAAGTCGGGACTTGCCGGTGAGATCACTGACTCAAGAGAGGCGAGGGTTCCGCGGCCGTCGACGTGCCCCTGAACGATGTGGCCGCCGAGGGGGCTGCCGGCAGCGGTGGGGAGTTCGAGGTTGACCTNNGGGGTCAACGTCGAGAGCGGTGAGGCAGACGCCGGAGACGCCGAGGGAGTCGCCTTCGCGGAGACGGCCGGCGAGGCCTGGGGCTTCGACGGTGAGACGGCGGACGCCGCCGGTGTCTTTGAGGCTGACGATGGCGCCGGTTTGCTCGATGATGCCGGTGAACATGGTTACATTCTAAGGGAACAGGGAACAGGGAACAGGGAACGGGGAACAGGGAACGGGGATCAGAGATCAGAAGGACGCTATTCGTTGGGGGGCTAGTTGCTGGCTTCTTCCAGGGCGGGGTCGAGTGGGGGCTCGACACTGGTGAGGGCGCGGTAGGAGTGATAGAGGCTCAAGCGCCAGCGGAGGATCATGCCGAAGGCGAGGACGAAGAAGAGGGCGCCGGTTTGCTCGAGGGTGAGGATGGAATCGAAGTAGGCGCGGGCGAAGTAGCGGATGGCGGCGAGCACGACGATGACGGCGAAGAATGCGCCGGAACGCTTCATCATGATGGCGTCGCCTTCGCGGCGGAGGCTCGAAGTGGCCAGCAGCGGCCAGGCGAGAAGAATGGCGCCGGTGAGGAATGCGCCGATGGCCCAGGTTAGGGGGAATCGAAAGGCGGGGACGAGGAACATGCAAAAACCAGTGGCCATGCCCATGGGCGGAATGAGGAGCTTGCGCGCGGTCACGGCGGTGCGGCCCTCGCGGACGCGCCAGAGGAGGACGGCGCAGAGACCGACGAGAGAGACGATGGCCGTGAAGACGGTTTTCGACAGCATGAAGCGAACCTTTCCGGTTTGGTGCGACGGGGGTGAGGGGTGGGTGGGGCCTCTCTTCCATTCTATCTTGATGCGGGGCGGGGGTGCGGGGGTTCGTGCGGAGAACGAGACCCAAGGGCGCCCGGTAGTCCCTCAGGGGCTAAAGCCCAGGTTCATTTTGATTGGTTTATGTACAGGCTGAAGCCCGTACCCTTCAGGCTGAGGCCCGGGCCTGAAGGCCAGGTTGTTCTCGCATTCATTCAGGAGCCTGAAGGCTCCTGCTCCCTCCGTGCTCCGCTGCGCGCCGGTGGATCTTTGGCGGGCGCTTTACGGCTGCTGGGTTGGAGGCCAGGGGTCTTTGAGGAGGGAGCTTAGGCCGAGGTCGTTGCCGTAGCGCTCGACTTCGACATCGGCCATGGGTATGGAGGCGGGCATGCCTTTGAAGGCGGGGACGGCGTCGGAGCCCATGATCTGCGGGGAGACGAAGAAGTGGACGCGGTCTACGTGGCCGCCGGCAAGCAGGGCGGTGTTGAGGCGCGTGCCGGTTTCGGTGAGCAGGGTCAGGATGCCTTCCGAGCCTAGTTGGTCGAGGACTCGGTCGAGGGGGACGCGGCCAGCATCCGCGGGGAGGATTTCGACGCGGACGCCGCGGGCGCGGAGTTCGGCGATGCGGGCTTGGTTGTTGGAGACGGTGAAGACGGCGACGTCGCTTTGGGCGGTGTTGACTAACTTGCAGTCGAGAGGCATGCGCAGGGCGGAGTCGAGGATGAGGCGCTGCAAGGGACGGCGGCGGCGGAGACCGCTGCGGTCGGTGAGCATGGGGTCGTCGGCGAGGACAGTGTCAACGCCGACCATGACGGCGTCAGCTTTCCAGCGGAGAGGCTGGACGGCGGCGCGGGCTTCTTCGCTGGTGATCCAATAGGGCTCGCGGACCTGGTGGTGGCCGGCGGGCGGGGCGATGCGACCGTCGAGGGTCATGGCGACCTTCATCAAGACGAAGGGGCGCTGGTGCTGGCTCCAGCGGGCGAAGCCTTCGTTGAGACGGCGGGCTTCTTTTTCGCAGGGGCCGATGGTGATTTCGATGCCCGCAGCCTGCATGGCTTCCATGCCGTGGCCGGCGACATTTGGATTGGGATCGATGGTGGCGGCGACTACGCGGCCGAGGCCGGCGGCGATGAGGGCCTGGGTGCAGGGGGGGGTGCGGCCAGTGTGGTTGCAGGGCTCGAGGGTGACGTATGCGGTGCCGCCTTTGAGGCGGTTGGCTGTATCGGTTCCCACCCATTCAGCGAATTGACAAACCGCAGGTCCTTCGACTTCGCTCAGGAGGATGGGGCACCCAGCAGCCTTCAGTGCGGCGACTTCGGCGTGGTCGACGAGGTCGTACTCGTGCCAGCCTTCGCCGGCGACTTGCCCCGAGCGGTCGAGGATGACGCAGCCTACGGCGGGGTTGGGCGAGGTGACGGCGATGCCGCGGCGGGCTAGCTCCAGGGCGCGGTGCATCCAGTGGGTGTCTTGGTCGGGTGCGGTCATTGTGTCTTGGATTTTAGTTATAGCAGCTTGATGGCTTTGGTTGATCTGCCGTTCGTGGGCACGGAGCTTATGCTGGAATGCGGGCTAGTTTTTTCTTGATCCAGTAAATTATTACGCTACAAAAAGGCTTGAGATTGCCGAAATCCGAATC
>PLOG01000032.1 GCA_003142935.1 Acidobacteriaceae bacterium
ACCATCTACCTTCGAGCGATTGCTACCGCATTTTGCATCGCATTGTGCGGCAGTGCAGTAACAAATGCGCAAGCTTCTGCAAGGAGTGATGATGCGATCCGTATCTGGGGGCACGGACATCGCGGCCAGGACTACATCCAAACCCTGCTAAGCGCATGGCAGGTAGGATTTCAACGGTCGCATTTGAATGTGCGGTTCGAAGACGAGCTTGATGGAGACGCGAGTGCTATCGGAGGGCTCTTTACTGGGATGGCGGACCTTGCAGTACTCGACCGGGAGGCGAGTTTCATAGAGGTCGACGCATATCAACAGGGGACCGGATACGATCCCTTTCGCATCCCCGTTGCACGCGGCTCGGTGGCCATCCCGCATCATGCGCCGGCGTTGGTTGTCTACGTCAACCGCGCAAATCCTCTCAGCCATCTCAGTTTGCAGCAACTCGACGGAATCTTTGACGCCGATCACCGGCTCGGTAAGCAGAGGTACAAAACCTGGGGAGATCTCGGACTCACTGGCGATTGGGCTGCCAGGCCAATCCAGATTTACACATACAATTTACAAAGCGCCGAGGTGCAGTTTTTTGAGCGCGCTGCGTTAAGCGGTTCGCAAAAGTTCTCGTGTTGCTTGAGCCTCTTTCAAAATAAACCCGGCATGACAGCCGAAAAGCAAATCGCCGCAGCGCTTGCGAAAGACAAGTTTGGCCTTACTCTTTCTTCACTACCCGCTCCAGGACTCAAAGCCATCGAGCTCTCCTGGAGCGACGACACCACTCCGGTGCTGGCGACCGGAGAGACGATCACGGCGGGCACATACCCCCTCGCACGCACTATCTACATCTATGCAAACCGAAGGCCCAAGGCACCCGTTCCGGCAAACGTCGCGGCCTTTCTGGAGTACATCGTAAGCCCCGAGGGTCAGGCCATCGTCGCCCGCTCGGGAGGCTACCTTCCGCTTTCCGAGGAACTCGTTGCCAAAGCCAAGGAGGCGCTCCAGTGAACCTCAAGTCATACCTTCCAGTTTTTGCCGTGGCTGTCCTCTCCTGTCCGGTCTTCGCGCAGCTTCCGCAACATCGAGATGTGTCGGATCTTCAGCCATATCAGCCGCAGCAGCAGGTCTCGGGCACAATTCGCGTCTATGGCAACAATTACATTCCCGCGTTGATGAAGCGCTGGCAGGATGGTTTTCAGAAGTTTCAACCGGGCGTCACCTTCACTACCAATCTGCCGGGTACGGAAGCGGCGATGTCTGGCATTACATCTGGTATTGCCGATATTTCATTCATCGGAAGAGAAGGCTATCGCGCTGAGATCCGCGGCTTCAAAGGACGATTCGGGTACGAACCGCTCGGCATCGAGATCAGTTCAGGCTCCTTTGGAACGCCGCACAAGACATTTTCATTGGAGATTTTTACGCATGCGTCGAATCCGCTCAAAGGCCTGACTATGGATCAGGCACAGGCGATCTTTGGCTGCGCAGATTCGAGCGGAAAGAAGATTCGGACGTGGGGTGATCTCGGCCTCACCGGCTCGATCGCGACTCATCCCATTCATGTGTATGGATATCAGTTCGATACAGGGATGGCCGGTTATTTCAACCACGTCGTTCTGCATGACTCAGGTACTTGGAATGCGGACCTCAAAGACTTCGACAACGGCCATGCTGCCAATGGTGAAGTTATCAACGCTGGTGTATACATTCTCAAAGCGCTGGCCGCGGACCCTGATGGGATCGCCTTCGCCAATTTGCAATACGCCAATCCGGAGATCAAGCAGATCGGCCTTGCGGAGCATGCTGGCGACCCGTTCGTTCTGGCCACTCCCGAAACCATTTGGGATCACAGCTATCCACTCCACCGTTTTTCCACGCTCTATATCAATCGCAAACCAGGAGCGCCCGTCGATCCGAAGGTTAAGGAGTTCGTTCGTTATATTCTTAGCCGCGAAGGTATGCAGGCAGTTGCGGATGACGGAGCGTATACGCCCATCAATGGGCAGGTTGCACAGGCGCAGCGTCATAAGCTCGACTGAACAAAAGTAGTTTGAAGAGGTAATCCATGAATATTCGAATGACCGTCACCCTCGCCGTAACATTGATGATTGCGGTGCCCGCAATTGCTCAAGATCGCGAAGCTCTCGACGTTCAGAAGGCCCGCAACGCCCATGTCGCAGGCCGCAGGGATCTTGTCGACTATCCCGCCGACAAGTTTGATCTCAGCGGGTTGCCGTCGTATAAGCCGCAGCAGCAGGTTACAGGTGTGATTCGCATGACCGGTTCCAACTACATTGCGGACAGCCATGTAGGCGAGAACTGGGTGGCTGCCTTCAAGAAGTTCCAGCCAGGTGTAACATTCGAGTTCAATCTCAAGACCCCATCCGCAGCGGTCTATGCCCTTTTTCTCAATGCGGGCGATGTCGACCCTTCGCGCAAGATGACCTTCGAAGATCTGCTCGCTTATGAGCGCGCGACAAATTCAGATCCTGTCGAAATTGGATTCGCTACCGGGTCGTACGATGTGCCCGGCTGGTCGCCAGCCTTTGGCATCTTTGTCAACAAGGCAAATCCGATCTCTCAGCTAAGCGTCGCGCAACTGGAGGGCATCTTCGGCGCGGAGCGAACCGGCGCGTGGGAAGGAACTTCGTGGCACCCCGAGCGTGCCCGCACCGTTGCGCAGAACATCCGTACATGGGGACAGCTTGGACTTACCGGCGAATGGGCGAACAAGCCCATCCACGTATACGGAGTGAATCTGCGGTATCATCAGGCCATTCGCTTTGAAGATCAGGTGATGCATGGTTCTGCTAAGTGGAATCCTGCACTGCTCGAATATGCCAATTACGGAAAGCCCGACGGCACGCTCGCCATCGGCGCCAGCATGATGGTGGAAGACTTGGCAAAGGATCCTTACGGAATCTGCTACTCCGAGGTCAACTTCACGGTTGAAAACACCAAGACTGTTGCTCTGGCGCCCGGCAATACGAAGAACTATGTTCCTCTAACTCGCGAAACCGTCCAGAACCGCACCTATCCTTTGTACGATACGGTCTATCTTTATGCCAATGGCTCACCGGATAAGCCGATGGATCCCAAGGTCAAAGAGTTTCTCCGTTTCGTGCTGAGCAGAGAAGGCCAGGAAGCTATCGCGAAAGATGGTAAGTATCTTCCTTTGACCAAAGAGGTCGTCGATGAGCAGCTCAAGAAGTTGCAGTAATTGTATCCGAGGGGCTGTCGTTGCATTGCTCTTTGCAGCGATCTCGACGGCTTGCGTGCGTGGCCAGCAACAGTCGGTCGCATCGCCGGCAGATGATAGTGTCATTCGCGTCTGGGGCTATAACGGTCTCTCGGATCAACTTCTCCGCTGGGAGTCCGAGTACCGGAAGATTCATCCCGAAGTTCGCTTCAAAAATCAGATCCACTCACCGGCTGCGGTGATGGCTGGACTCTACAATGGCGTCGCGGATGTTGTGTTGATAGGTCGGGAGATATGGCCTGTCGAGTCTATGGCCTATCTCTGGGTCTTCCAGCAAAAGCCTTTCGGCGTTGTGGTGGCTACGGTCGGCTTGAACGGCCCAGGTCAGTCATTTACTCCGGTCATCATCGTGAATGCGAAGAATCCACTTGCTTCGATCTCATTAAGTCAACTGGATGCGATCTACGGCAGCGGACATCGTGCTGCCCCGGCCAACATCCGCACGTGGGGCGAACTTGGACTTACAGGCGAATGGACCACGCAACCAATCCACGCCTACGGCTTCGGCCCTGAAGATGCGCTTGGCGTTTTTTTTCGCCACGACGTGCTGCTCTCCGACTTCAAGCCCAACCCCTCGAGCCACCTGCTCAGCGACCACGACGCCAGTAAGACTTCTGCTGCTCGGCGTATTGTCGCAGCAGTCGCAGCTGATCCGCTTGCCATTGGCTACTCGAATCTACCGCAGAACCCATCGACCAAGGTTCTGGCGCTCTCTTCGCCGGATGCGACCCAGCCGACAGAGGCGACGCTTGCGAATCATCAGTACCCGCTGACGCGCTCTGTCTCCATTTACTTCCGCCGGCTTCCCGACAAGCCGATTGAACCAAAATTGGATGGGTTCATTCATTTTGTTCTGAGCCCAGAAGCACAGGCGCTTATCTATCCGTACGAAGGCTTTCTGCCGCTCACGCCATCCCTCATTCAAAAGCAGATCCATAAGCTCGACAACCCGATGCCAAGAGATTCAGGCGCGGAGGAGAAGGATCAATGATTCGCCATATTTCAGCCGCGTTGTTGTTCCTGCTGATGCCTAGCACCTATTCTGTGGCGCAGCAACCCGTTTCACAAGGCCCCATTCGGATCTGGGGACACGGAGCTCTTGGCCATGACTACATCGAATCATTGGTGGTCAAGTGGGAGGCAGGATTCCGGAAGACACACCCCGAAGTCCAGTTTGACAATGAGCTTCACGGCACTGCTTCGGCGATCGGGGCTCTTTACACGGGCACAGGCGAGATCGCAATCATGGGTCGCGAGATATGGCCTGTCGAGGTGGAAGCGTTCAGCGATGTTCACGGCTACCCGCCGCTAAAAATAGATATTGTCACCGGCTCTCTCGACATCCGCAACAAAAACTTCACACTGGTTGTCTTCGTAAATCGCAGCAACCCCTTAGCCCACCTCTCGCTTCAGCAATTCGCTCGACTGTTCGGTGCGGAACAGACACCGCCATCAACCTGGGGGGAACTCGGACTTAGCGGCGAATGGGCGGCCAAACCAATTCATCTTTACGGTTTCGAGATTCATCGCGGCTTCGGCTACTACCTTGAGCAGCGTGTCTTCAACGGAAGTTCGAAGTGGAATCCGGCTCTTGTTGAACTCGGAGACATAAAGCAGCCCGACGGCTCGTTATACGATGCTGGTCAACGAATTGTGGACGCCATTGGCAATGATCCAGATGCGATCGGCTACTCGAGTCTCCTCTACAAGAACGCAAATATACGGGCGATTCCCATTGGCCCTGCCGCCGGCCCGTATCTTATGGCCACGCACCAGACAATCGCCAACCATACCTACCCGTTCACGCGGTGCATTTCAGCTTACATTGATCGGGCTCCCGGAAAGCCTGCCGATCCACGTGTTGAAGCATTCCTTCGTTACGTGCTGAGTCCCGAAGGGCAGCAGGCAGTAATTGAGGATGGGGGCTACACAGCGCTTACGCCCAAGCTTGCACAAGCCGAGGCTGCGAAGCTCTCGTCACCTACGTTGAGAAAACATTCGCAGCATCCTGCCGAGCCAGCCAGGTAATCGAGCATAACAGGTGAGGTGTTTTGCATCTCCTCCGTTTGGCCAGTGAACCCGGCCAAACGGAAGATGGTAGTGTTTATCAATCGATTTCGTTTTGCGCTCTAAATTGAAGTCAATGGGTGAATGTAGTTTAGTTGTTCCCAATGACAAGAACAGTGAACGTACCAGGAATGGCCGTGGGCCTGTTGTGATGCGGGGCAGGATTTGTAGCAGGGGTCACCGCAAGTTTGGCAGACACAGTGTAGACCTTCCCTGTTGTAGAGTCCAAGGCCATGGTGCGTGCGCCACTCATAGTAGGTAGCGTCTGGATCACGGGATAATCTGGCTTGGCCGTGTCTATAATACTCAATGTTCCGTCTTCGTTCGACGCAAAGGCCAGCTTGCGGGCGGCGTCATAAGCTGTTGCGTCCGGACCTTCGCCAATATGTGGCGTAGCCAGTGATTTGCCGTTGTATGCATCGGTGATTGCCATTAGCTTGCCGTCGCAGACAGAGAAGAGACGTTCACCGGCCTGGTCGATGGCAAGGCCAGAGGGGGACTCGCAGTCCGCAAGTGGCCAGGTTGCGGTTATCTTCTGCGTCTTTGCATCGAGGCGGACAACAGAGTTTGTGTCCTCGATGTTGACAAAGACCGCGCCATCGCTATCGATGGCGGGAAACTCAGGCTTTCCGGGAAGAGCGACTGTGGCGACAACAACACGCTTGTCCACATCGATGATCGTGGCATTCTTGCTGCCGCCGTTAAATGCCCAGATGGTATGGGTGACTGGCTCGTAAACCATGCCGTCAGGATTGGTGCCGGCTGGGATATTGCCCAACCTGGCTAAGGTATTGGGATCAAAGACGACGATTGTGTTGGCGCCGCCATCGGAGATGAAGCCAGTCTTTCCTCCGGGTGCGATAACGATGCCGTGGCAGCGAGTGAGGCTTTGAATTGCACCGATGAGCTTTCCGGTATCAATATCTATCACCTGAACACGCGTCTGGTGCGCAATGTAGAGGCGGTGTGCCGCGGAGTCAACGGTCAAGTAATCCCAACTGCCGTCGCCGCCGATCGTCCAGCGCTGCTGGACACTATAGGGCTTTTGCGCGTGGAGAAGTCCGCCTGCAAAAAAGCTTGCGAAAGCGAACGCAATGAATGCGAGCATATAAGGTTGGAGGCTGGTGCGAGTGTGCATAGGTGATGGCTCCGTTTCGAATAAATCGTCTGCGTTCGCTGATCGGGATGAACTTCATCACAAAGACTTCGAAGATCTTTGTACAGGGTTTGCCGAGACTTGTGATTCCAAACTAAAGATGAGCAATCACAAACGGGAGATGAGGAGCTCGCGCTCATAGATCATCTCGGGCGGAAGGTGATCATGGAGGGAGAGAAACAGTTCTTCGTGGCCCATGACTTCGTGCTTCCATGCTTCGCGATCGACCGTTTGGAGTTCTTTGAACTGTTTAAGGGAAAAGTCAAGTCCCTCCCAGTGAACGTCATTGTAGCGCGGAATCCACCCAATCGGAGTCTCATCACCGCGGACTCGGCCGCGGACACGGTCGACAATCCACTTGAGCACACGCATATTCTCGCTGTAGCCAGGCCAGAGAAACTTGCCGTCGGGACCTTTGCGAAACCAATTGACATGGAAGACGCGCGGCGTAGAGGAGAGATTATGCTGCATGCGGAGCCAGTGACGGAAGTAATCGCCCATGTGATAGCCGCAGAAGGGCAGCATCGCCATTGGGTCGCGCCGCACCTTGCCGACTGCGCCGCCGGCCGCCGCCGTGGTCTCCGAACCCATCGTCGCTCCGATGTAGACGCCGTACGACCAGTTGAACGCCTGGAACACGAGAGGCATTGTCGTGGGACGGCGTCCGCCGAAGATGAAAGCGGAGATCGGCACTCCGTTGGGGTCCTCCCATGAGGGGTCAATCGTCGGGCATTGGGTCGCCGGGGCTGTGAAGCGTCCGTTTGGGTGTGCCGCGGGCGTTGAGGAGGCCGGTGTCCACGGGTTGCCGCGCCAGTCGATGCATTC
>PLOG01000016.1 GCA_003142935.1 Acidobacteriaceae bacterium
TATTAACGACTCAGGACACTAGAAGCGCCGCTATTGCATCTGTGACCGGGAAGTGCAGGCACCCGATTCTCAAGAAGAAGATGACACTCGTAGGGCGAGAACTGTCCTTTTAATTAAGAGTCGCCGGATATCACTGGGGTTTCGCCTGGTGTCTCCCCTCAGGCTTCTACGACCCAGGATTTGATGGCGGCGGAGATGCCGGCTGTGCATTGTCGGGAGCGGCAGCCGGCTCCCCACTGGGCGGTTGCGCGGCGGGAGTGGCGGCTGGCGACGTCACGCCGGCATCGTACCGCTGCAGCTTGTAGAAGATCGGCGTCACTTCGAACGGTATCTTGTCGCGGGCATTTACCGGCGCAACCCGTATGGCGTTCAGCATGTGCACCGTGTCGTCCCACGGATCGATCTTCAACCAGCTTCCCAGCGGCAGCGCCGGCGTCTGAGAGAGATCGTCCCAATTCAGTTTGGGCGCCATGCGCTCGAGTTCAGCCATCCACGGCGTGCCATCGGACTTCAGCAGAGAATCGCCAAGATTCGGCGTAGTCAGCGCCTTCAGAACCTTGGCCCTGTCGGCCAACTGTTCGTAGTAGAGGCCCGCGTTCGCCAGCTTGTCCTTGTACATGGAATTTTCCAAGTACTCCATGGCCTTCTTCGCGGCTGCGTCGTTGTCCACGTCGGAGTGGTTCAGGTTGAACTTCTGGAAGGTCGCCGTATCCGGGAATAGCAGATCTTCGTTGAAGGCGAAACGTCGATCGATGCGATGGCCCATGGCGATGTGCGCCAGTTCCATGGCCACCACCGAGGCGATCGCTTCCTCGCTGGGCAGACTGTCGATCAGTCCTCTGCTCATCAGGATTGTGTTGCCCACCGTGGTGGCTTCAATGGTGTCGGTGAGCAGCACGCGGGTGTGAATCTGACCGGTGAAGGCCAGTTTATTCGGCACCGCCAGGTTGATCGCAATCTGATCCAGCACCTTGTTCTCAAAGCCGCCTGCCTCCACCGGCGCAACCAGCCCGGCTACCTCCAGGCGGTCGATCGCTCTCTTTTCGGTCTGTGTATTCCACATGTGCGCGGCCTGCAGCGGTCCCACATCCTGCGAGTCGCTGCTGCGATCAACCGCGTCGTCCACCTTTATGGTCACGTTTTCGCCATCGCGCGTGGGCAGCTTCAGCGAGTAGCCCCAGAAGTGCGTCTGCGCCTTCAAGCCGACGGACTTGTCGGATTCGGTGCGTTGCGTCGCCTCGACGTAAACGGCTACCGGCAGCCAGATACCCGGCTGCACGTTCACGCGCCAGCTGTCGAAGTGGAAGTAGAACTTCGAAGTGTCGATCGCAGCGGGTCCGGTGTGGCCGCCGCTGAAACGGACCACGTTGCCGTCTTGATCTTCCACCCAGATGCGCCCGAAGAACCGGCCCATGTTCTTCCCACCCGGCTTGGACTCCACGTCGAACACCGAGGTGCGCACTGAGCCCAGAAACTCACGCTGCACAAAGGTAAACTCGTAGTGCTGCCGGTCGAATCCAGACGGATCGATGAACATCATCTGCATGAAGCCGATGTCGGAATATGCGAACTGCGTATCCAGATGCAGCGCCTTGCTCAGACCCGTAATGGCTTCGTGCGAACCCTTGAAGAAGCCATGCTTGGCCTGCTCCTGCTTCGGCGTATAGGACCTGTCGACGAAGGTCTCGCCAAAGTTCACTCGGCTGAGCATGTAGTGGTCCGCGAAGGGAACTTCGTAGAGCTCCGCGTCCGGCTTGGTGTCCTGAATGTAGGTCTCCACCAGCGGCGTCCGCAGCTGGATGTTCCTGATCAGCACCTTTTCCTGAGCAATGGCTTTTTGGAGCAGAGCGGCTTGATCGGCGGTCAGTCGACGTCCCGGTTCGTTTTGTGGATGCTCCTTCGCGCATGCTGAATTCGCAGTAAACGCGATAATTATGCCAAGCTGAATTGTGACAGACACTGAAATCCAGTGCCTTGTCAGCCTTCTCGAATTTGGATACGGTCGCGCCACAATTCTGCCTCCCAAGCGTCTTTCTGGGTATATCCAATAAAAGATCCCTGCAAATGGAGCCCAACAAACTGCCAGGAAACCCTTCCTGGGATATCGAGCATATCTTCACCCCGGGATCGACCCGGATTGATTAGATAAACTCGTTGGCAAGAACTCTGCGAGCGCAATCAGCTTAGCAGATTAGAAAAGGCAGGCCTCAGATTGTTGTATGAGGAGGGAATGGGTCTGCCTACCGTAGTAGGGTAACAGACACTATCGCTACAGAAGGGTTTCCAGAGAATGCCGGACCGGTTGGCGGTCCAGAGCAGCTACGCCATAGCCAGGCAAGAGCAGGAGCCAGCGCTGAGCATGAGCGATAGAGGGGGTTCTAGCGCTCACGCTCAGGCGGTTATGAAAATTAGCGATACCACCGCAGCCTGACCCTGGACGCGACCTTTTCTCCGGATATGAGTTGATATTCTATAAAGTGACAGCTCAGAGTCCTCAGGCCAGCCGGTCAGGATATCACCGGCCGCTCGGACGCCGAGGCGGTAGCCTCTGGTGACAGATGCGCGTAACTGGCAGCCATGGTGATCGTTTTATGCCCCGCCAGTACTTGAATCTCCTTCGTGCTCACCCCGGCCATGGCAAGCTATGAGCAGAACGCGTGCCGGTTGTTGTGCCACGTGTAGGGTTTGATCTTCGCTTCAGTCAGTGCGGGCTCAAACCACCAGCGGCAGTCAGAGCGCGGCCCAGGACGCGGGAACACATCATCCCCAGGTTGGTTGTCTATCCATCCTGTCTTTAGGCAAGCTGACAATCTCTTCGCCTGTTCAGACCGAAGAGAATGACAACATCTATCGGGTCGATCAAGATATTCTGCATGCGCGCGTTGACACGAAACTGAGACTCGGCGCGGCCGCGGTGCATTTGCGTTCCTGGACGGCAGACGGCGTGAATACATTTGTGACAGAAGCGACCGCGAAGGGCGGTGGCGTAGCGGGTACGCCGATTCGAGTGAGTCTTGAAATGCCGGCTCCGGGACCTGGTGCGTCAACCAACTTTCCAGTGGCCGTTGGCAACCAGAATGGTGTGCTGTGGGCTACTCGCGAAAATGGCGCGACTGGCTCGCAGGACTACAAGGCGCGCAGCAGTCGCCGTCGGCATCCTCGGGACAAGATTCATCCATGTGCACTCGGTGTCCAACATTGCGGAAGCCAGTTTCGTGCTCAAGGCCGGGACACCGGTATGGATTGTTACCGTCTTTGAGAGTGATGCGCGCATGGGACTGAACGGGCCCACGTCGACAGTGCTGGCTCAGCAGGCGATGCATCGGTCAACCGAACCTGGCAAGCTGCGATCAATCCTAAATAGGCACTCGAATCTGTCACCGCCGATGCAAAAACCCCATAACGCCGGTTGAAAAATCCGCCACCCTCTAAGGGTCCCTCGGATATTGCTCTTGGGCTGCGACCAACTCCGCCTTATTTCCAGTCGCGCCAGAGGACTACGCCGCCGATGATTCCTTGCTGGTTGGAGACGATGGATACGTTGGGGCCGGGGTCGAAGGAGATTTTCTTGGTGTTGCCGCCGCCGATGTAGAGGTGGTCCCAGTTGAAGGTGGCGGAGGTTTGGGCGATGGCTTGCTTGAGGAATTTGTTCCAGGCCCTTTTGCCGAATTTGTCGAGGCCGCGGCGGCCCAGGTAGTCCTCGTAGGTCTTGGTTTTCCAGGGGTGGTGGGGGAGTTCGAGGCCGGGACAGAGGCGGCCGTCGGTGAACAGAGCCGAGCCCAGGCCGGTGCCGAGGGTGAGGGTGAGCTCGACGCCCTTGCCGCTGACGGCTCCATAGCCCTGCACGGCGGCGTCGTTGGCCACGCGGACGGGCTTCTTCCAGCGTTTTTCAAGTTCTTTCTGCAAAGGGAAACCTATCCACTTGGGGTGGAGGTTGGCGGCGGTGTAGGTGATGCCGCGCTTGATGACGCCGGGAAAGCCGACGGAGACGCGGTCGAATTTTGGGAGGAGCGCGTGGAGCTTGTCGAGGCCCCTGAGCACGGCAAGGGGCGTGGGAACGGCGGGAGTGGGGACACGCTGGCGGTCGCTGATGGGCTTTCCTTCGGCGTCGAGGAGCATGGCCTTGAGGCCGGAGCCGCCTACATCGATGGAAAGGGTGATGGGACCGGCGAACTTGCCGGGGATCGGCTTGGCGAACTTGGGGGTTTTCGATTTTGCGGGTTTGGGAGTCATCAGGAGGAATTGTACTCGGGGAGGGCGGAATTGTGCGGGGAAAATTGGACGGAAATTGGGCGGAGTGGCGGAGGTTAGGTCTTGGCTGCGCTGCGCGCGTGTTTGCGAGTTGGCTGCGCTTCGCGCAATGGCGAGTTAGCGGGGGGCTTCGCGGCTGGTAGCGAGTTTTGCACGGACTATTTGTGGGCGGCGTATCCCCTACACTGAAGGTTGCCTCTCATGACCGCTTATTGCGAAGTCGCGCTTCCGGTGCCACTGGACCGTACGTTTACGTATGCGGTGCGGGCGGAGCAGCAGCCGCAGCGAGGGGCGCGGGTGATTGCGCCGTTCCGGAACGAAAAGCTGATTGGGGTGGTGGTGGGGCCGAATGCCAAGGCGCCGCTGGATGTGGAGGTGCGGTTTCTGGAGGCGGTGCTGGATGATGAGCCGCTGCTGAGCGAGCAGTTGATGGGGCTGGCAGAGTGGATGGCGGGGTACTACCTGGCTCCGCTGGGCGAGGTGCTGCGGGGGATGCTGCCGCTGATGGCGGAGGTGAGACGGACGGTTTATTACCGGATCACGGATTTGGGACGGGATGTGCTGGCGAAGCGGGTGGAAGGGGAATCCGATTCCCGGGTCTCAAAATCGAGACCTGGGGCACCCGATGTTCGTTCAGGAAGGACCGGCGGGACGAGGCGGCGGGGGAAGTTGTCGCAGGAAGAGATCGATCTGGAACTGCGGGTGTTGGCGCGGCTGGCTGAGGGTGAGGCGGTGAAGGTGTCGACGCTGCGGACGGCGACGGCGGCGACGCTGCCGGTGCTGGCGGGAATGCTGCGCAAGAAGTGGATTGCGCGGGAGACCTCGGCAGTGGAGCGGGACGCGCGGCGGACGGAGCGGTTCGCGGTGCTGATTCCCGAGACGCGGCTGCCGCCGCTGACCGAGAAGCAGCAGGCGATTCTGGCGGAGTTGGCGGCGTGCGGCGGGGAGTTGCCGCTGGCTGTGCTGCGGCGCAAGGATCTGCCTTCGTCGACGCTGCAGACGCTGGTGCGGCGGGGGCTGGTCAGGATCGAGGAGCGGGCGGCGGCGTTTCGGATGGGTGGCCTGCGGCCGACGATGACGGAGCCGTTCAAACTGAACGGGCCGCAGATGGATGCGCTGGCCAGCGTGGTTACGGCGCTGGGGGCGTTCCATCCCTTCTTGCTTTTTGGAGTAACCGGGTCAGGGAAAACGGCCGTTTATTTGGAGGCGATGCAGCGGGCGTTGGATAGGGGGATGGCGTCGATCTTGCTGGTTCCGGAGATTGGGCTGACGCCGCAGACGGTGGGGCTGCTGGATGCAGCGTTTGGCGAGCGGGTGGCGCTGCTGCACTCGGCGCTGACGCCGGAAGAGCGCAGCGAGCAGTGGCGGCGGATCAAGCGGGGCGAGGCGCGGATTGTGGTGGGGACGCGGTCGGCGATTTTTGCGCCTGCGCCGGATTTGGGATTGATTCTCGTCGATGAAGAGCACGACCAGAGTTACAAGCAGGAGGAGACGCCGCGCTACAACGCGCGCGATGTGGC
>PLOG01000042.1 GCA_003142935.1 Acidobacteriaceae bacterium
GTATCGGACCCGGCCGGGATGGCTGCGGCGATTCTTCGGCTGGCGGCCGGCGATGCGGAACGGCAGCGATTCTCGACCAATGCGAGAGACGCGTTCCAATCACGCTTTACCCTGGAAACTATGGTCAATGCCTACATGAACCTATATCGCAACACTCCGCGAGCTGCGTTTCCGCGGCCTGAGAGCATCTCGACCATAGCGCAATGAGCCCGCGTCGGGCGAACTCCAGGTCATGGCTTCCTTGATGAGGAGCATAAAACGCGCTCACACTTTTTCTGAATCAACGATGTCGAAGCACAGTCTAGCTAGCGTTTCTTCTGTCTGGCAGCGCGCTGCGCGCTTCCCGCCTCCGGGAGAGTACGGAAGGAATCCTCGAGGCTGCATACGAAGTTGAATCGCAAGATATACCAGAGCGCCATGATGCCGTCCTTCATTCCGATCTTCTTTCCTTCCTCATAAGTCCGGCCGTGATAGGAAATGGGCACCTCGTAGATAGCAACGCCAAGTTTCGCCACTTTCGCTGTGACTTCAATTTCGAAGCCAAACCCGGAACTGATGATCGTCATATTGCGGATAATCTCGCCGCGAAATGCCTTATAACAAGTTTCGACATCGGTCATGTTGATGTTCGTGCACAGGTTCGAAAGAAACGTTAGTGCTTTGTTGCCTAGGTAGTGGTAGAAATACAGCACGCGCGACGCCTTGCGCACCAGAAAGCGCGAGCCGTAAACCACGTCCGCGTAGCCTTCCACAATGGGCGCAATCACGTCGCCTATTTCCGCGGGGTCATATTCCAGATCAGCATCCTGAACTATTACGATTTGGCCCGTCGTCAGCGAAAAGCCTGTCTTCAGCGCCTTGGTCTTGCCCATATTCCTGGGATGGTGGGCGACTTTGATCGTCGGGTGCTCCACCGCCAAGCGGTCGGCGATCGCCGGCGTCCCATCGGTGGAACAATCGTCTACGATGATGATTTCGCCGGCATTTGGAACCGCAAGCAGGCGCGCCACGATTTCAGGTAACGTGGCTTCTTCGTTGTAGGCCGGAACAACAATGGAAAGCAGCGGCTGGCAGTCAGCAGGAGCGTACATTCAAAATCCCCTTTGACAATCTTCCGGGTGCAGGAATCTGCTCGACACACGGACTGCCTCTATCTTCTCACCCCACAACTTTCATTCACGCCACCATGCGCAGATTGAGGCGGAAATGACTCTTCCACGTTACCTGTTCCTCACGCAGTCATCGGTCAATCGAATTAGCGCTTCTCCATCCACGACTTAAAAAGCCTTCAAGCTAGAGAGGTTTCGATTTAAGTGTTTACATATCCGCACGAGGCGATGTAGTTTTCGCACTCGCTTTGTGTGACGTCGTTAAGCAGTTTTCCGATTTCCTTCCATAGCTCATCAATGGATCGCTTGGCGGCTTTGCGCAGCAGCGCCTTGAGCTTGGAGAAGAACTTTTCTATCGGGTTCAGGTCGGGAGAATAAGGCGGCAGATAGAGCACCGTTGCGCCGGTCGCGGTGATCGCTTCTTCGACTCCAGCCACCTTGTGACTGCTGAGATTATCGAGAATCACAATATCTCCAGGCCGCAGCGTCGGGCAGAGAAATTTGCGCACATAGGCAAGAAACATCTCACCGTCCATCGGTTCATCGGTAACCATCGGCGCGGTCAATCGACGGCGGCACAGAGCACCCACAATGGTCGTCGTCTTCCAATGTCCGTGTGGCGCAGAAGCGATGCAACGCTTGCCTCTGGGCGCGCGCCCGTAGCGTCTGCTCATATTGGTCGTAGTCCATGTTTCATCGATGAACACTAGCTTTTCTACGTTCATCGTCGGCAGAGATTCGATCCAGGCGCGGCACGCCGCCTGTACGTCCTCGCGTTCTTGCTCGCTGGCGTGCAGGGTTTTTTTTGAAAGTAAGATTCCATTTGTTCAATTGATGCCACAGCGCGCCGGTCTTAATCGCAACGCCTTGCTTGGCCAACCGCTCACACAATTCAGCCAAGCTCAGATCGGGCTCTTGTTCGATCCTGGCGCAGAGCACGGATTTCATTTCGGCCACCCGCGAACATCGATGACCGCCGATCTGAAGGCTGGTGCGTTTGCCGGACTTCTGCTCGCGGTCGCGCACTCGATAAATCCAGACACGACTGACTTCAAGCCGCCGCGCAATCGCCGCCGGACGTTCTCCGCGACCCAATGCCCACAACACCCGATCCCGCAAATCTTGCGAATATGATTGCATCCATGCCGCCCCTCTGCCAGCAGGATAATTATAACACAATATGTATACACTTAAATTAAATATGCTCTAGCCCCCGAAACTGTGACGCTGGGGAACCGACTCAAGAGAGCCCGGGCGATCCGTGTGGTGTCCCAATACGGTCTTCCTTATTTGCAGGAAAGGGTATTCCACACCGCAGAAGGTTACGATTGCCACGGCAATCGAAAGCGTCACGACCAAAACGACGCCCATGAGATTGGCGAAGAGCGGAAGTTGCGCAGCGAACGGCAGCCTGGAAAGTACCGCGCGCACTATCCAAGGGCACATATACTCATGATTCAGATACATGCCGAAGGACAGTCTGGATATCCAGTAAAATATTCTCGAATTGAATATGGCTGTCCTGCGCTGTATCCCAAACCAAACAAGTGAGCCAAACAACAGCGCCAAGGCCGAGAAATCGAAAATCTCTTTTTGTAATTGGTGCAGCCCGATCAATAGTGCGACCGCCACCGCTACCAGGATACCGGGAGTCGCGAATTTGGAAACAGGCTTCTCACGCGTTACCCAAAGATTCGAAATGATAAGTCCCATGACAAGCTCATCGCAATGAGTAATGGAGCCGTAATAGAGCGAGGAGAACAATGCGGCATTCGGCTGAAAGAAATGCCCGGTGCCATGCACCCAAATTACCGTTCGGAGTAGAGGAATAAATAGTAACAGCCCCCACAGCCAGGGGCGGTACATTCGAATTGACCGCACATGACGAGAAGAGAAATACAGTACAAGAGGGGCAACTATATAAAACTGCTCCTCGATGCATAGCGACCAACTGCCCATGACCATGCCGCGGTTGTAGAAGTTTGTAAGGAAGACGAGATCAGACCAACCATATTGCTTCGCGGCTGCGCCGTGACCAAATGTGAGCGCAAAGGTCAGAACACAGACAAAAGCAAAGAAATACAAGGGCCAAATTCGAAATCCGCGACGTAGGATGAATCGACCGACCGCAACGGACCCACTATCTCGGCGTTCTTTCCATAATTGACCCCCGATAAAGAAGCCGCTAAGAACAAAAAATAGGTCGACTCCGATCCATCCATTGGCGACAAAAGGCAGCCTGGAATAGAGGTTTGGGCCGTATGCGGCCACGAACTTCGCGCTGAGATGATCGCTGATTACGAGCAATATGGCTATCGATCGCAAGCCGTCTAGGAACGGGATTTGACTGGCAGGAGGGTGAAGCAGTTCGGAAACCGAACCCGAAAAGAGGGTTGAGTTGATTAGACGCCATTTCGAGTGCTTCATGTCCCTCCTGAACCTGAGTGAAAGCTGGTCCGAGCGCCTCCGCATTCAGCTTTGAATCCAAGTGCCGCCGCGCGGCTCTTCGTTCTACGGATTCCGCACGCAGTCATCGGTCAATCGGATTGGAGTTCCAAAATCGACAACTTCAAAGTCTGTCACCTTCAGATCCACCAGATCGTGGGCACCGAAATCCATGTCTGTGTACTTTGCATTTGTATCTCTGTCGCTCTGGGCTGTGAGTGCCATATTGCCACCATCAGACAGGAACATGCCATATTTCTGCATGGCGCGCGCAACAACCTGTGCAGCGGGCGTCAGTCGCGACATGTCGTAAGAGGCCTTGAGGCGGAAGTGAGCGCCCATGGGCGGAGCGGTAACGGGCCCGAGCGGAGCACCGGCGTGCGTAGCTGGATGCACAAAAACGTGCGCTCGAATTCTCGGGTTGGGAAGAATAAAGCGAATGGCGTGGCCGATGTGCCCTGCGGCGAGTTCGTCGGCATTGAAGAGCAGGGGAGCGAGGGGTAAGCCTGCGGCATCGGTACTGGAGCATTGATCTCCTCGCCCCGAAGGCGGATAAATGCGATTGAGGTTCCACAACGAGAGGCCGATTGCCGAAAGGGCGCCATCTGCGTAGTTGGCATGGTAGACTTCATAAAGTTTGCCTTGGCTACGGTCGACCACGATGAGATGGCAATCGCTATCGTCTCCAGGACACTGATAGCCGGGCTGCCCTTCCAAGCCGCCACCGGCAGGAAGGGGAATGGTCGAGATTTTATCGGAATCCGCAGTGCCAAACCCTGGAGCTTCGCGAAAGGGCACTCGTGGAGTGGAGGCGTCCGCCTGCAATACCCGGAGGCTGAAATCGACGTTCATCTTTCCGAATCCCCATCCGCCCGCATCCGCGAGCCAAGCGATGATTGTGGAGGACTGGGGATCGAGGGGAGCGTGACTAATGTCCTGTGTCCAGATGGCGCCAGGGGGAAAGTAGGCCGCGGGCGCGGCGATATGGTCCAGCCTCGCTGCCCTCACATTGACGATGTGATTGTGAAGACCGTAGCCAGTGACGATGGCTCCGATTCCCAGTATGGAAATAAACAGCACCTTCAAGTGTTTCATGTCGGCCTGATGCTCCTCTCATTGATTTAAGTCATTCAAAGAAATTCTACACCCGGTCATTTCCCGCGGCAGTTGCTAACGGTTCCGGCGGCGCGGAGCTCGCTGTTTCAGGAGCCGTAGTCCGCTCTTCCGGCTCATGAGAAGTCCATATCTTCCAAAGCGGGCCACGTGTGAAGACAAATTTGTAAAGTCCGACAACGGCGGCCGCTTTGAGTACGAGCAGCGCGCTGGCTGGCGCCGCGACACGATGCAACACGGGAATCCTGTAACGCAGGCCAAGGATAGCGATGGCCCAGCCGAAAATCTGAAGAGCTGCAAATGCAGCGAAGATAAGTGATCCGCTCGAAAGCGCCAATGCGGAGATAAGCAACAGAACCAAAAGGTAAGGCACCACGAGACGCATGACCTTGTGCGAGACAAGCTGAAAGAGAACTGGATTCCNNTTCCCCGCCAGCGTGCGCACTTTGCGATGAAACTCCTGTCCAATTTTCGTAGGCCAGATGTCGTAGACGTAGGCATGCGTATCAAGGACTGACCTGTAGCCCTGGCGGATGATCGAAAGCGGCTGGAACATGTCATCGAGTATCATTCCGGCCGGCTGCGGCACGGCGAGTTCGCGGCGAATCGCGTAGAAGCCGCCGTAAACGCCCACCGGGGAACCGCAGATGGACTCGCATGTCCTGATCCATTTTTCATATCGCCAGTAGACCCCGCTGACAGC
>PLOG01000115.1 GCA_003142935.1 Acidobacteriaceae bacterium
GAGGGGCGCAACGGCGTGCTGCTGAAGGCGATACAGGAGGATGTGGCTGCATTCCTCGAGCATCTGCGCGACCACGGCATCGACTCGCGTTCGTCGGCGCGCAAACTGAGCTGCCTGCGCGGCTTTTACAAGTGGCTTCTCCTTGACCGGCGCACCCATCACGATCCGACCGTAAATATCGAGTCGCCGAAGGCGTGGAAGGTGCTGCCCAAGTCTTTGGCCGAGCCGGAGGTGGCGGAGATGCTGGAGCGCGCCGGGATGGCTGCCTCGCATCCGCAGGCCAAGGCCACGGCATTGCGCGATAGCGCCATTCTGGAACTGCTCTATGCCGGCGGGTTGCGGGTTTCGGAAGTGACTGCGCTTTCGACGGGCGATCTGGCGCTGGACGCCGGACGGATGCACGTGCGCGGCAAAGGCGATAAGGAACGGATTGTTCCGCTGGGCCGCGCCGCGCTAGGGGCGCTGGAGACTTACCTGCGCGAGGGACGTCCTCACCTGGCGCGCATCAGTTCGAGGAGCAAAGCGAGTGCCGCGCGGAAAGACGCTTCGCGGCAAGATCCGGCGCGGATGTTTCTCTCGCTGCGCGGCATGCCGCTGACGCGTCAATGGGTTTGGCACCTGGTGAAGCTTGCCAACAACGGCGCCAGTCCGCACCGTCTGCGACATAGTTGCGCCACGCACATGGTGGAGCACGGCGCGGACCTGCGCAGCGTGCAGTTGATTCTGGGCCACGCCGATATCTCTACCACGCAGATTTACACGCATCTGGCGCTGGGACGGCTGAAGGCCGTGCATCGCGCGCATCATCCCCGTGCGGCTTTGAGGCCGGGGACGGTTCAATCCGAGACACAGACCCCCGAAACACGGACCTTTGTTAAACGCACGTTCGGGACGCGCAGCTTTGGCAAGAGCGGCGCGAACGGCGGCCCTGAAAAAGAGGTCGCCGATCGAGAACCGGAGAATGAGCCCGCATGAGCGCATCGTCTGCACCAGCGATTGGCATTCCGCTCGATACCCTGGTCATCGGCTTTCTAAAGGTGCTGACCAACGAGCGAGGCGTGTCGGCGCATACTCTGCGGGCGTATCGGCGCGAGTTGCACAACTTTGCCGAATGGGTGAGTGGACGCTTCGGGACCGGCGATGACGCAGACGTGAACGTGCAGCGCATCGAGCACACCGACATCCGCGCTTACCTGGGGACGCTCTATGACCGCGGACTCTCGAAAGCCTCGGCGGCTCGGGCGCTGGCGGCGATTCGCAGTTGGTTCAAGTGGCTGGCGCGGGCCGGCCACATCGAGCAGAATGCGGCGTCGCTGGTTTCCACGCCGCGGCTGCCTAAACATTTGCCGCGCGTTCCCTCCATCGAACAGATGAACCAGGTAGTGGACTCGGTGGGAGAGGACGTGGCAAGCTGGCCGGCGCGCGACAGGGCCATTCTTGAGCTGCTGTACGGCTGCGGCATTCGCAACGCCGAGCTGACGGGGCTGAATCTCGACGACATTCATTGGGCTAACGAAGCAATCCTGGTGCACGGCAAGGGGCAAAAGGAACGCTATGTGCCACTGGGCGATGCGGCAGCAGAGGCGGTGCGTTCGTATCTCACCGAGCGCTCGGCGCTTTTGGACGCAGCAAAGGGTGCAGTGACACCGGCGTTGTTCGTGAATATGCAACTGCGCGGCCTGGGCAAGACTGGGGGCGCCAAACTATCCAGTCAAGCCCGGCTCACCACGCGCAGCGTCGGCCGCATCGTCAAGCGCATCGCCATCCTGCGCGGCCTGTCTTCCGACGTGCATCCGCATACATTGCGTCACGCATTCGGAACCCATTTGCTGGAGGAGGGCGCCGATCTGCGCGCCATCCAGGAGTTGCTGGGGCACGAGCGACTGTCAACCACGCAGCGGTACACACAGCTCACAACTTCGCAGTTGACGCAGGTCTACGACCGGACGCATCCGCGGGCGCGGTAGCGCTTGTTGCCTGGGAAAACATTGGAACAACCATAGAGGCAGACTCCCTCCATGTGATAACATTGTTATTACATGGAGGGCGGTATGCTTGCAACCATCCGGCGTTTGGGAAACTCGCAGGGAGTCCTGATTCCCAAGCCGCTGCTGCAACAAGTGGGGCTGGTGGACCAGGCAGAGATGCGCGTGGAGGGCGATGCGCTGGTGTTGCGCAGACCCAAAGCCGCGCCACGAAGCGATTGGGCCGCGGCGAGCCGGAGATTGGCCGCCACAGGCGATGACGCGCTCGTTCTGCCCGAGTTTGCCAATGAAGGGGATGCGGAGCTGAGGTGGTGAAACGCGGAGAGATTTGGCTGGTGAATCTTGATCCCACAGTCGGCAGCGAGATTCAAAAGACTCGTCCATGCGTGGTGATTTCGCCGCCGGAGATGCACGATTACCTGCGCACTGCGATGGTGGCTCCAATGACCACCGGCAGCCATCCGGCCCCATTTCGGATTGCGGTTCGGCACGGTGGCAAGAAGGGGCTGATTCTGCTGGACCAGATTCGCGCCATCGACAAGTTGCGTTTGGTGAAGCGGGCTGGAATGTTGAGCGCGGTTACGCTGAGTGCGACGCTCTCCACATTGCGCGAGGTGTTTGAAGAGTAGCGGGCTCGCTCTCCTCTCGCATACGGGAATTGCAAACACTTGCTACAGGCTCTCGCTCGGTTCCTGAGAACACGCGAACTTCATGGCATCATCGAGCTCGCGGCGGAAAGCCGCGGTGACCCTGGATTTGAACTTCTTGTCGAAGAGTCCCTTGCGGGTCAGGTATTGCTCCATCTTCAGGATGGGATTGCTGGTCTGGAGGCTTCCGCTTGATTTCTGGCCGGACAACACCCACGGTCTGCACTCGATAAGGGTGGGGCCGCTTCCCCTGCGCGCATGAGCGATCGCCTCCGTCGCAACACGATACACGGCAATTGCATCGTCCCCGTCAACGATGACGCCGGGAAAACCGAAGGCTTGCGCTTGCGGGCTAACTTCTTCGGCCTGCGAGCCACTTTGACAGATCAGGAGTATGGGCAGGTTTCGCTTTCCTGCCTGATGCATTGCTTCATGCAAAACATCCGGTGAAGCGCTCGAGTTTCCGCAGAAGGCTACTGCTATTTTCTTATCCCTGCTCTTCTTGTTTTCAGCGGCGGCTGCGATTGCTCTGTCGAGTTGCGCGGCAAGGCTCAAAGAAGGAGGAATGAGATTGAGGGGCGCATAGCGGGGACGCGCCGAACCGCTTCTAGGCGAGAGCGCGGAAAAGATACGGTTGAGCGAAAGGCCTTTCACGAAGCAGGGAATAAAGCCGCCGGGCGACGGCGCGAGGGTGTCGCCGGGGAGAAGGTCGAGGACAACGCCGGCGATGGCCGCTTCCTGGCCTGCGGCACCAGATGCTAGGTCCCCGTTTTGTTGGGCCAGGATGCGGATACGCGCCTGAATCATGCGGCACTTCAGCATGGTGCTGTAGATCTGGAGAAGCTTGTCATTGGAGATAAGCGAGAAGCCGTTGTGGGGAGGCGTGGCAGCAGCGGGGGGAACAACTTTCGAGTTCGCGATGGTCATCGAATGCGGAGGCCTCAGAGATTGTTGCGATTGTAAATGGAAGGATCGGTGCAGGCCTATCGGCTGCAAAATCCGGCCGAGGGCAACGCGCCTGTCTGCGTCCGCACGACGCTTCTAAGTCGAGTAGTCGGCGTTGATGTGAATGTACTCGTGGGTAAGGTCGGTGGTCCAGAAAACGCAGCGGCCCTCGCCCTGATGGAGTTGGATGGAGATTGAGAACTCACGCTGGCTGATATAGGCGTGGGCCGTGGCTTCGTCGAATTCGACGGCGCGGCCTCCGTTGCGGCAGATAAGGTGTTCGCCGAACGAAATGTCGATGCGGTCGGGATCGACTTGCGCACCGGAGTAGCCGATAGCAGCAGCCAGGCGGCCCCAGTTGGGATCGTTGCCGGCCCAGGCCGTCTTGACGAGAGGCGAGTGGGCAATGGCCTTGGCGACGCGAAGCGCATCGGCGGCGCTGGCGGCGCCTTCGATGTGCAGCTCGACGACGTGGGTGATGCCCTCGCCATCGGCGACGACCTGGTGCGCCAGTGAAGAACACACCTGGGCGAGCGCCGCCGCGAAAGCTGCGTTGCCGGGGCCAATGGAGGCGCCGCTGGCTCCGGAGGCGAGCAGAAGCACGGTGTCGTTGGTCGATGTGTCGCCGTCGACAGAGATGCGGTTGAAGCTGACCTCGATGGCTGGGAGCAGATAGGTAGCAAGAACCGCGGGCTCGACGGCGGCATCGGTCAGGATGTAGATGAGCATGGTGGCATGAGGCACCAACTGCGGGTGAATCATGCCCGAGCCTTTGCCGAGAGCGGCGATGCGAATCTCCTGCGGCGCGCCGTCGGGGCCGGCGACTTCGATGCGGGCGAAGGCGGTCTTCTCCACGGTGTCGGTGGTGAGGATGGCGTGGGCGACCTCAAGGAAGCGATCGGACTCAGCGCCCAAGGATGCGGCAAGGGTGGGCATCGC
The DNA here is from genome assembly GCA_003142935.1 of Acidobacteriaceae bacterium. GTDB lineage: Bacteria > Acidobacteriota > Terriglobia > Terriglobales > Acidobacteriaceae > Telmatobacter. The sequence continues at coordinate 4,517 of PLOG01000115.1, forward strand.
GTCAATGAGCTTGTGGGCAGGCAGCGGGACACCGATGACGCCGGTGGAAGATGGAAAGACCTCATCCGGGCGGCAGGCGAAGATGCGGGCGGCGGCAGCGCAGGTAGCGTTGGCGGCATCGAGGCCAGCCTGACCGGCGGCGCAGTTGGCGTTGCCGGCGTTGATGGCCACCACGCGCACTTTTCCCTTGGTTGCGGTCAAGTGCTGCTTGTCTAAAATGAGTGGTGCGGCGATGACGCGGTTGGACGTGAAGGCGGCGGCAGCGCTGGCCGGACTATCGGCAACGATGAGAGAAAAGTCGGGGCGTCCGCTGGCTTTCACGCCGGCCTTGATGGCGCCGAAGCGGAAACCGCGGGGAATGATGGGTCGCGAAAGGTCAGTCATCTCGGTGATGGGTCAACCCATTTAATCTAGCAGGTGGGCGAGGGTTCGTGAACGGAGACACGCAGGTGGGGACTCGATGACGGAAGAGCGGACGGACGCGAATCGGAATGCAGTGGTGAACTTTGACTCGAACTTTCTCGACCTGCGGGCGGTAGATGTGGCGCGCGGCGACCGGATTGTGCTCCACGATGTGAATCTGACCATTCGCACCGGGGAGCACGTGGCAATCCTGGGACCGAATGGATGCGGGAAGTCGACGCTGATCCTGACCATGACCTGCCAGATCTATCCCATGGTACGGCCCGGGATGCAGGTGCGGATCTTCGGGCGCGAGCGTTGGGATTTGACGCAACTGCGCAAGCACTTCGGCGTAGTGGGCGCAGGCACCATGGGCGCGGAGCTGCCGGGCGAGCGAACTGCGGTGACCACGGGGCTGGATGCGGTGACAGCGGGGTTCTTCTCGGCATCCACGCTGTGGCCGAACCTGGTGGTGACGGCGGAGATGCGCGCTCGGGCCGCCGAGGCGCTGGAGCGGATGGAGGCCACGCATCTGAGCGAGCAACTGGTGGGAACCATGTCGGCGGGCGAAAAGCGGCGCATCCTGATTGCGCGGGCGCTGGTGCACCGGCCCAGGCAACTGCTGCTGGATGAGCCGTCAAATGCGCTTGATTTAGCGGCCCAGCGGGAGTTGCGGGAGACCCTGCGTAGGCTGGCGCAGGAGGGGACGGGGCTGCTGCTGGTGACGCATCACCTGGGCGATATTCTGCCGGAGATCGAGCGCATCATCCTGATGCGGGAGGGGCGGATTATTGCCGACGGGCCGCGGGCGGAGTTGCTGACCACAGCGCGCCTGAGCGAGCTCTTCAAAACGCAGGTGCGTATTGGCCGCGATGAAGAGTGGCTGCATAGCTGGTAAAGAAATTGGCGCTCGCGGCAACCGTAAAGTGTAAGCTTGCTATGATCCGGCCCAGGATACGGCCGATCAGGTTGGAGGCCCGAGCGAATGGCGTTCTACAATTTGTTACCTTCCGAAGCGGTGAAGATTGTTCTGGTGCTGTTCCTCTCATTTTTGCTGGGGCTGGAACGGGAAGAGCACAAGGTGGCAGGCCATTACACTTTCGGAGGCGTACGCACCTTTCCGCTGATTGGGCTCATCGGCTACTCGATAGCGCTGATTTCGGGGACCCAGTTGCTCGCTTTGACCGTTGGCTTCCTGGTCGTTGCCGGATTTCTGTTGTTGTCGTATTGGCACAAGCTGACAGCGTCCGAAACCTCAGGGCAGGTTGCGGGCGTGACTACGGAGATGTCGGGGCTGGCGACGTTTTTGGTCGGCGCGCTGGTCTGCTTCGGGCATTTCTGGATTGCAACCACGCTAGCCGTTGCCAGCCTGCTGCTGCTGGATTTGAAAGCCACTCTGGAGAAGCTGGCAACAACGATCGCGCCCAACGAGATATTTACGTTCGCGAAGTTTCTGCTGCTGAGCGGAGTGATTCTTCCGGCGCTACCCAACCAGGAGTTCGGCCAGTTCCACATCAATCCTTTCAAGACATGGCTGGTGGTGGTGGCCATCAGCGCCATCTCTTACGCAAGTTATGTGCTGCAAAAAATGACCAAGGGACAGGGCGGCATTGTGCTGGCCGCGCTGCTGGGCGGCGCATATTCTTCGACGGTGACGACGGTGGTTATAGCCAGGCGGGCCGCGCGCGAAGAGCATCCGCATCTGTTCTCGGGCGGCATCCTGATTGCTTGCGGCGTGATGTATCTGCGGCTGGCGGCGCTGCTGGCCTTGTTCAACCGGCAACTGCTGACTGTGCTGTGGGCGCCGTTTGTTGTACTAGCGGCGGTGGCGCTGCTTTGCGGCTGGCTCTGGTCGCGGCGCGCGGACAAGAGTACGGCGGATGTGCAGCGTGAATCCGATCCGAAGAATCCGCTCGAGTTGGTGACGGCATTCATGTTTGCCGGGTTGTTTCTGGCCATGCTGATTATTACCCAGTTGGCCGTGACGTATCTGGGCCAGGGCGGCGTGTACACGCTGGCGGCGATCATGGGCGTCAGCGACGTGGACCCGTTCATCATGGGACTGACGCAGGCGGCCGGATCGCTGACTCCGGTGAAGGTCGCCGCGGGCGCGATCCTGATTGCCGCTGCAAGCAACAACGTGGTGAAAGGGATCTACGCCTACAGCCTCGCCGACAAGAAGACGGGCTTGCAGAGCCTGCTGTTCCTGATCGGCCTGGCCGCGGCCGGGTTGATTCCGCTTTTCTGGCTGGGGTGATTTGAAGCAGCTCTACGCTTTCGCCGCGAACGCGTGGACAGATCGCGGTTCGAAAACCAGAGCAGGATCGCGAGCCATCACGACGTCGTCATATGAGTCACCCGGGGGCCGGTCTCGTCGGGATCTCTGCGGGTAAACTTGGCTATCTTCACCTGGCGAGCCAAGCCGACCTTTTTCATCAGCCAGATGCCGTAGTAATTGGGATCGAACTCATACCATGCAAGGCCGTGGCGTGCTGACACGGGATAGGCGTGGTGGTTGTTGTGCCAGCCTTCGCCGCCGGTAAGCAGAGCCACCCACCAGCTGTTGCGCGAGTCGTCGCGGGTTTCGAATCGGCGTCCGCCGTGCAGGTGGGTTGCGGAGTTGACCAGCCAGGTGGCATGCAGGCCAAGCGTGACGCGCAGAAAAATGCCCCACAGGAAAAGGCCGATGCCGGCTTTGATGCCGCCAACAAGAGTCCCCACAACCAGCAGCAAAGCCCCGAGCAGCGACAACGGCACCCAATGGTATTTGCTCAGCCAGACGAGGAAGCGGTCTTTGGCAAGATCGGGCGCGTAGTGGGCCAGCGCAGCCGTCTCGGTGTTGAGCGCGCGGCCGGAGATGATCCAACCCATGTGCGCCCACCAGGTCCCTTCCTGCGGCGTGTGCGGGTCACCCGCCTTGTCGCTGTGTTGATGGTGGATGCGGTGGGTCGCCACCCAGGCGATCGGTCCGCCCTCCAGTGCCAGCGTGCCGCAGACGGAGAGGAAATACTCAACCGCCTTGGGCACCTGATAACCGCGGTGAACCAGTAGACGGTGATAGCCCATGCCGATTCCAAAGTTGATGGCAAACACATACAGGACTATCGCGACAATCAGGTTTGTCCAACTGAAGAAGAAGAGTGCGGCAATCGCGCCTATGTGAAAGATGGCCATGAAGACAGCGGTAATCCACACCAGGCCGGTTTCATTCTCGGCTCGGCCCATGCGCACTTCAGCGCGCCGGGCGCTGACAGGGGCCGCAATCGCGCCAGGTCTCGTATCTTCGCGGTCATCGCGAACAAGCCTGTCGATAGAGGGCCACAGGTGGGGCCCTTCCTGTACGTCCGTTACGGTCTCTTCGCTGAAAGCTGTCTGTGCCATCGCGATCCTCCTCAGAACAGAAGTCCACTCGCTCGATTAGATTCTCTCGGTTTGAGCTGGATGCTTTGAGTGGCTGGAGGGATGCTGCGTGACAAGCAGCTCAGAAGCGGCAGAAAGCACGGGGAAATATGCGGGGAACCTCTATCTTTATTGTCTATCAGTTCTGGCTGCATGACAAGAATGCTACGTCAATAGTTGCAGGCTGCAGCAAGTTCAGTTCCCGAAATGCTTCGGGCTGGGAGTTGGAGGCGTCGAATCGGAGCGGGTGATGGTGTGCATTTAGGATTGAAGGGTGCAAACGATACGAGTAGAGACGCCAACGGCGAAATATGAAGTGGTTGCGGGCAGCGGCCTGCTGGAGACGCTGGCGCCGCGCATTGAGCGGGCTATCGGCAGGCTACCGCGGCGGGTTTTTGTACTGACCTCGCCGAGCATCTGGGCGCTGTGGAGCGAGCGGTTCCTCGCTTCGTTTCGCGAGCCTCCCACGGCGCTGTTTCTGCCTGCCGGCGAGAAGTTCAAGACCATGGCGAGTGTGGAGCGGTTGGCGCGGGAGATGCTGCGCGCGGGGGCGGATCGCGGAAGTTTGCTGATCGCCTTTGGCGGCGGCATTGTGGGCGATATGGGCGGGTTTCTGGCCGCGATCTTCATGCGCGGAATTCGATACGTGCAGGTACCGACGACGTTTCTGGCGCAGGTGGATTCTTCGGTGGGCGGCAAGACGGGCGTGAACCTGCCCGAGGGCAAGAACCTGGTGGGGAGCTTTCACCAGCCGCGGGCGGTGTTTGCCGATATCGGCGTGCTGGGCACGCTGCCGGAGCGCGAGCTGAAGGCCGGGCTGATGGAGAGCGTGAAGGCCGGCATGATCCGCGACCGGGCGCTGGTGCACTTTATGGAAGAGAACGCGCGCGCGATTGTGGGCCGGGACGCGAAGGCGCTGGAGAAGGTGATTGCGGCGTCGATCCGCATGAAGGCCGGCGTGGTGAACCAGGACGAGCGCGAGGCCGGTTTGCGGATGATTCTGAATTTTGGCCACACGGTGGGCCACGCGATCGAGCAGGCGACCCGTTACAAGGCGCTGCTGCACGGGGAGGCTGTGGCGTGGGGCATGATCGCAGCGCTTCATCTGGCGCGGCAGCGGGGAACGATTTCCGAGGCGCAATTCGTACGGCTCGAACGGCTGATCTATCTCTATGGGCCACTGCCGGCGCTGAAGTTGCGACCGGCGAAGGTGGTGGCGGCTACCGGCGCGGACAAGAAGAATGTGGGCGGGGTGAGNNTCCTAGCTTCTAGCTTTCAGGGCCATGCGAGTGCGTTTGCTTGGTCCCATCCAAACCCAAAAGGCACCAAGATAAGGTTTGGAGATTCGTCCGCTGTGTCTTTATTTATAAGGGTTTACGGGCTGCGGGCCATCCTGGTGCTGGACTGGATATGATCCCCAGGGCAAACGAAAGCGGCGCCGGTGCGTCCAGTTATCAGACGAATCCGAATCCGGCTAGGTACTCAGAGGTGAGGACGGATCGGGCTACACTGGAGAAGCTCTCGATTGTCCGCATACTCCGCAATGCGCCGGACCTTTCTATTCGCTATCTTTCTGGCGACGGTGTCGGCTGCCTCAGCCGTTGGCTCACCGGTTCAGCCTGCGCAGGCTCAGGGGAAAACCTCAGCCGGAACCCGCGCGGCCGCGCGGAAGCCTGCTCCAAAAACAAGTTCAAGCGCAGGTTCCAGGACCGGGTCAATCGCCGGTTTGAGGGAAGGCTCGCGGACGGGCTCCTGGAGAACTGTGCGGGAATCGGGGCGCCGTTCGAAGCTGCGCCCGGAAGTCCGCGCCACGGAGCGCAAGGCGCGGTACACGTCGGACAGACGGCCAGCCCATGCGCCGGTGGAGGCGGGCGCCGATTCAGGCTACGAAGCCGGTTACAAAACCGGATACGAGGCGGGACTGGCGGCTGCGCGCAAGCAACTGGAAGGCGACAGCGCGAACGCGAGGTTGACGGGGCGGGATTCCGGCGCTGCCGCGGCGGGCGAGAACTCCTTTCGGACGCGCGTGCCTTCAGCGGCCGAGCCCGCTGCCGCAGGGGATGCCACGGACAGGACGACGGCGCAAAGATCGCTCAAATCGCTGGGCATGCCGGACGCAATCGAAACGGAAACGCTGGAAACGCCCCCGCTGGAGGAGACTGCTTCACTGCATCTGAACGGGGCCGGGATGCCTGCGTCGCTGCGCGGGTCGCTGGCATCGCTTGAACGGCAGAACGCGCGCCTCGAGACCGACGGACTGGAACGGATTCTGGATGAGGCCGATCTATCCAGCCGCATTGAGAATAAGCTGCTGGTTCCCTTGCCTGCCTCGACGGCGCTGACCGTGAATCCGGACCTGATTGAGAACCATCGCTACTGCCGTCCCTGGACGGCACGCTTCCTGGCCGACCTGGCGCGGGCCCATGCAGCCGCGTTTCACAAGCCGATTGAGGTGAGCTCGGCGGTGCGGACCGTGGAGTACCAGAAGCGGCTGATGAATACCAACGGCAATGCGGCCGCGGCGGAAGGCGACGTGGTGAGCCCGCACCTGACCGGGGCAACTGTCGACATTGCCAAGCAAGGGCTGAGCCGCCAGGAGATGGCCTGGATGCGCCGCCAACTGCTGGGCCTCGAACAGGCGGGCAAGATCGACGTGGAAGAAGAGTTTCAGCAGGCCTGCTTCCACATTACGGTTTACAAGAGCTACGCGCCGGCCAGGGCCGCGCACAAAAGCGGAGAGCCAGTCACAGGCGGCACGGGCACGCGGCGCAAAGCGGCGCAACCAGCCACCGAAAAGCCCGGTAGTCAACTGCCCGCCGATCTTGCGGCCGGGGTATTCCCCTCGCAGGGCCGCTAGAGCCTGACGTTCGGCGCCAGCCGATCCTGGTTCCATCGTCGTGTTTTGATCCGATGCCATAAATTGATTGCGACTTTTTCCCCGGGCGCGTTTACAATCGCGGGCGAGGCCGATTTTGTTTTTGGCGAAAGGTGAATTCATGAGCGATATGGAAGTGCAACCTGCGGCCGAGCCCACCGTCGGACTCAGTCAATGGCAGCGCGTTGCGGACACGTTTGCCGCAACGTCGAAGACCTTTGAAGACATCAAGCGTGGCAATAAGAGCTGGTGGATGCCGCTGCTGATCATGGCGGTGGTTGGCTACATACTCTTTGCGGTTATTTACTCGATGATCGGGATGCAGCAGGTGGTAGACAACCAGATTCGCCTGGACCCCAAGGCGACGGAACGCATGGCGCAGGCGACGCCGGAACAGCGCGAGATGGGCGCGAAGATCTCCTTGTACATTACCGAGGGTGTCTTCATCGCCAGCCCGGTGATGTTGATGCTGGTGGCCGCCGTTGTGTCGGTGGTGTTGATGGGCACCATCAACTTTGTCTTCGGAGGGAAGGCGACATTCGGCAGCGTTTTCGCGGTGTGGTTTTATGCAATGCTGCCATCGATTTTCAAATCCCTGCTGGGGGTTGTGGTGATTCTTGCGGGGATGGCGCCGGAGTCGTTCAACATCAAAAACTTTGCGCCAACCAACCTGGGGGCATTTCTCGATCCGGTTGAGACCAACAAGGCGCTCTACGCACTGGCCACCTCGATGGATGCAATTACCATCTGGACACTGGTGCTGATGAGCATGGGAATCGCGACCGTGGCAGGCGTGAAGCGCGGCTCGGGCTACATTGCAGTGTTTGGATGGTGGGCGGTGATTGTGCTGCTGGGCGTGGCAACCGCGGCGATCAGGGGCTGAGAGGCAGTGCGGGGTTAGCGAGTCAGCAAGTCAGCTGACAGCGGGTTCCTTCGTGAGTCTTAATCAGTTAATCCAAAACAAATCGGCGCACATTCGGGATGAATGCGCGCCGATTTCTTTGAGAATGCCGATCGCCGGACGAGCTAGCAGCTAAAAGCTAGAAGCTGTTCTTACTCCGTCCACCGCCGCATGATCAGCGTGGCGTTGATGCCGCCGAAGCCGAAGGAATTCGACAGGCCGATGTCGAAGCTGTGGGCTATGGCCTTGTTGGGCACATAGTCGAGCTTGCACGCGGGGTCGACGTTTTCTAGGTTGATGGTGGGCGGCAGCATCTGGTTCTGCAAAGCCAGCACGGTGATGCCGGCTTCAAGGCCGCCGGCGCCGCCGAGCAAATGGCCATGCATTGACTTGGTGCCGGAGATCTTGAGCTTGTGGCTGGTGGCGTGTTCGCCGAAGACCAGTTCTATGGCGCGCGACTCGTTGCCGTCGCCTGCCGGGGTTGAAGTGGCGTGCGCGTTGACGTAGCCGACTTCTTCCGGCTTGATGCCAGCGTCTTTCAACGCCGCTCTCATGGCGCGCTGGGCGCCTGCGCCTTCCGGTGCGATGCCCGTCATGTGATAGGCGTCGGCGCTCATGCCGTAGCCGATCACTTCAGCCAGAATCTTTGCGCCGCGGGCCTTGGCAAACTCCAGCTCTTCAAGAATGAGGATGCCTGCGCCTTCGCCGATGACAAAACCGTCGCGGTCCTTGTCAAAGGGGCGGCTGGCGCGCGTGGGCTCTTGGTTGCGCGTGGACAGAGCGCGCATGGCTGCAAAGCCGCCGACCGAGAGCGCCGTGACCGAGGCCTCGGCGCCGCCGGCGATCATAGCATCGGCATCGCCGTGCATGATCATGCGCACCGAATCGCCGATGGAGTTAGCGCTGGTGGCGCAGGCCGTGGCCGTGGCCGAGATGGGCCCCTGGGCGCCGTAACGGATGCTGATTTGGCCGGCTGCCATGTTTACGATGACTGCGGGAATAAAGAAGGGAGAAATTTTGCGCGGGCCGCCGGCAAGCAGGTTGGAGTGCTCGCGCTCGATGATCTCGAATCCGCCAATGCCCGAGCCGATAAAAACACCGACGCGCTCGGCATTCTCCGGGGTGATCCGGAGACCCGATTGGGCCATCGCTTCCTGGGTGGCGGCGAAGGCAAAGTGGATGAAGCGCCCCATTTTGCGCGCTTCCTTCTTGTCGACAAAATTCAGCGGGTCAAAATTCTTGACCTCGGCGGCGAAGGTAACTGGAAAGCCGGTGATATCGAAGCCATGAATCGGCCCCATGCCACTGACCCCGGCCAGAAGACCCTGCCACACTTCGGGAGCGGTGTTGCCGACACCGCACACCAGCCCAAGGCCGGTGATGACAACTCTGCGCGCCAAGGGCTATTTGCCGCCTTTCGCGTTCTTCTCGATGTAGTCGGTGGCGTCCTTGACGGTCTTGATCTTCTCGGCGTCTTCGTCGGGAATTTCGAGATCGAAGGCTTCTTCAAACTGCATTACCAGTTCGACCACGTCCAGCGAGTCGGCGCCCAGGTCTTCCTGGAAGCTGGCGCCAGGGGTTACCTCGGCTTCGTCCACCTGCAACTGCTCGACGATGATCTGCTTTACTTTCTCTTCAACGGCCATACTGTGCTTCTCCTCGTAATTTTGGAAAATCGAGACACTTTCCGGGGGGCTTTATGAGCGATCCCATTCCGCCTGCCTACGATAACGGCCCAAGGCAGGAAAAGACAACCATCGCGCAGAAAAAAAAGCGAATGGCCCCGAAACTTCAAGTCTACCGGGTGGGTTGGGGTGTGTAAAGCGGCGAGGGAACAGGGAATAGGGAACAGGGAACACGGAAAAGAAAAGCTGCCGAATTTGGCGGGAAATGCACAGGGGCGAAGGCGTATATTCGGCGAAGAGGGCTATGGGATGCAGTCTTTGATTTTAGGGGCGATTGCGGTGTTTGCCGGGGTGCTGCTGGGCTATTGGCTTGGAAGAGCCGCAGGCCAGGCGGAATGCCGGTTGCTGCGCGAGCGGGTGGCAGGGCTTGAGGCAGAAAGAGCGGCGCAGGCAGAGGCGGCGAGGGGCCTGCAGGAGACGGTCACGCATCTGACGGGCGAACTGCGCGCAATGGAGGCTCAGGTTGCGGCGGAAAAAAACAAATACGCGCAGATGCAGGCCGATATGGAAAAAGCCTTCGGAGATCTGGCGGCCAAGGCACTGAGCGCCAACAATCAGAGTTTTCTCACGCTGGCAAAACAGGAGCTTGGCGGACAAGCCAAAGACGCGAAACAGACCCTTGAAGCCAAGGAACTGGCGATCAAGACTATGCTCGATCCGCTGGGCGCCGCGCTGAAGAGCCTGGACGAGCAGACCCGCGCAATGGAGGTGAAACGCTCCGGCGCCTATTCGGAGGTAAAGACGCTGGTCGAGACCATGCAAAGCTCGATTCCCGCGTCGCTCGATGCGCTCAAGCACGAGACCGCGCAATTGATCTCGGCGCTGCGTGCTCCCAAGACCCGCGGCAACTGGGGTGAGCTGCAACTCAAGCGCTGCGTGGAGTACGCGGGCATGGTGCAGTACTGCTCCTTCTCAGAGCAAGTGACGGCGCGCAACGAAGACGACAGGCTGCTGCGCCCCGACATGACGATTCAGTTGCCGAATGGACGCGAGATTGTGGTGGATGCCAAAACTCCGCTCGATGCATTCCTCGACGCCACGGGCAGCACCGATCCGGCCGCGCAGAAGCTGAGCTTCGCAACTCATGCGCGGCGCGTGAAGGAGCATCTGAAGGAGTTGTCAGGCAAGGCGTATTGGAAGCAGTTTGAAAAAGCTCCGGATTTTGTGGTCTGCTTCTTGCCCAGCGAGGCGCTATTCAGCGCTGCACTGGAAGCCGATCCTTCATTGATTGAATTCAGCGCGCAAAATCAAGTGGTGATGGCCACGCCTACAACGCTGATAGCGCTGCTGCGCGCGGTCGAGTTCGGCTGGCAGCAAATGGAGATCACCAAGAACGCCAAGGCGATCCACGAGATGGGCAAGAGAATTTACGAAAAGCTCGTGGTTGCGCAGGGGCACGTGGCGCGTCTTGGCAATGCTCTTGGGAATAGCGTGGACTATTACAACAAGTTTCTCGGGTCGATCGAGGGCAAAGGCGGAGTTTTCTCGTATGGCCGGCAACTGGGCGAGCTGGCGCATGCGAATGGAGAGCTCGCCGAGGTTGTGAAGCTGCAACCGGATGTGCGCGAGATGGAGTCGGAAGAGTGGTCGCGGACCCTGCTGGGCGATGGCGCGAATGCGGAGGGAGATAGGGCTGAAGTCTAGCGCAGCCACAGCCAGAGCGTGCGAGCGGCGAAGAGGATGGCGGCCCAGAGAAGGCCGGAAACCAGAAGGCCGATGACGATGCCTCGATTGGGTATTGACGTGCTCTCGAAGTCCTCGCACTGGTCAGGGAAGGACGAAGCGCCCACCGGATCCCCATTCGCGGTTTCAGTAGACTCCTGGCCTGGACCACCCGTGTTGGCGAACGCGAGCACTGGCTGAACCTCCGGGGACGATGGTCTAAATGTATCTATCGTCAAACGGCCAGCGGAACGCGCCCGTGCCGGAGGGAAATTCAGCGAAGCAGATTCCCTTTTGGAAATCGTGTTTCAATGTGGAACAAGGCAATTGAGAATGGCGCAGATCGGGCAGCCCGCGCGAACTTCGCTACTCCGGCTCCGCCGCAAATGCTTCGCGCATGCGCTTCCAGGTAATTTCAAGGTCTTCCGGCAGAACGCGGGTCTCGCCAACCGTGGTCATGAAGTTGGTGTCGCCGGCCCAGCGGGGCAACGCGTGCAGGTGCAGATGGCCAGCCACGCCGGCGCCGCCGGCTTTGCCGACATTCATGCCGAAGTTGAAGCCGTGCGGCTTGTAGATGCGCTCCAGAGCTCTCTCCGTACGCTGGGCAAGATCGATGAGTTCGTGGGCGGTTTCGGTGGGCAGGGCCCCCAGGCGGTCAAGATGCGCGTAGGGCATCGCCATCAAATGGCCTGAGGTGTATGGGTAGGCGTTGAGGCAGATGAAGCAGTGCTTTCCGCGCAGGATGAGCCCGCCCGCCGCTTCTGCCCGATCGGCGTCCATGCCATTGGCAATGGCGAAGTCGATAGAAGCAATCAGATTGCAGAAGACGCAGCCCAGGTCGCCGGGCCACGCGGCGAGACTCTCGGGAACACCGGGCCGCACGGCGGTATCCGCCGAAGTGACGTAAGCATAGCGCCAGGGAGTCCAGAGATGATCCATTGCGGCTCGTCCGTTCAAATCAGTATAGAAGGGATTCTCGATCGCGGTTTTATCTTGAGTTCCTGAGTGCGAGGTTTAAGCTCCTTTGAGTGCGAGCTTCCTCAATTCCCAGGTTTCGCAAGCGAGAGCCGGGCGCCCGCGGTTTCCGAATACTGGAATTGAAGTCGCAGCCGTTCGCGGAATCAATCGGCACTCGTGTGAATTTTAGCTTGAAACGCGGCACACAGGCCTTTCTGACCATGGGGTTGGATTGAC
>PLOG01000213.1 GCA_003142935.1 Acidobacteriaceae bacterium
GACCTGTCCTTGGGGACCCCGGAGCTGGGGCACCCAGAGTTAATACAAGAACAAGCGGTCAGAGACCTGGATCAGTGCAAGAGTTTCAGGGCTCGGACCACGATGTACATCATCAGCACAAGCGAGATCGTCAAGACGCCGGCAAACAACATCACGCGCTCCAGATGTAGACGGGGAGCGATCATCTTTCTCTCGCGGGCCATCTCGAAAACTACCTCGACCATGCCGCCCAGCAGGAATAGAGTGGGTACGAATGCGCGAGACAAAAACATGCTTGCAGCCAGGAAACCGGTGAGCGACAAGACCAGCAAACGACCCAGGCGATTGATTTCCGCTTTGTCGATTGACTCAATCAGCTTTACAGGCTGCGGAAACGGCGCTTCCTCGATTTCGATTGGTTCTCCTTCAGTGACTTTCTCGATGGAAGCAATGGCGAGAGAATCATTCAAGGTGGAAAACAGGAACATGCACCAGAAATAGAACCCGAAGAGGCCAAGCTCTGCCGCACAGACGATTACCGAGTTGTGCGCGGTTAGATGCTCATCGGTATAATCGCTCAAATTGCCGTACCCGACCCCGAAGGCCGGATTGGCCTTCAATACTTCCAATCCTTCACTCCAAAGAGCAGTGCGATCTTCGCCCGCAGATGCAGAAACATCGCGTCCACCGGTAAAGTTGAGGGCCATTGCTCCCAAGAAGAGCGCTCCCCCCAGCAGCAGCGCCGGCACCAACCCTATGCGGCGACGCACGGCCACGATAGCAATGGCCATCAAGGCAATAAGGGCTCCGCGGGAATGGGTCAAAAATATCCCAATCAGCAAAATGCACACCGGCAAAATCACAAACAGGGTGTTCCAAAGGATCTTCTTTGAGCGCCAGAAGATGAACATAAGGGGAATGACGCAGACGGCTAACTGGCCAAAGTCATTTGGGTCGTTGATCGTTCCCAATCCTCTCAGCCGGTATAACCTCTCTCCCGTGTCGTTTTCCATCACATAGAGGTAGGGGTGCTCCAGGTTCCACTGATCGTTGGCCTGGACCTCCTCGGCATAGGAAAGGCCTGTTGGCTTTGGCAGGCTCCCCTGGACTCCAAAGAGAAGATCGAACGACCCGTGCGCAATCACGAAGAGGCAGACGCACATGAGCATCGCGACGATGACTTTGATCTTCCATTTGGCGTTGCAGTGCAGGCAGACAAGGAAGTATGCGAAGGCGCTGGGAATGAAGGCCAGGAACGCCGCTACGCCTCCGCCGATCCAGCGCTGCCCAATCATCACTGACAGAAGAGCCCCCACGGCCAATCCAATCAAAGCCAGAGACTGCGGCGTCTTGAGGATGAAGGATCGAATGAGCAGGTGCAATGAAGCTAGAACAATGAGCGCGGCAAGAATCAGCTCAACGCGGTAGGCCGCCAGCGGGCCGAACAGGGCGGCCGGCGTAAGGTAGTTGGTAACGAAATAGAGAATGCTTAGAACAAAGCCCAACGGGAACGCCCTTATTGTAGGAAGCAGCTAGGATCAGCATACTTCAGGCGACCGGGGCAAGTGCATCAAAAATATTGGTAGTGGACCAGTCTGAAAGAGCATTCCCTGGGGGCTAAACAGGCTGCGGAAAAACTCGAGGTTTCTCGTGAAACGGGCGGAAACGTTACTCCGGGGCTGAAGCCCGCGTTGATTCTGTGGGCCTTATGCGGGGTTGAAACCCCCGCCTCCCTCCGTTCTGAGTTTTTCCGCAGCCTGTAAAGCCCGCTCTTTGTTTTCAGCGTCTTTTGGCACGCGACCCAGAGGGTACCCCGGTCGCGCCCTTTCAAAACTCTACGTTTACCACAGGGTGTTAGACCCACTCTCCCTGACGCATCAGCGGCTCTGCGACATCCGTAGCGGTGATGCCGTCGATGTCGAGATTGCCCGAGCCGATCATCCAATCCACATGAATGAGGCTGTCGTTGGCGCCCTTGGCCGCGAGTTGCTCCGGGGTCAGCTTGTCTCCATCGCGCAGGCAGGAACAGTAGGACTGACCGAGGGCGATATGGGAGGCGGCATTCTCGTCAAAGAGCGTGTTGAGGAAGATCATGCCGCTGGCTGCGATGGGCGAGGAGTGCGGCACCAGCGCCACTTCGCCCAGATGGCGCGCGCCTTCGTCGGTGTCGATCAGTTTCTGCAGCACCTCCTGGCCGCGGCTTGCGCGTGCTTCCACGATGCGGCCGTTTTCAAAGCGAACCTGGATGCCTTCAATCATGGTGCCCTGGTGCGAGAGGGGCTTGGTTGCTGTAACCGTGCCGTCGGCGCGGTCCTTGTGCGGGGTGGTGAAGACTTCTTCTGTGGGCATATTGGGAATGCAGTAGAGGCCGTTGCCCGCGGTGGTGCCGCCGCCCAGCCATAGATGATCGTCGGCAAGGCCGAGGCGAAAATCGGTTCCGGGGCCGCGGTATTGGAGGGCGGCGTAGCGCTTCTCGTTGAGGCGCTCGGCGCGCTTATGGAGGCCGGCATCGTGTGCCTTCCAGGCGGCGACAGGGTCGTCGCCGTCGATGCGCGTGGTTTCGAAGATTGCGTCCCAGAGTTTGGCGAGGGCTGCGTCGGGCGCGTCGTTGGGGAAGACGGACGCGGCCCACGCGGGTGTTGCGCTGGCCACGATGGTCCAGTTGATGGAGTGGCGGGTGATCAACTCAAGCGCGGGGCGGTAGGCTTGCGAGACGGCACGATTGGCGCGGCTGACTTTGGCGGGATCTTCATTTGCAAGCAGAGCGGGATTGCCGCCGGCGATTGCCAGACGCGCGGCGCCACTTTTGAAGGCCGCAGCCATTCCGTCGTAGAGCCAATTGGCGGCCCGGTCGAAGCTTTCATCCGGGGCGAAGTGGTAACGCATGAGCGTGGCTTCATCGTCGCTGAAGAGCGTTGTGACCAGCGAAGCGCCGGCGCGGTAGGCCTGCTCTGTAATGCGTCGCGCGAGGGGCAGGGCATCGAGCGAGGCGGTCATGAGCAGTTCCTGACCGGCCTGGAGGCCGAGGCCGACACGCACTGCAACTTCGGCAAGCCGATTGAGTTTGTCTTCGTGTGTACGTGGGGAGGCCGTGACTGCCGGTGCACTCATTTGTCTGTTTCCTCGTTACTCTCGCAGGATTGGGCCGGACGGCAATCGGTCGATTGCGGACCGGATATCACAATTCTAGACGGTCGGATCGCGCTGCATGTTTGCAGACAGAATCAATTCGCCCAGACACGATGCAGCCCTGGAGGCCAACGGCTGCAGCCTGGAGCGTTGGGAGCAGCCGCTGAGCGATCTGGCGGCGCGGGCCGATGCGGGGACGGTCGTGATTCTCGCCGAGCCGAAATATGAAAGCACCGCGGCGTCAAAGGCAGTCGATCGATGGCGCGATGGGCAAGGCGCCGCTGGCCAAGCAGTGCGCTGGAGCCAATCCAACGCACTGGGGGAAGAAAGGGCGCAAGCGCAGTCTGCTGGTCGACGCGCGTGGGGTTCCGCTGTCGATCGCCGTCAGCGGAGCCAACACGCATGACGTGAAGCTGCTGGCGAAAACGCTGGAGGCTGCGGTGTGCGAACGGCCGAAGCCTCGCAAATGGAAGCCGCAGCATCTGTGCGCCGATGCTGGCTACTTCGCCTCGGCGAACAGCCACCCATACAGAGCAACACCCATATAACAGACCACCGGAACAAGGTAGGCAGTCTGCAGCGGAAGCATCCCCATTAGCTTGGTCAGCGCCGCGCCGCCCAAAATCGCCATCACCAGGAACGATCCGGCGGTCTTGGTCTTCTCGCCCATGCCTTTCAGGCCAAGCGCAAAGATGGTCGGGAACATGATGGACATGAACAGGCTAGTAATGAGCAAACAGCCCACACCGACCCAGCTTGGATGCACAACGGCAACCAGGCACAAGGCGATGTTGATCAGGGAATAGACCACCAGCATCAGCCGCGCGTGGAAGTGGCGCATGAGCCAGGCCGAACTGAACCGTCCCACGGCAAAGGCCGCCAGCGTAGCCGTCAGCATGTAGCCCGCGGCCTTGTCGCCTATGCCGGTGGCCGATTCCACATAGGGAATGAAGTAACTCCACGTGCCAACCTGCGCGCCGACGTAGAGAAACTGCGCGAGCACCGCAAAGACAAAGTGCGGCTGCCAAAGTCGTACATGCATACCGCCCGTGTCCGGACTCTCTGAAACATCCTCGCTGCCCAGATCGGGAAATTTGGTCATCAGGATCAGCAACGCCCAGAAAAATGCAAGGCAGCCCAGGACCACATACGGCGTCACCACGCGCAGTGTTTCGGAATGCAGATACGCCTGGTAGGTTCCAGCCGCCTGCATAGCTGCCACTTGCGCATCGCTGAGCTTGACGCCGGAGAAGATAAACACCGTCCCGATCAGGCCCGCGCAGATCGACCCCAGCGGATTGAATGCCTGCGACAGATTCAGCCGCCGCTCGCTCGACCCCGCCGGCCCCAGTTGCGCAATGAACGAATTCGATCCCGTCTCAAGAAACGACAATCCACTGGCGATAATAAATTGCGCCACGAGAAAGAACCAATAAAGTCCCGCCTGCGCCGCTGGATAAAACAAGAGGCACCCGCTGCCCAGAAGGCATAGCCCGGTCACAATGCCCATCTTGTAGCCGAACCGCCGCATCAACTGCCCCGCCGGAATCGCCAGCAGAAAGTAGCCGAGATAAAACCAGATCTGAATTCCGGCCGCGCTCGAGCGGTTGATGTTGAACGACTTCATGAACTGCCGGATAAGAATGTCGTTGAGGTTGTTGGGTATGGCCCACAGAAAAAACAGCACGGTGACCACAAGGAACGGCAACAGCCGTCCCGCGGGAATCAACGGGGCTTCAATGTCTTCGTTATTGTTCAGCGAGGGCGAGTTGCCTTGCCCGGCGGGCCCGACGGAGATGCTCAAGGTGAATTTTTCCTCCTGTTAAGAGAGATGCAACGAAGCGCCGGAGCCGATGCTCCCTCTACGCCAAATCGACCTTCAGCGCGATGCCAATGTCAGAGATCTTTTCCTCAGGCATCTGGACTTTCAGTGCGCCAATGTCTTGCTTCCAGTTGAGATCGCCCTTGTGCCCGAGCAGTTCGACTTTGAGGATCTTGCCTGGTTGTTGCGGGCTCTCCAGACCTAGAGCCTGCACAGCGGCTTCCTTCCCGGGCCAGCCCTGAACGAAGGCATAGACAGTAGTTCCCTTGGCCGTGAAGCGGACATCTTCAGCGGTGAGGTCGTTCTGCTTGTCTTCGTTGAAGTTTCCGGTCACGATTTTCACTTGTGTGGAAGGGCCTTCGCCGTAGATCTTCCAGGGACGCGTGGAGTAGATGCCTTCACTGTTGACCTGCATCCATGCGGTGATTCCCTTCAGCACTTCCATCTCTTCGAAATCCAGTTCGCCGGAGTTGGGCAGCGGGAAGTTCAGCAGCAGGTTCCCATTCTTGCTGACTATGTCCGTAAGCAGATCGATGACTTTCTTGGGTGACTTGTACTTCTGGCCGCGTTGGTAATGCCATTGCCCGATGCACGTATCGGTCTGCCATGGATTGGCCGAGATGGCGTCGGATACACCTCGCTCATGATCGATTAGGCAGGTGCCGATGGCGCAGTCCGTGGCCGTCTTGCTGGTATAGACGGCTTCAGTCATGCCGCCATGCAACTGTGCGCTCACGTTGTAGAGATGCGCCACCATCTTCAGGCCGTAGTCCTCGAACGGAAGGTGGCCGTCAGTGTAGAGCAGATCGGGCTGGTACTTGTCGATGAGATCGGTCATGCGGTCAAGGTAATGCTGCTTCCATGATTCGGGGATATCGTCATCGTTCCAGTCCAGCTTGTCCATTACGCGGGCGCAATCGGCATCGTGATACAAATCCGCAAATTTGGGATCGGCGCCGTCATACTTGACGCCTGCCATGGGTCCCGTCTCGTCGGCGCCGTGACTTACGGAAAACCATTTGTAACTAATCCATAAGTGCTCGCTAACTCCGAATCTAAGTCCGCGGTCGCGAGCGGCCTTCTGCCATATACCGACTACATCTTTTTTAGGTCCCATGTTCACGGCATTCCAGCGTTGGTACTTCGAATTCCATAGATCGAAGTTGTCGTGATGCACGCCCATGCTGAAGAAGTACTTTGCGCCGGCCTTCTTGTAGAGGTCCATCAAGTGATTGGGGTCCCATTTGGAGGCCTTCCATGTATCCACGATGTCTTTGTAGCCGACCTTGGAGGGGTGGCCGTAGGTTTCGCAGTGGTAGTCATATTGGGGCTGCCCCTGGATATACATGTTGCGGGCGTACCAGTCGCCATCTTCAATGGCCGATTGCGGTCCCCAATGCGACCAGATGCCGAACTTGGCATCGCGAAACCAGTCGGGGATTCGATAGGACTGGAGGGATTGCCTGGTGCCTTCGAATGTTTTGGCCTGGGCCTTTACATACTTTGAGAGAGCAAGGGTGGAACATGCACCGCCCAAGGACTTAAGCAAATCGCGCCTGTTCAATGCCATTGCAGTATGTTTCCTTTCGTGAAGCCGCGCGCGGGAGATTCGGATTGCAGCCTATTTCGCCAGAGCCGTGGTTGCCTGTTCTATTTCGAATCCGATACCGAAATCGCCTGGCGGAGGCGCTGCTCGGCATCGGCGTCCCAATAGCCGCAATCGAGTTCGAAGAAGACAGAGGTGTAAGGGATGGTCATTTCCGTTTTGACGATGAGAATGCGGAAGACCTGGGCGGATTGATCGAGTTTGGCAATGATCTGCTCGTGAGGGATGTACGCAACCCGGGCACCTTGGAGCAGGACGCTGAGATCTCGACGGTAGTCCGCGATGCCCGGCGCGTCTACCTCGGTAACAAAAGCAAGCTCCTTGTCCGCATAGACCTTGGCGCGGACGTGGGTGGAGGCGGTGATTGCATCGAGAACATGGCGCGCCACATGAAGCTGATCGGCGCCGGAGAGGACGGTTTCAATGCCCGGCTTCGATTGCGCGGGATACGCTGAATCGGCAACCACGATCCAGTTGCGGTGGCCGAAGAGCGGAAGGATGCAGCTGAGCTGGGTCCTCCAATCGGGTGCAACGGTTGCAACGGGTGCGGTCATCGTTCGTTCCTCTTCGGAAAGCTACTTCAGTTCTTCATCCTGGCAGACTGCGACTTTGCCGCACTTGCCAGAGGCCATCAGCGCGTAAGCCTCGCTGGCGCGCTCGAGCGGAAACCGGTGGGTGACGATGTCGGCCGGATGCAGGTTCCAGCGCACCAGCCGCTCCACGAGCTCTTCCATCAGCCATGTCGAGGTGACCCACGATCCGTAGAGCGTCTTCTGGTCGTGAATTATATCGGACGAGGGATTGAACTCGACGCGGCCGCCTTCGCCCAGGAAAACAATTCTGCCCCACTTGCGCGTGGCGCGGATGGCGGTTGCGCGGGCGGCGTCGTTGGCCGAGCAGTCTACGGCGCGCTCCACGCCGAAGCCTCCGGTGAGCTCTTTCACTTCTGCAACGTTGTTTGGGCCTGACTTGAGAGCGGCATCGCAGAGGCCGAAGTCAAGCGCGATCTTCATGCGCTCGGGAACCACATCAATGCCGATGATCTTGTTGGCGCCAAGCTTGCGGCAGAGTGCGCCTGTGGCCAGGCCCACGGGGCCGAGGCCGGTGATGAGTACAGCGTGGTTACCGTCAATGCCGATCTTTTCGAGGCCCTCGTAGACGGTGCCGAATCCGCACGCCACCTGCGCGCCGTCGGCGTAGGAGAGTTCATCGGGCAAGGCAATGAGGTCTTTCTCCTCGGCGATCATGTATTCGGCCATGCCGCCGTCGCGCTGCCAGCCGTAAGCGCGGCGATATTTTTCGCTGGTGCAGGAGATCATGTACCCGCGCCGGCAGTCGTTGCACACGCCGCATCCCGAAATGTGATAGACAATCACGCGGTCGCCGGATTTGAAGCGGCGACAGCCTGGGCCAGCGGCGACGATCTGGCCCGCGGGCTCGTGCCCGGCGATGACGCCCTGGTAGCCCTCAGGGCCTTTGCCCAGGTGCTCGTGATAAATGCAGCGAATATCGGAGCCGCAGATCGTCGACGCCTTGACGCGCAGCAAAACTTCTCCGTGGCCCGGCTCCGGCACAGGCACGGTGCGCATTTCAACGGTTGAGTTGCCCGGCAAGAACGCAGCAGTCATTGTGGCTTTCATTTGATTGCTCCCGACCGCTTTCAAGCGGCGTTGGTCGAATTGCCCTAGACAGATTACGGCGGAGTGATCTCTCCGCTCATGTCCCAGAGATCTTCCCAGGTCTGGCCATCTTTCCAAAGGAAGACCTGGCCCTTGATCAAGCGGCAGTTGCGGTCAATGGCGGCAATGGAGCGCATCTCCTCATCGGTAAGCGGATCGCCCACAACGCCCTCGAGATTGGCGCGGTAATGATGGACAGAGAAGGGAATGGGCGTTTGCCCGCGCTGCACTGCCCACTTAATGCAGACCATCGCAGGAGGAATTCCGTGCCGCTCGGCGATGCGCACAATTACTGGATCTTCGGTGGGCGAGGTGTCATCGGGGGTACGGTCGCGCTCCGGCCGTCCCGGCGAGCCGATGGGGCAGTAACCGACGGGCTGGATGCCGTTGTCGATTACAAACCGGAAGAACTCGGGCTGCTGGAAATGCGGGTGCAGTTCCATCTCGTTGACCGCGGGCTTGATGCGAGAGTCGCGGAGAACAAGCTTCAGTTTGGGGATGGTCATGTTGGAGGTGCCGATGTGGCGCGCCAGGCCCATGTCGACCAGTTCCTCCATCTTGCGCCAGGTCTTCATGTAGCTCTCATGGATGTAGGGCTTGGCGTCAGGCGAGCGCGAGGTAACGTCGCAGCCTGGGGGATGGAAATTCGGGAACGGCCAATGGACGAGGTAGAGGTCAAGGTAGTCGAGGCGCAGATCGGCGAGCGACTGCCGGCAGGAGGCGATCACGTCGTCCTCGCCATGCTTGTCGTTCCACAGCTTCGAGGTAATCCAAAGATCCTGGCGCCGGATTCCGTCGCGAAGAATCGTCTCAAACGCGGCGCCGATCTCGGCCTCGTTGCCGTAAACCGAAGCGCAATCGAAGTGCCGGTAGCCAGCCGCCGCAGCGCCCTTCACCACCTCGGCGATCTCGGCCGCGGAGACGTGATCCGATCCAAAGGTGCCCAAGCCGATGGCTGGCATGGTTGCCCCACCAAGAAGGGTTCTTCGAGGCACCAGAGTTGGATCAACAGAATCCCCCGCCGAGATCCCAAGGCCGCCTTGCTGTTGCATTTCTTACTCCTCTTGGCCACCACTGCTGCGGTTCAACCCAAAACAGGCAATTGTGGAGGATCGCAAATCCGGCTCTTAGCCTGTACGAGATCGAATTGCGCTATTTACTCCCTCTGCAACGGAGAGTATACGATAAAGGTATCGCTATTGTAAAGGTGCGCAAAAACTATTCAGGGGGATCCTAGCCGGACTCCAGCACCAGGTTCGCGTACTGAATCGTGTCACCGGTCCGAATGATCCCGATGGCATGCGGCACTCGTTTCTTGAAGTCGATGTGAGGCTCGAATTCGAGTGCAATGCCATCCAACCCGCGCTTGAATTGCAGGATCGTCTCAGGGCTATTTACCCGGTTAAACTCCTCAGCCATGAAAGCTCGGGCCAGAGTGAAGTTGCCGCGAATGGCTGCCAATACATCGAGAACTCGAGGGATGTCATCGACCAGGGAAATATCCACCGTCTCGACATCCTTCCAAAAGGGAAAGCCACGATCTGCAATGACCAGCGTATTGGTATGCCGGACACGGCTAAGCAAAGAATTGACTTTCGGGTTCAGGATTCCTGATTTGAGCATACGGCGCAATCTCCTGGAGTCATTTGTATTGAATTTTACTCGTGAACTGTTGCTGAAAGCGGATGATCGTCGCTCTTCCGCCTCGACCGGGAGGGAATTTCGCCAAATTCCGCATCAGGCTCTGAATGGCCCCGACGGGTAGCGCCATGCGTTGAAAGCAGCCGATGCAGTCTGGCAATGGCCGGCAGGAGCCCGAGATTCATGGATGCGTGTTCGTGCCAGGCATCGCATTCGATGGCGCGGCTACCTGTTCGGTCTCCGCGTTCTTTCCGTCGAAGCCCGGACCACAAGTTGTGGCTGAATGATGATGGTTTTACTGCGCGGATGAGTCTTCGATTCCAGTAACGACAACGTCAATCGCCCAGCTCGCTCGCCGATGATGTCGGTCTGTTGGTCGATGCTCGATAGAGGGATGCGGAGTTCGGAATCATAATGCAGATTCCCAGATCCTATGACAGCGATATCCCCAGGCACTCTTAAGCCCGCATCGAGAATGGCATGAATCGCTCCAATTGCCATGGGGTCGTTATAGCAAAATACTCCATCGGGACGAGGATTCAGGGCCAGCAACTGGCGCATCAAGTCAGCCCCGCTTTCCCTGCTTTGCACGTCCACCGACCGGGGCTTGGACACATAACCCGGAAGGGATTTCAACTTGTGTTTGGCCAAAGCAATTTGATATCCCTTGAGACGCCCGGTGCCGGGGCTATTTTCAGGCCCACGTAAGTGAGCAATCCTCTTGCACCCTATTTCAATGAGATGTTCGGTGGCCAATAATCCGATCGCCTCGTCGTCGGTTCCGACATAGTTAGCATGCAGTTCGGGGAGATTGCGATCTATCAGAACCAATGGCAGCCCTTGCCTTTGGATACGCTCGAATACAGTTGGATTGGTGGTAGAGGATGCGATGACGAGAGCATCCAACCGGCGGGCCAAGAGCCGGTTGATCTCATGCGCTTCCAGCTCGGCATCCTCTTCCGAGGTCAAAATTATGAGGCAATAACCCTTCTTCAGAAGCGCCCTTGAAAGCGATTTTGCAACCTGGGCAAAGAACGAATGCAACAGGTCGGGGACGACAAGACCAACCAGATATGTTTTTCCGGTGACCAAGCCACGCGCAGCCAGATTCGGGGTGTAGTCAAGTTCCTTAACACGATCCAGAACTCGCTTCCTTGTCGCTTCGCTTATGTCCTCGTGGTTGCGAAGCACCTTGGAAACTGTGACCACGGATACCCCGAGGTCGCGCGCGATGTCTTTCATGGTGGTGGGCACAATTCCTTATATCATAGTTACTTTGAAGCAGGCGATACCTGAATCGTTAACTGCTGCCAATTTCGACGGGTTGGCGAGTGCGTAATATCTGCGTGACAAGTATCAGTCCGATGCACTTGAATCGGGTCAAGGCCAGTGCGATTCAATCGAATCTCGAGGAGCACGATCATGCAGGCTTCAGTCGGCCAGAAGGATGCGAGCAAGCGTAATTCCGGGCGAATCGAAGGGGAGTGCCGGTTCAGTCATTGAGCACTCATGCGATCCTGATTCGTTTTCGTTCCATTCTCCTTAGCCACAGGCAGGACCGAAGCGGATGCTAACTGGACTTGGCGAGGGGCATTGGGTGTACATTGGTTCGCAGCCGAAGAATATGGAAACTCCAGTTGAATCCTGATTCGCTCCTGCGGAGGGCACTGTCGAAGCCGCCGCTTCGGGGGTAAATCGGTAGCAACTTTTCCGATGCGGAGGGACCGTGAAGTCGACGCAAAATGGTGTTCTTGCTCTCGCAGCGATATGCACAACGGAGGATCGAGGATGACAAGAATCAGGGGTACACATTTCGTGGTTGTTGCTTTGGCGCTGGCGGCCGCGAACGTAATCGCGCAAGGCCTGCCTACCGCGCGGCCCGAGGACGAGGGCTTTTCGCCCGAGCGGCTCGCGTATATCGACAAGTTCTACTCCGAAAAGATCGATCACGGCGACTTGGCGGGCATTGTCACGCTAGTTTCACGCCACGGCAAAATCGTTCACTTCAGCGCGCTCGGCTACGCCGACGTGGAGAAGCACACCAAGATGGAGAAGGACACGATTTTCCGCCAGTATTCGATGACCAAGGCGATCGCATCGACCGCGTTGATGACGCTCTATGAGGAGGGGCGCTTCCAGATCGACGACCCCATCTCGAAGTACCTTCCTGAGTTCGCCAATCTGCGGGTGCTGCGCACTCCCGACGGGCCGCTCGACGAGACAGTTGCGCCCGAACATCCGCCCACCATTCACGACATCATGCGGCATACGGCGGGTTTCACGCACGGTTTGTCGAACGACAAATTCGATGAGCAGTATGCGAAGGCCGATCTGTTCAGTGTTGACCTGACGCTGGACGAGATGATGAAGAGGTTGGCGAAGATCCCGCTACGCTACCAGCCGGGAACGAAGTGGGCTTACAGCGTGGGGCCGGACGTGCAGGCGCGGCTGGTGGAAGTGCTCTCCGGCGTGCCGTTCGACGAATACCTGCAGAAGCACATCTTCGACCCTCTGGGAATGAAAGACACGGGCTTCTGGTTGGGGCCGGACAAGGCGGATCGGCTGGCGACGGTCCACTGGATGAAGGATGGCAAGCTGACGCCGATCGACGAGGCTCATGGGCATCCCGAAGGCGATATGGCTCTTTACCAGCCCTGGTCGGTGAACAGCTATACCGTGAATCACAAGCGCAAGGGCGGCAGCTATGGACTTGTGGCCACGGCGGAGGATTACTGGCGCTTTGCGCAGATGATCCTGAACGGCGGCGAGCTGAATGGCGTGCGCATCCTCAGCCCGCAGACGGTTCACTTCATGGGGCAGGACCACCTGGAGCCGGCGGGCATTCCGGATTATGAGAAGGGAGATGGTTTCGGCCTGGGATTCGCGGTGATCGAAAACCAGGCGGCAGCCGCGACCCTGGGCAGCGTTGGCGGGCTGTCCTGGGGCGGCGCTGCGACCACCAGTTTCTGGATCGATCCCAAAGAGGACATCGTGGTGATTGCCATGACGCAGCATATGAGCGCCCCTGCCGCAGGGGATGCGGTAGCGCAGATGCGCACGCTGGTTTATAGCGCGCTCATCGGCAAGTGACATAAACCAAGTGAAAACGGCAACGGCCTTCGCGCTGGGCGGCGGTTTGAATACACTCATCTGCGCTCCGGCTCTACCAGCCGTTTGTTCAGGCGCGGCAATGTCATCGGTGGGTCCGTCGTTCCTGTCAGAACAGTATCAAACCAGTATTCTCTACAAAGAAACAAAACTGCAAGTTCAACAAAACAAGGCGTCTTCATAGATCTCTACGGACTCCCACCCATCGGACAAAAACAAAGACGTCCGATGGATGGGGCACAGTTTCATTCTCCGCGTGTCGGCGAAGCCGGTGGACGACGAACATCTTGCATCGTCTTGTTCCGCGCTAAATCGTTTGAATTTTAGCTCTGCCTCCGTCATCGCAGGATAAGTGCTGCAATTCCACATCACAAAGGCTCGGTGGGTATTCGACAACGCACCCGGACAATGTGATCTGCCCCACCCTCTATAAACCCTTTGTGGGGGAGCGGGCGACGGGCCTGCCACGACTTTCAGCGCATCGCTTCTTTTCCGGCGATAAAGACCCGTGGCCTGGCTGGAGCGGCGATGTAGTAGGCCAGTTCGCGATAGTCCGTGAACTCATGGATCAGAAAGTCGGCTTGTTTGCCAGCGTCAAGAGAGCCCACGCGGTCGCCTAGATCAAGGCTCCAGGCCGCGTTAAGCGTGGCTGCGATCAGCGCTTCCGCCGGAGACAGGCCCATCTGCAGGCAGGCCAACGAAAGCATGAACGGCATCGAGGCAATGGGCGACGAGCCGGGGTTGAAGTCGGTAGCCAGCACAATCGCCAGGCCCAGGTCGACCATAGTACGTGCCGGAGGGTAATGTGTGCGCCCCAGCGCAAAGACCGAGCCCGGCAGCAGCACCGGCTGCACGCCGGCGCCCTGCAACAGGCGCAGCGTCCCTTCAGTGACGGATTCGAGATGATCGGCAGTTCGAGCGCCCAGCTCCGCAGCCAGCGCCGCGCCCGTGCCGGGGCGGAACTGCTCGGCATGAACTCGCAAGCGCAAGCCGTGACTGCGTGCAGCCACCATCACCGTGCGCGCTTCCGTTACGGTGAAGGCGTGGTCGTCGCAGAAGACGTCGCAACACCGCGCTAGACCAGCCTCTGCAACTTCGGGAATCAACTCCTCGGCGATCCAGCGCACGAACTCTTCGCGGCGGTCGGAAAACTCCGGCGGCACTGTATGCGCGGCCAGAAGCGTGGGCACGACGCGCGCCGGGCCCTCCGCGCCGAGACGGGCCAGGACGTGCAACATGCGCAGCTCGGTTTCGCGATCCAGTCCATAGCCGGATTTAGCTTCAATTGTGGTCGTGCCTGAGCGCAGCATCCAGTCGCGATGCTGCCGCGCGGCGGCCAGCAACTCGTCCTCAGTGGCCGCGCGGGTAAGCTCGACCGTGCGCAGAATGCCGCCGCCGGCAGAGGCAATTTGCTGATAGGTGGCCCCGGCGATGCGCTGCTCGAACTCCAACGCGCGATTGCCGGCGAAGACCAGGTGGGTGTGTGCGTCGACAAAACCGGGCGTGACACAGCGCCCCTCGGCGTCGATCACTGTGCACTCGGCCGGAATGCGAGCGCGGAGTTCTGCGTAAGGTCCGACGGCCGTGATGCGGTCCTCTTCGACCAGCAGCGCCGCGTCAGGAATCAGTCCCAGCTCGCGCAGCTCCTTACCTACGCGCGAGCGGTGCGGACCGGCGAGGGTCACAAGCTGGCCGATATTGACGATGGCAAGAACCATGGTTAGGAACTCAGCAAGCGCGGGGAGGGGAATCCGATCCTTTCCGCCAAGAAAACGACAAGGATGAGGAACCCAATATGCGGTCGCACGGCTACTTCTCCGCCATGGGAACGTGAATTCCCTGTTCTCGCGCCGTCCGTTGCGCAAGTTCGTAACCCGCGTCGGCGTGGCGCGCCACACCGATTCCGGGATCGTTATTGAGGACGCGCTCGATTTTGCGCGCGGCCATCTCTGTGCCATCGGCCACCGTCACCTGGCCCGCGTGGAGCGAGTAGCCCATGCCCACGCCGCCGCCGTGATGGAAGCTGACCCATGTGGCCCCCGATGCGGTGTTGAGTAGTGCGTTCAGAATCGGCCAATCGGCAACCGCATCCGATCCGTCGAGCATCTTCTCCGTTTCGCGGTAGGGGCTGGCCACAGAGCCGGTGTCCAGGTGATCACGGCCGATGGCCACCGGCGCCGAGAGCTCGCCCTTGCGCACCAGTTCGTTGATGGCCAGGCCCATGCGGGCGCGCTCGCCGTAGCCCAGCCAGCAGATGCGCGCCGGTAGTCCCTGAAAGGCGAAGCGGCCGCGCGCCAGGCGCAACCAGCGGGTTAGAATCTCGTTCTCCGGAAACAGCTCCAGCGCCAGTTCGTCGGTGCGGTCGATGTCTTTTGGGTCGCCCGACAAAGCCACCCAGCGAAACGGCCCCTGCCCGGTGCAGAAGAGCGGGCGGATGTACTCCGGCACAAAGCCGGGAATCAGGAAGGCGTCCGCGCAGCCGGCATCGAAGGCAAAGCGGCGAATGTTATTGCCGTAGTCGAAGGCCACTGCGCCGGCGCGCTGCAAGGCCAGCATCGCGTCCACGTGCACAACCATGGTTGCCGTGGATCGGCGCACATACTCAGCGGGATCGCGCAGGCGCAACTGCGTCGCTTCGCTCAGCGTGAGTCCTTGTGGAATATAGCCGTGGAGCGGGTCGTGGGCGCTGGTCTGATCGGTCACCACGTCCACCTTCACGCCGCGGCGCACAATCTCCGGCAGCACGTCGCCGCAGTTTCCAACCAGTCCCACCGAAAGCGCGCGGCCCTCGCGCCGCGCCGAATCGCAGAGCGCCAAAGCTTCGTCGAGGTCCTCGCTGATCGTGTCGCAGTAGCGAGTCTCGACGCGGCGCTGGATGCGGCTGCGGTCCACGTCGACGGTCAGCACCACGCCACCGTTCAGCGTGACCGAAAGCGGCTGCGCGCCGCCCATCCCGCCCATGCCGCCGGTG
Organism: Acidobacteriaceae bacterium; assembly: GCA_003142935.1. Classification (GTDB taxonomy): domain Bacteria; phylum Acidobacteriota; class Terriglobia; order Terriglobales; family Acidobacteriaceae; genus Telmatobacter. The sequence continues at coordinate 15,936 of PLOG01000213.1, forward strand.
ACCACCAGCCTGCCCTTCAGCGATCCGCCAAAGTGCCGCTCCGCCAGCGATGCAAAGGTCTGGAAGGTGCCCTGCAGAATCCCCTGCGTGCCGATGTAGATCCAGCTTCCCGCGGTCATCTGCCCGTACATCATCAGGCCCTTGCGGTCGAGTTCGTTGAAGTGCTCCCAGTTGGCCCATTTGCCCACCAGATTCGAGTTGGCGATGAGCACACGCGGAGCCAGATCGTGCGTAGGAAACACCGCCACCGGCTTGCCCGACTGCACCAGCAGCGTTTCCTCATGGCCCAATTGCTCCAGCTCGCGGACGATGGCGTGATAGCACTCCCAGTTGCGGGCCGCTTTGCCGATACCGCCATAGACCACCAGGTCGGAGGGCCGCTCGGCCACCTCGGGATCCAGGTTGTTCATCAGGCAGCGCAACGCCGCCTCCTGCTGCCAGCCCTTGCAGCGCAACTGCCTGCCGCGCGGCGCGCGGATCACCGGAGCCATGGTCGTCGTCATATGCTGTCCACCTTTGAAGAACCGCTGCTGCACGCGTACACAATGCCCAAAAAGCCGATATACAGCATACTACGGATGCACGAGAGGAGCTTGTGCGTCCTGACAGGCGGCAGGGCAATCGCATGAAGGTTATCTTGATGACAAATTCGCCGTTTTGCGCCGCCCCTCCGGGGCTGACTGGCTTCTTCTGGCTCCTTTCCCCACGCTGAAGCGCGGGGCTAACCACCGTTGCGCCTCCGGCGCGTTAGAGATCAGAACCAGTCTGGTCAACTAAAGGGATTCATGCGATTGCCCTGTGACAGCCGGGTTGCCGGATCGAGCCACACTTATTATCCTTCGTACTGTGCCCAACACTCTAGTTGAATGCGTTCCCAATTTCTCCGAAGGCCGCGATGCCTCCAAGGTTGACTCCATCGTCGAAGCCATGAAGGTTCCTGGCGTCTATCTCCTCGACCGGGAGATGGATGCCGATCACAACCGCTGCGTGATAACCCTTGCCGGCGAGCGAGAAGCCATTCAGGAAGCGGCGATTCGCGGCGCGGGCAAGGCCGCCGAGTTGATCGACTTAACCCGGCATCAGGGGGCGCACCCGCGCATGGGGGCGGCCGATGTAATTCCCTTCATCCCGATTGAAGGCGTGACCCTGGAAGATTGCGTTGCCATGGCCAGGCATGTGGGCGCCGAAATGTGGAAGCGCTTTCAACTCCCGGTCTATCTCTACGAAGCCGCTGCGACGACGCCCGAACGGCAGAATCTTGAGAATATTCGGCGCGGCCAGTTCGAGGGAATTCGCGACGAAATCGCGATCAATCCGGCGCGCAAGCCCGATTTCGGCGAGCCGTGTGTGCATCCGACAGCCGGAGTCACCGCGGTTGGCGCACGCAGGCCACTGATTGCCTACAACGTGTATCTGAATACACCTGATGTCGCCATCGCGAAAAAGATCGCCAAGGCGGTGCGGTTTTCATCTGGCGGCCTGCGTTATGTCAAGGGAGCGGGATTTCTGGTGCGCGGCATGGCCCAGGTTTCGATGAACCTGACTGACTTCGAGCAGACTCCGATCCACCGTGTCTTCGAGTTTGTCAAGCGCGAGGCCCAGCGCTACGGCGTCGCTCCGGTCTCAAGCGAGATCGTCGGCTTGATTCCCAAACTCGCTTTGGAGCAGGCTGCCGAGTGGTTTCTGCAAGTGGAGAACTTCGATTCCTCCCTCATTCTGGAGAACCGTCTCGCCGCAGTCATGAGCGGCAAAGTCACCGTCGGCGGCCTGAGCGCCGGCATTGCTCCGTTCATCGAACAACTGGCCGCCCCAACCGCAACCCCCGGAGGTGGCAGCGCGGCTGCCGCTGCCGGAGCGATGGCCGCCGGACTTGCGAGTATGGTGGCGTCCATGTCGCGCGGTAAGAAAGCTTACTTGCAGTACGAAAGCCAGCTCAGCGAAGCCGTCGCCAGGATCACTCCGCTGCGCGAACAGTTGACATCCGCAATCGATGCCGACGCCGAGTCTTACAAGGAAGTCATGAAAGCTTACAGGGCGGCGAAAGAGGCAAAGGAACCCGGCGAAGGCAGCCGGGCGATCACTGCCGCACTCCAACAGGCGACCAGCGTACCCTTGGGAGTGGCTGAAAGAGCAGCTGAAGTGGCCCGAATCGCCAACCAACTGAAGCCGATTACCAATCCCAACATGAACTCCGATCTGATCACCGCCATCGCCCTTGCAGGCGCCGCTCTCGAAGGGGCGCTGGCAAACGTCACGATCAACCTGAATTCAATCAATCCGGCCTCGATCAATCTGTTCTCTTCCGAAGACGGGGCCTTCGTGAGTGAAACGCAGAAACGCGTGGCGTTGCTGAAAGAGCAGGCTTGAACAAGTTTCAGGAACTTTCGCGTTAAGATCGCTCCTTCTTACTCGTTTCGTCGATGTCCGGCCGGAAGAGTGGACGCCCAGTTATGCCGGGAGCGCCAACCCGATGGACATTTTGCTTGAAGAGGAGCAGATCACGATCGAGGTCAAGATGACCCGGCCAGACTTGAGCGATGGCGGTATCGGCGATCAGTCGATCATGGATATAGCTCATTCAGAGAGTCAGGCTATGGCCTGTTGTCGGTTTGCTATAACTTAATTCTCCTCAAGTATTTGGACTAGAGAGGGTTAGATCGTGGCCGCTCTGATATCTGAGCTTTTACTTGACCCAGGCGTTCCTCTTCCGTAATATTATAGATTAAAGAATACAGGAGTTGTCGTGCACAGCCTAGTCGCTGAATCCCTAGTATTGTGTTCTACCACGAACTTCGACACTTCCCGTCTCGATGCTCAGAAACTGCGTGTTCGCAACCTGGAATACAAGACTGTCCGTTTGGCGGCGTCACCGGAACTGTTAACCGAGTGCGAGCGCGAAGGCCTGTCTTGGCCGCGGAGAGCCGCGCGCCTTGTGCGCCGGATGTGTGAAGCGGAAAAACCATACATCCATCCAGATGAGCGAATTGTGTTCACGCGAACGACGCCCTCTGTTCCTCCTATCTATAGTCCGGAACAATGGAAAGAGAGAACTGATGGATGCACGCTTCACGAACTGGGTCCGATCAGCAACATATGTGCGAACTGGGGCAATGTCCTTTCCCAGGGACTGCTTGAACGCAGGCGCGTAGCGCTTGAGACGCGTCAACGGTTGACTGGAGATTCGGAAGCCATCGAGTTCCTGGACTGCGCCATCGAAACTATCGATGCAGTTCTCGATCTTGCTGCGCGCTATGCGAACGAGGCACTTCGGATGGGAAAGAGCGAGGTGGCCGAGATATTGGAGCGCGTGCCGGCTCTGCCGCCGAGGACATTCCACGAGGCGTTGCAGTCTCTAAGATTGATGCATGCGGTGGTGTGGATGGGCGGCCACTACCACGTCGGCCTGGGGAGGATTGACCAATACCTCTGGCCCTATCTGAAGGAGGACCTGGAGAACCACCTTCTCGATATCGCCGGCGCAGAAGAGCTGCTCGCCGAATTTTTCATTTCATTGAACAAGGACAGCGATCTTTATCCCGGGGTGCAGCAAGGCGACAACGGCCAAACTGTCATGCTGGGCGGGCAAACGCAGGATGGCCGGGATGCCGTCAACGAACTGACTCACATGGCAATCCGAGTCGCTCTCTATACCAACATGATCGATCCCAAGGTGAATTTGCGGATCACTGAGAACACGGAACTCTCTCTGCTGACGCTGGCCACGGAACTTACTCGAAGAGGACTTGGGTTCCCACAATACTCGAATGATGCGGTCGTAATCCCAGCACTCGTTGCGAATGGCTACGATCCAGCGGATGCATGGAACTACACCGTCGCTGCGTGTTGGGAATTCATTATTCCCGGTAAAGGCATGGAAGTCGTCAATATAGGCGCGGTCTCCATGCCCCTGGCGGCAGACCAGGCAATTCGGGCAGGATTATCCGCGCATGAAACGTTTGAGAGCATTCTGAAGCGAACCACGGAGAATATCGGGGAGCAGGTGCGCGACCTGGTGAAGAGTTATTCGCGTCTGCTGCTGCCGCCTGCTCCTTACTACTCTGTCTTAATGGATGGCTGCCTGGAAGCAGGGCGGGATCTTTCATTCGGTCTTAAGTACAACAATTATGGGATCCACGGCGCCGCTTCATCGAGTGCGGCGGATGCACTGGCTGCTGTGCGGAGCTTGGTATTCATCGAGAAGAGTGTGGAGCCAGAGGAGCTACTCCATGCGATGGCCGCGAACTTCGAAGGCTATGAGGCTTTGCAGGACAGATTGCTGCATGAAGCGCCAAAGACCGGAAACGACCCAGAAGCCGACGAATTGCTTGTCACGCTGTTCGATGCACTGGCAGACGCATGCGATGCGGTTCAGGACAACGGCCGTGGCGGACGCGTTCGCCCAGGTACAGGATCGGCCATGTACTACGTCTGGCTAACCCGCGGGAAACCCGGAGACTGCGATGACGCTCCGATCGGCGCTACCGCGGACGGCCGGAAGAAAGGGGAGTTCTTCAGCGCGAATCTGGCGCCGTCGCCTCAAGCACAGGTACGTGGACCGATCAGCGTGCTGCAAGCGTTCAGCCGCTTGAATTATCGCCGAATCTGCAACGGCGGTCCGATCACCATGGAACTATCCGACTCAGTATTTGCCGATCCGGAAGGGCTAGAGAAGTGCGCGATGCTGGTCCATATATTCGCCAAGCTTGGATGCCAGCAGTTGCAGCTGAATACTGTGAGTTTGAGCACGCTTCTTGATGCGAGGGAACACCCCGAACGGCACCGAAATCTAATTGTGCGCGTCTGGGGATGGAGCGGATATTTTTGCGAGTTAGGGCCAGAGTATCAAGAGCACATCATCGCACGGCATCTATACGGGGATTGAGCAAGGATGGAATATGCAGTCGGGGACGATCTTTGATATTCGCGAATTTACGGTGCACGATGGGCCCGGCATTCGTACCACCGTTTTCCTCAAAGGGTGCCCACTGCGTTGTTCCTGGTGCCAAAATCCTGAAGGCATGTCGCCGATTCCCGAGATCATGGAGAATCCCTCCGGAAAGCGAATCGTAGGCAAACTCTATACCTCGGAGCAGTTGTCGTCGATCCTTAACCGACAGGCGTCAATTCTGAGCGATAACGGCGGCGGAGTCACATTTTCCGGGGGAGAGCCTCTCGCGCAGGCAGCTTTTCTGGCGGAGGTGATGGACAGCCTCGGCAATCTGCATGTACTTCTGGATACTTCAGGCTACGCGCCTGAAAGCGATTTTCGGCGGGTCGTGCAAAGATGCGATCTTGTCTACTTCGACCTGAAACTCATGGATCGCAAAGCGCACATTCGTCACACAGGTGTCGACAATTCACCGATCTTGAGGAACCTGAGTGTTTTGGCTTCGATGGACATTCCGTTTGTGATTCGTGTCCCTCTTATCCCCGGCGTGACAGACACTGACGAAAACCTGGCGGCAATTGCTAAAGGGGTAAATCGACTCTCCGGCCTGATTCGAGTCGATCTGCTGCCCTACAACCGCGCGGCAGGTGGAAAGTACTCGGCGCTGAGAAAACAGTTCTGCCCGACCTACGACGAGAGGCGGCCGGTCCACGTCGATCTGGATGTATTTGAGACGGCTGGAGTGAAGGTAAGGGTGGCAGGGACCGTCCAGAAATGAGTTGAACTGGAGCATTGCGATTTCCGAGACCCGCTGACACGCGTGAACTTCGACGACTCTATGGCCAGCATGTGGATGAGCCAGATCACGCCGCTGACGGGACGGGGACGATCAGTCTATGCGAGCCTGACCGCTCGATTCTGAAGGTGTGGCATTGAAGCCATCGCGCGCCACTTGAGCCCGGCAGGATTCGCCCATTTCGACTTCGCCCGCGATGACCTGAGGATTGGTTGCATAAATACCATTCAGTCCGGGGGTGAAACGTCCCTCAGGGGCTAAAGCCCAGGTTTATTTTGCGACATTTGCGGCCCGACTGAAGTCGTGCCCTGTTACAAGGCCTTGAAGATTTGTGTCAATGCCGAGTTTTTCCGCAGCTTGGAAAGCCCGAGATTTCATTGGTGTTTTGCGGCACGGCTGAAGCCGTGCCCTTTCAAGGCCCGATTTATACAACCAGTACTAGACGGTTACCGCATCAGGATGCGGCGCCGGGCTCTGCACAGGAGGGGTGACATAACCTTCATGGGCCATGCGCGCGCCCATGGGAATGTAAGCTTCCAGTTCCCGCGGAGCCGAGGTAGCAAGACCGTCGACGTACCGGTTGTACATGCAGAAGGCCGCGGCGATGAGGACCGTATCGTGAATCTCGGTGTCGGTTGCGCCTTCTTTGCGAGCACGGGCGATGTCTTCCGTGGTGACACGCTTGCCACCCTGCTGGACATGCCCGGCGATGTTCAGAAGCGTTTTGAGCTTGGCTGAGATAGGGGCAGACTCGAAGTCGCGTTTGATATCGGCGATCAGCGCGAAATTGCCGGCAAGCTCGGACGGGCCTCCCAAGTGGTGCGCAGCGGCAGCGCCATGGCTGGTCTGGCAGAAGTGACAATCGTTCTGGCTTGAGGTGTAGGTGGCGATGATTTCGCGGTCTGCGCTGGAAAGCGTGTTGGGTCCGCGGAGGAGAAATTCGGCCAGGGCGCGCATGGGCTTGGCTGTTTCCGGCCGGAAGGCGAATGGTCCGGTGATTCCGGGCAGTCCTTCGGGAAGCGTGATATGGGGCATTGGATTCTCCTTTGCTATTGAGCAATCTCGACTGGTTGCGGTTCGGGGACGATGGCGACAGGCTGTCTTCTGCCGCCTTGAATGTCGTAGCGGGGAAGGGCAAACATGAGCAGGCATGGGATGAGCGCGGGGAGGGCCAGTAGCTGAATGGCGATGGGCCTATAGGAGCCCATCGCATCGAATACGCGGCCGACGAGGATCGGGCCGGCGGCGCCGCCGATGGCGTAGGTTGTCCAGGTGAGTGCGAAGAGGGTGGAGAAACGCTTGAGGCCGAAGTAGCGGCCGAGGAGATAAGGCGTGATGTCGCCTTCGCTGCCCCCGCTGAATCCGATGAAGCCGGCTGCGATAAGTCCCGTGGTCAGGCTGTTGGCCACCGATAACAGCACGATGCCGAAAACGGTCATCAGCATCATGGTTTGCGAAACGCGTGGGCCGAAGAAGCGATCGAGAAAAAAACCTGTGAGCAGGCGTCCGACAAGGCTTGTGGCCCCGATGATGGAAACGGACAAGGCCGCGCCGGACGTGGATACGCCGCGGTCTGTGAGCAGCGCGGAGAGATGCGCGATGGCTCCGTTGACGCTGATGGCGTAGAGGCAGACCGTGGCGGCGATGATCCAGAAGGCGGGCGTGGCCAGTGCTCTGACAACGGACGCTCCTTGTTCGGTGGAGACGTTCTGGTGCAGCCGGGCACGTGGGCGTTCGCGGACGAAGGCTGCGGTAAGTGGAAAGCCCACTGCAAAGGCGAGCAGGCCGAGGATGAGGTAGGCGGCGCGCCATCCCTGGCGAGTGATAACGGCCTGAGCGAGGACGGGAAGCAGCATGGCTCCCAGCGCGCTGCCGGCGAGCATGATCGAGAGCGCCAAGCCGCGGCGACGGTTGAACCAAGTCGAGATGGCGCGGGAGTAGCCGATATAGGCTGTTCCGTTGCCGACCAGGCCGATGAGAAAGAAGGTGAGATAGAAGTGCAGCAGGTGTGGCGTCAGCAATGCGAGCGAAGCATAGGCAGCCGAGAAAACCGCAATGCAGGGCAGTACGATGCGTCGTGGCTTATAGCGGTCAAGCAGGAATCCGAGGCCGGGCGACGCGGCCGCCAAGGTGAGAGCGGCAATGCTGAATCCCGCGGAGGTGGCTTCGCGATTCCAGCCGAAGCTCGCCGCGAGCGGCTTCAGGAAGAGGCCGAAGGTGTAAGGAACAATGGACGCAAAGCTGACCGCAACGCCGAAGAAACCGGCGAGAACGACCTTCCAGCCGGGGTAGGCGAGCCGCGATTCTTCCATCTGTGTTTCAACGGACTGAAGTATTGGCTCTGGCATCGGCGGAGGCAGCCTCGGGTGACGATATTCGTAGCGTGTACTGCTCGATTTCCCGCAGAAACGGGGTGACGCTTGCGGGATATGAAGTGCTCAATCCTGCATTGAGGCAATCGCCGTCTCGGTTACTGCCGTGTAGCCGTGTTCAACGACTTTGGCAGCTCTTTCCCGATAGATACCGGGGTCCTGAGGAGCCCAGGTACCCAAACCGTCGACATAGCGATTGCACAAGCAGAACACAGCAGCAATCAGAACCGTATCGTGGATCTCCAAATCGGTCGCGCCCAGGTCGCGCGCCGCGGCGATATCCTCCGCGGTCACATGCTTGCCGCCGAGCTGCACTTTGCCAGCTATGTTCAGCAGCGCTTTCAGCTTGGGTGAGATATTCGCATCTGCCCAGTCGGTCTTGACTTTCTGGACCAGCGCCTCATCGTGCCCAAGCTGGGCCGCGGCCAGCGCGCCATGAATAGACTGGCAGAACAAGCAATCGTTGCGCCAGGAGACGTGGGTGGCAATCAACTCGCGTTCGCCGCGCGATAGTGTGCTTTCGCCGCGCAAGAGCACATTCACCAACTCGTTAAGAGGCGCCGCGGTCTCGGGACGAAACGTCATGGGTCCCAGAATGCCGGGAAACTCGCGGCCAAGCTCGGGCGCGATTGGAAGTTGAATATGAGCCATTGATGAAACTCCGTTCGAAGGGAAGTCAGCCTTGCCCGACAGGCAGCAAGCGCTGCGAAAGACAGAACGCGCCCATCCTACGCGAATTTTTGGCCGTGCGCTTCCATCTAAAGATGGAGAGCGGTTTCCGCCGAGCCGTTTCGCGTTCGGGCGGAGCCGGCCGTCATGATTTGCCGGGAGATCGATGAAGGCGACCGGCCATGGTGGCGAGCAGCTTCGGCCTGACACTTGGGCGGGTCCATGGACACTCGGCAATGCAGATGCCGCAGGACGCCGCTTCCGCGAAGAATGGGATGCACTTGTCGAAGTTCACATACCAGCGCTCAACGCCGCGCACCAACTGCTTCTGTTCGGAGATTGCGCCGGGCGGGCAGGCGTTGGTGCAGACCTGGCAGGTGGAGCAGAATTCATCCGCGCCAAAGTGATCGGGCGCAGTCGGGACCAGCGGCATATCCGTGGTGACGCCCGCCAGACGCACTCCAGATCCAAACTTGCGGCTGATCAACGAGTCATGCTTGCCGAGTTCTCCCAGGCCAGAAGCAATCGCCGCCGGTATCAAAACCAATGCGCCCGCGGAGGGGCCGGGATAGGGATGGGCGTTAAACCCCTGGGAGCGAATCCAATTGGCGAGCGCGTAAGAAGAGCGCGTGCCCCGTGCGTATTGATCGCCCACGTCGCCGACGCCGACACCGTTGGTTTCATCCGAAGGAACTTCCTTGAGCCGCCCATAATTGTGCGCGGGAGCAAGCACGATGACCCAGGGCTCGTCGATCGTGTACCCCTCAAAAACATAGAGCGGGTCCATGGACGCGATGCCAAGATCGTCGGCTTCGTGAGACAGTGCAAAGGCGGCTACTTCGCTTGCAAGCCGCTCGGCCGGGGCGGCGTTTCGTGCTTCGGCAACCGCAACAAGTTCCGGGTAGTTGTAAGCTGCCTGAAACGCCTCCGGTGAACCGGGACAACTGCGCGAACTCTTCCGAGCTACGATCTGCAGTTCTCCCCATGGATGCTGGTGGGCGAACGCGTGCATGGACGCCCGCGCTACAGCCGGTTTCCACCCCAGCGACGAAGACCTGTCGCCGGGGGTCCCGTTCTGGAGACCTGCGCCACATTCCGGCGACTATACAAACACGCGGTCGCGGCACTAGCGGATCGGTAACGCACTATAAGGACACTACCCATCGCCGGCGTCTTTGAAGCTTTTCTGGAAAGGCTCTTCGAAACGGTCTAATTTTGCGGAATTTCGAGTGCCCCGGTCAAGCTAGCGACTTTTTCCACCTGATGCGAGCGGCACCAGGATTCAAGCCCCCGCGCCAGCCGTTCCACGGCTCGTGGGTCCGCGTAGCTGGCCGTTCCCACCTCGACCGCCGTAGCCCCGGCAAGAAGAAACTCCACGGCATCTTCCGCCGTGACGATCCCTCCCATCCCCATGATTGGAATCTTCACCGCGCACGCCGTCTCGTACACCATGCGCAAAGCGATCGGCTTGATCGCCGGACCCGAAAGCCCCCCGGTAATGTTGCTCAGCCTTGGCCGCCGCGTCTCTGCATCGATCGACATGGCAAGAAAAGTATTCGTCAAGCTCACCGCATCCGCGCCGGCTTCGGCGGCAATCATTGCCATGTGGGCAATCGATGTCACATTGGGCGTCAGCTTCACGATCAGCGGGCGCATCGAAACTTCCCTGGCCTTCCTCACCAGGTACTCAAGCTCGCCCGCGTCTGCGCCGAATGCCTGGCCGCCCGCGTGAACGTTAGGGCAAGAGACGTTCAGCTCATAACCCGCGATGCCCTCAGCCTGGTTGAGCCGCTCAATTACCTGAATGTACTCGCTCACCGTAGACCCGAACACGTTGACGAAGACCTTGCAACCCGGATACCGCTTCATCGGCGGCAACTTCCGCAGCATGTAGTCGTCCACGCCTACGTTCTGTAGTCCAATGGCATTCAGCATGCCTGCCGCCGTTTGGATGATGCGCGGCGCAGGGTGGCCGGTCATCGGCGCCAGAGAGATCCCCTTGGTGACGAATCCCCCGATCCGCTCCAGCGAGACAATCTCCTCAAACTCAATGCCATAGCCGAAGGTGCCGCTGGCTGCGATCACCGGGTTGGCCAATTCAATCCCAGCCAAAGTCACTCTCATGTCGGGTTTCACTTGGCGGCTTTCCTCTAGGGAGTCTCCGATTGAGTCGGAGTCTTGAAAGGGCAAGGCTTCAGCCGTGCCGCAGATGCTTCAATAATGATTGCGGGTTTTAGCCCCTGAGGGAATATTCCGCCTCGTATAGCCCTTAATAACATGTTCCGAAGTCAGTCAGTTTCCCTTCACCGGCTTGATTGCCTCCGTCAGCACCCTACCCACCGCAGCCGACGGCCGATTCACCCCGGCCAGCGAGGCAAACGTAACCGCCAGGTCCACCGGAGCCACAAGTTCATGATACTCGCCCGGCACAAACGGCGCGCCGTAGAAGGCAAGCGGCACGTGACGGTCATAGTCCCAGGGACTGAAGTGGTTGGTGCCCGCAAATTGCCCGGTCCCCGCCATCTGGTAGGCGTCCAGCACCATCATCACGAACCAGTTGCCGTGTTCGGAGTAACTGTGCGTCAGCAGTCGTCCCCACTCCGACGGAGGCAGCGGGCCGCTCGCCAGTTGCAGCCGCGTGTATACGTATTGCACATGAGGAGCCGGTGGCAGCCGCTGCTGCGAAGGTTGGACAACGGTTGGTGGCAGCAAGTTGAGAACCGGCAGCGGATCGGAGTCCTGGCTGGCCACGTCCACCGGCAACAGATCTGCCACTTCGTCCTCAGCGGCCTTTTCGTCCACTCCCACTTTCTTGAAGATCCTCTTGTCCAGCACAATGTAAGGCAGGTCCGGGCCGGGCAACAGGTATTCCAGCTTCTGGCCGTGCGAGTGCCGCTTGTTCAGCTCTTCATTCAGCGCGTCGTACACCTTCTGCATGTCCACCGCAACCGCGTGAATGCCCAGCTTGGCCGCCTCGCCGGCTATCGGCGCAATCCCATGGTCGGCCGTCAGCGCCATCCACACATTCTGCAAGCCAACCGCCTGGTCCAGCCACGTATTGAAGCTGTCCAGATCCCGATCGAGCGAGAGAATCATCTGCTGTTCGGAGTCCGAATCGGGACCGAACTGGTGCCCCTGAATATCGTTGGCCGAGAGTGAAACCACCAGCAGATCGGTAACGCCGTCCTGGCCCAGCTTTTCGCCGGTGATCAGCGCCTTGGCAAAGTCCAACTCGTAGCTGTTGGCTGCCGGCGTTCTTCCCACCAGCTCGAAGAACTTATTAGTTCCCTCCGCATTGGCCTCGTGCTCGGCCTGCTCCGTCCGCCCGCCCGCGTTAAAGGCGCGCGCCCACTCCGGCAGGTGCTCCATATAGTATGTCGATGTTGTAAAGTGGCCGCTGATCGGATCCACCCAGAATGCCCCGTTCGCGGCCTGGCCCGCGGGCAGAATCGCCGCCCGGTCCTTCAGCGAAATGCCGAAGACGCGGGACTTGCCATTCGTAGCCAGCCGCAGCTCATCGCCTAGCGTGGTAGCCCGCAGATTCAGCGGCGAAGCCCCCACGGCCCATTTTGTCGCCCAGCTCAGAGCCCCGGGCACGTTGGCAGGGATCGAGTCGTGCGGCAAATCGACCAGTTGGTAGCGCTCGTCCTCAACCGATGAAACCTTCCGTTCGTAGGACCGGGCAGCATCCCACCATTCGTTCGATTCAATGCCATGGCCATCCGTATAAGCCCCGGTGCCAATGGTGGCGTGCCCCGGCGCGGTCTTGGTGTTGGCGTAGTCGTAGTAGCAGTCCGTGAACCAGGCCCCGTCTTTCATAAAGAGATTGAAGCCGCGCCCCTTGAATTGATCGCGATCTCGATTCAGGTAATCGCCGCGAAACTGATCGATCACCACAATCACAATGAGCTTGGGCTTGCCAACATAGACCTGTGCCGGCGCAGAGAACGGTGAGATGAAGGCGAAGAGCGCTACGAAGGCGGCGAGCAGGACGGGGACAAAACGGCGCGTCGATTGCATGACAAAATGATAACAACGCCATTTCTGACTTGAGTGTCAACAGCTTGTTAACGAGGGCAATCCGCGCGATTCGTGCACTCCCATGTTTCATCCGCCGCGGTCGGCGAGATACGGGACCACGGTGTGTTCAACGCTTTGTCTTGAGACTCGATCAAGAGACGCGCAACCCCTTGTTTCCTGCCTTCGGGGGATCGTCTCAAGTTCTACCCTTTTTGAGACAGTTGAATGGATACGTCACTTCGTGAGCGGCGAACCAAGCTTCGTCACCTTCCACGACAAGAGCAACTTTCCAGATTCAGGATGGTAAATCCACACCTCGCCGGTGCGCGTGTCGAAAAAGGAGACCTCACTTGGCCCTGCGAACTGTAAATCAGCGAACTTTCCTTCGGCTTGGACGGTGGTTGAAGGGCTGATGTATTGACGACAACTCATCATGACGAGCATGAACGCAATGACGGTAAGAACGGCTTTGGTATAGAGGTCTGGTTTCATGCGCCGCATTCTACCAGCCCGGCGCGCCATCCCCACTTTAGAAAGAGACTTGTTTCCAGGGATTGATGACACGGACTCCGGTGGGTTCAAAATGCCTCACATTGCGCGTGGCGACCGCAAAGCCTCGCGCGGCGGCGCAGGCTGCGATGTAGGCATCGGGGGCGACGGCAGGTTTGCCGGTCTTTTCGCAGCGCGCCGCGATTTCAGCCAGTTTGTCCGAGGCCGCAATATCGAAATCGAGGGTGCGGTTCTTAAACAGATCGAGCACCTGTTCGATTTGCGCGGCAAGGGCGTTTTTGCGCTTTCCGTCCGGCAATTTCAACACTCCAAATCGGAGTTCGGCGCGGCCGATGGCGGTGATGAAGAGAGTTTCATCGGCCTGATCGTCCAGCCATGCCATGACTTTAGGTTCTGGCATGGATTTGAGCGGCTCGGAAATCACATTGGTATCGAGGACAATCACGCCAAATCCGCTCCCTGAATTTCACTCCGCTGACGAGAGATATCCAATTCATCCATGCCCCCGACCTCGCAGGCGATACGGTGAATCTCGGACCCGATCTTGAGGCGGCTAGGAGGCATCACAGCTTCTTCAAGAATGAAGCGGACTTCGGCTTCGGTGGAGCGGCCATGGCGGGCGGCGCGCATACGCAAGGCCCGATGGGTCTCTTCGGAGAGTTTGCGGACGGTCAAACCCGGCATGATTTCACCTCATCTATATCGAATGCAATGATTGCATAAACATAAATGTGATGTCAATCATCCCCTCTTCTCTCTGCCTCGGGAATGATCGCCTGTCTCACAAAGGAACCCTCTTGAGACGCATTTCTACACGGGTCCTTGTGGCATCCTTCTCGCAAAGGACCCTTCTTGAGACACTTTCTGTGAACGTCCGAACCCGAGATCTGAAAGTGCAAACCTGGGGTTCTCGTTGACGCTGGGTGAAGCTGTTACGCCGTGACCGGCTCGCTGGCGTTCACCTTGACCGGCGTCAGCCA
>PLOG01000198.1 GCA_003142935.1 Acidobacteriaceae bacterium
TCTATGCCCGACACACACCTAGACATGTAGATACTCCAGCCTCTGGTGCAGAGGCACAGATGGAAGAGGAGAGGTGAATTAGAAGGAAGGGGATGCGTAGAGAGAAACTGCTGGACAGTACCCAGAGGATCGGGCCGCAGCATCTCTTTGCTGCGTGAGGGATCGTTACCGCACGGCCGAGATCCGAGGCTCGGTGAGTCCCGCTAGAGCGAGTAGAGCCCGGTCGTCGAAAACGTCGGGGACGGCCGGACCGTCTTATTGTGGTTTGTCCATCCCCAACATGCGTGGACCATTGAAATGAAAGGACGAAAGCCGGGGGGAAGGGGGCCGCCATTTGCGCGGTGTGCGGGCTGCACATCCGAACCGGTCGAGGGGCCGATGGAAGGCCCGGAAGGGTTATGGCAGGAAAAACTAATAATAACTCGACATAATAGACTAATTATTGAACGTCTTAATAGACTAATTAATACACGACACATTAAACTAATAACCGCAAGACAGCAAAAACTAACGAGGATAGACCCCCATGGCTTCACCTTCGCAAAAACTGGCCCAGTCCCTGGAGATCCTCCACGGGCTTCAGAACGTCAACGGCGGCTCCGCCATCCGGGCGAAAGACATGACACGCACCCACCGGGAGCGCCTCATGGCGAACGGTTTTCTGCAGGAGGTAATAAAGGGATGGTACATCCCCAGCCGCCCGGATGAGGTTAAGGGGGAGAGCACCGCATGGTACGCATCATTCTGGCGCTTCGCTGCGGCCTATCTGGAAACCCGCTTTGCAAGGAACTGGTCCCTGTCGCCGGAGCAGTCGCTCTCCCTGCACGGCGGAAACTGGACGGTCCCCCGGCAGCTCGTCGTCCGGTCCTCCAGAGCCAAAAACAACCTGACCAAACTGCCACACGGAACGTCCCTGCTGGACCTGCGGGCCGCCCTGCCAAAACCGGCTGACCGGAAGGAAAAAGATGGGCTGCGCCTTTTCTCGCTCGAATCCGCGCTTATCGAGTGCTCGCCGCAATATTTTTCGAGTCATGCGACCGACGCGCGCGCGGCCATGGCCACGGTCCGAGATGCATCCGGCGTGCTGGCAAAATTGCTGGAAGGCGGTCACAGCACAATTGCGGGACGCCTTGCCGGCGCCTTCCTCAACAGCGGACGCGACCGCATCGCGAATGATATTACAAAGACCATGATTGCTGCGGGGTACGACGTGCGTGAGACAGATCCCTTTTCGGACAAGCCGACACTCGCTTTGCCCGCCCGCGAAACCTCTCCGTATGTGAACCGCATACGGCTGCTGTGGCAGAAAATGCGTGAACCCGTCATCGGACGGTTTCCGAAGGCGCCGGGGTTGCCACGTAATATTACCGCTTACATGAAACGCGTCGGCGATGCTTACGTGACCGATGCTTATCATTCACTGTCGATCGAAGGCTATCGCGTCAGCCGGGAACTGATCGAACGCGTCCGGAGCAACATTTGGAATCCGGAGGCGAATGAACAGGACCGGGGACAGCGGGATGCCATGGCCGCTCTCGGGTACTGGCAGGCCTATCAGGCCGTTCAAAAAAGCATGGCAAAGGTTCTGAGCGGCCAAAATCCCGGCCTGGTCGCGGATGAAGATCACGGAACGTGGTATCGAGAGATGTTCGGCCCGAGCGTGACGGCCGGTTTGGTAAAACCCGCCGACCTCGCCGGCTATCGCAGCGGCCAGGTCTACATTCGCCGCTCCATGCACGTGCCTCTGAACCGCGATGCAGTCGTGGATGCGATGCCAGCTCTCTTCGATCTTCTTCGCGAGGAAAAGGAACCGGCAGTGCGGGCCGTGCTCGGTCACTTCATATTCGTGTACATCCATCCTTATATGGATGGGAACGGCCGCATGGGACGCTTCCTGATGAATCTCATGATGGCATCAGGCGGATATCCGTGGACGGTACTACCTGTCGGTGACCGCAAGATTTACATGGAGGCTCTCGAAAAGGCGAGTGTGGACGAGGATATTGCTCCCTTTGCGGATTTCCTGTCCGGCCTCGTCAGCAAAGGACTGGCGGGCGAGCCGCTGCCAGCAGTACCGAAGACGTAATCATGGTTTGAGCATGATGATCTGACAGCGGCGCGCGGGATAGCGGAAAGGACGACCGGGCCGATGGCTGCGATACCAAAATTCGATGAACCGAATCTGCAGGCGCTTTCCGACATTCTCGGAGATACCAGCACCGGACTGACCGGGTCCGAAATCGGACGGTTCTTGCGGGAATGCGGATTTCCCGATCCTATACCGGAGATGACCAAGAGGCATCGCCTCTATGCTGCGCTCGCGGCGAAGCAAAACTCTGATGGTTGCGCTCACAACATCCTGCAATTTGTGACTCATGTTATGAATCCGGTACGTCACGTAGCAACCGGGATTACTTTGAGTCCGAACGAGGAAAGCTAAACGACGCTCTGACATTCAGCGGGCTCTCACTCGGTGAGGACGCAAAACTCAGGAAGGTTACAACGGCGCGCATCCGGCTGTGGTTCTCAAGGTGCTGGATGACGTTCGCTCCGACTCATCTCAACCCGTTACCCTCTAATGGCATGGGGCAGAGATATTATTGAGAATATCTGGCTCAGTCTGCGTGGATTGCGCCTCTCCAGGAGGTTTCTATCAACCTTCGGCTCCAACATTCTGTGTTGTTCGGGTTTCCCTGTGAGTTGAAACTGCGTGCCAATTCCGAAAGCGATGCAAGATGATCCTCGATTTTGCGAGACTTAAGGCTCTTCAGAATCACAATCCAGCGTGGCGGTTGCTATCCTCTCCCCATGCGCCCCTGATTGCAAGCTTTCTGCACCGGGTGTTCATTGTGACAAATGTGCGGGTGATGGCGGCCTCAGATATGGCCGAAGCTCTGAATGACGAGCTTTACGAAATTCGGCAATTGTTGGGCGAGGACACCTTCCCAAAACCTGCGTTGGAATACCTGAACGATTGGGCTGCATCCGACAAAGGATGGCTGCGCAAATTTTATCGCACTGGAACCGACGAGGCGCAATTTGATCTGACGCCCTCGTCGGAGAGGGCGCTTGCCTGGTTGGAGCAGTTGTCTGAACGGCAGTTTGTCGGCACAGAATCTCGCCTGCTTACGTTGTTCGATCTACTCAAGCAGATGCGCGATGGCACTGAGGCTAATCCTGTAAGGCGGATTGCCGAGTTGCAAGGACGCCGCGACAAAATTGACACTGAAATTGCCCAAGTACTCTCAGGCCAGTTCCCGATACTGGACGACAGCGCTGTAAAAGACCGCTTTCAACAATTCATGCAGGGAGCCCGTGAATTGCTCACTGACTTTCGAGAGGTGGAAGCCAACTTTCGTCAGCTTGATCGAAGGGTGCGTGAACACATAGCCATGTGGGATGGCAGCAAAGGCAAATTGTTGGAAGAAGTGCTGGGTGAGCGCGACACCATTACCGATTCCGATCAGGGTCGGAGCTTTCGGGCATTTTGGGAGTTTTTGCTTTCCAGCCGCCGCCAGGAGGAGCTTTCTGACCTCCTGGATTGTGTGATGGCATTACCTGCCGTTGAAGCATTGGAACCTGATGCCCGTCTCCGACGAGTCCACTATGACTGGTTGGAAGCAGGAGAGCATACGCAGCGCACCGTGGCCCAGTTATCCGAACAGTTGCGACGTTTTCTGGACGACCAAGCCTGGCTGGAAAATAAGCGCATTATGGATATCCTGCGCAGCATCGAGCGTAGTGCTCTAGCTCTACGAAATGATCAGCCAACAGGCACTGTGATCGAGTTGGCGGAGCCTCATCCGGAGATTACGCTGCCGATGGAGCGTCCGTTATTCACCCCGCCTCTGAAGCCGGTTATTGACAGTCTCTGCCTGCAATATGGCAACGAACTAATTGACGATCAGGCGCTTTTTAATCAGGTCGTTGTGGATAAAGGCCGCCTGACTCGCCATATCGGCCATGCCTTGCAAGACAGATCGCGGATTTCCCTGAGCGAATTGCTGGAAACTGAGCCATTACAGCAGGGATTGGCGGAATTGATTGCTTACCTGCAACTCGGCTGTGATGTGTTCAGAATTGTTGTCGACGAGAGCCGACAGGAGTTTATACACTGGGAAGCCACCGCACTTTTCGGCGAGAAGTTGCTGCGCAGCGCTCGGCTGCCGCAGGTGATCTTTGTGCGTTAACTAGAAACGTGGTGATGGCGAAAAATGGTAAGCGGTCTCTCCAACACGACACCAATCACGATTCCGGCAGCGGATTTGTCAGCTCTGCTGATCAGTTTGCTAAAAGGTGTACTTTACCGCGACAGCGATGAGCGCCTTTGGGGTGCGCTGCTCAATTTGCAGGCGCGGGTACGCGATTACGTGACAATGCTTTATCTAGAACTGGTGTTGGATGAGGCTGAAGGCTATGCCTTCTTGAAAAGCCGTCCGGAACCAAAAGACGAGGGACAAACGACCTCACTTCCGCGTTTGGTAGTGCGCCGGCAGCTCTCTTTCCCGGTCAGCCTGCTGTTGGCACTGCTGCGAAAGAAGCTGGCTGAATTCGACACGCGAGGTGGTGATACGCGGCTGGTTATGAGTCGCGATGAAATGATCGAGTTGATCCGCGTGTTCATGCCGAATGCCACCAATGAGGCGAAGTTCACGGATCAGTTCGAGATTCAAATCAATAAAGTCGTTGAACTTGGCTTTCTGCGCAAGCTAAAGCCAGCTGAAGGAGGTGCTTTGGCGGCCGGAGCCAACTACGAGGTGCGGCGAATTCTAAGGGCTTTCGTGGATGCACAGTGGCTCGGAGAATTTGATGCGCGACTGGGAGTCTATCGTGCGCAATTAGCAGACGGTTCCCCCGGGGAAGATGAGAGGCAGCATGGATGATTCGCAGACGCTTGACCTTGAGTTCCCAACGGAAGGGGCGCTATCTGGATTCCGTCTCCGACGCTTGGAAATCTTCAATTGGGGCACATTCGATAGTCAAGTGTGGACGCTCAACCTCAACGGCCAGAATGGCCTGCTGACTGGAGATATTGGCTCAGGAAAATCCACGCTCGTCGATGCCATCACAACCCTGCTCGTGCCGGCTCAGCGTATCGCGTACAACAAGGCCGCAGGAGCTGACAGCAAGGAGCGGTCCTTGCGCTCCTATGTACTCGGCTACTATAAATCGGAGCGCAACGAAATTACGGGGGCGGCTAAGCCTGTTCCTTTGCGTAACCACAACAGCTATTCGGTCATTGTCGGCGTCTTTCATAACGTCGGCTATGACCAGACGGTGACCTTGGCCCAAGTATTCTGGATGAAGGAGCCGCACGGCCAGCCTGCGCGCTTTTTCGTGGGCGCGGATCGGGATCTATCGATTGCCTCCGACTTCGCCAATTTCGGCTCGGATATTGCGCAACTCCGCAAAAAGCTGCGCGGAATGGGTGACGAGATATTCGACAGCTTCCCACCCTATGGAGCCTGGTTCAGGCGCCGTTTTGGAATCGAGAATGACCAAGCGCTGGAGCTGTTTCATCAAACAGTGTCAATGAAATCGGTAGGGAATCTCACTGATTTTGTTCGTGGTCATATGCTGGAGCCGTTTGACGTGGCGCCGCGCATCCAAGCGTTGATCAGCCATTTCGACGACCTCAATCGCGCCCACGAGGCTGTGCTAAAAGCTAAGCGGCAAGTTGAGATACTTATGCCGCTTGTGACCGACTGCGACCGCCACAGAACACTGTCCACCGAGGTAGACGACTTGCGGCAATGCCGCGAAGGACTGCGCGCTCACTTCGCAAACTTGAAGCTTGAACTTCTCGGCAAGCGCCTGGAACTGATTGCGGAAGAATGGAATCGGGCAGAGGGACAGGTGCGGCGCCTGGATGCAGAACTGACCGAGAAGAACAATCAAGTTGATGAACTCAAGCAGGCGATCAACAACAATGGTGGAGATCGCCTTGAACAGCTTGCGGCGGAGATTCGGAAGAAGGAGCAGGTGCGAGAGGCGCGCCAGAATAGATCGGAGCGCTATGGCAAATTGGCAGCCATTCTAAATGAGTCCATTGCCGCGGACGCGACGGCCTTTGCCGACCAACGCAGTCGGTTTCAATTTTGGCGTGAAGAGGATCGCGAACGCGATGCGGATCTGCAAAATTGCCTAACCGAGCATGACGTGACTCTTCGACAAGGAAAGCAGGAGCACGATGAACTGTCGGCGGAAATCTACAGCCTGAAAGGTCGCCGCAGTAATATCGAAGCGCGACAGATTCAGATACGCGATGCTCTCTGCACTGCACTGGGATTCAATGCTGACGAAATGCCGTTCGCTGGCGAATTGATCCAGATTCGCGACGACGAGAAGGCTTGGGAAGGCGCTATCGAGAGGTTGTTGCGGAGCTTCGCGCTCACATTGCTTGTACCCAATTCACATTACGCAGCGGTCGCGGAATGGGTGGATAGTCATCAACTCCGAGGTCGCCTGGTGTACTTCCATGTGCAGGCGCGCAAGGCAGGCAATTTACCGGAACAACACCGCAACTCCGTGGTACATAAGCTACTACTTAAATCGGATTCGCGCTATTACGACTGGGTGGAGCGCGAACTTGCCCACCGCTTCAACGTCGCCTGCTGCGTGACGCAGGAGCAGTTCCAGCGTGAACCACGTGCCATCACGCGGGCTGGGCAGATCAAAGATCCGAGTGGTCGGCACGAAAAGGACGACCGCTACAACATCGATGATCGCAGCCGCTATGTGCTCGGCTGGAATAACAGCGAGAAGATCACGGCATTGGAGGTCAAACTTAGCCATCTCGGAACCCGGATGGGCACAGTGATGGACGCGAGAAACGAAACGCTGAAGGAACGGAAGGCGCTCGCGAGCCGACTGGATGCGCTTACGCGTCTTGATGAGTTGGACAATTTCGAAGAACTGGACTGGGCTAGTGTTGCCTCCGAAATAACCCGGCTCACAGACGAGCGAAAGAGGCTGGAAGCGGCCTCGGACGCACTCGGGCAGCTGAATGAACAATTGCGGGAGCGCCTGGAAGCGCGCAAGAAAACAGAGTCCGAACTGCTAGCAGCGCGGGCGAGGAGAACAACGGCCGAGGAACGCCGAAGAGTCGCATTGGAGCAACGAACTGAGGCTGAGACGCTGTCTGGCGTGGCCATGAATGAAGCTCTATCGTCAAAGCTGGAAGCAATGCGCGCCGAGGCCTTGGGTGAGCACCAACTCACTGTGGAATCGTGCGAACCTCGCCAGCAAGATGTGCGTAATTGGTTGCAGGCGCGGATAGATGCCGAGGACAGAAAGATCAAGCTACTGACGGAACGAATCATCAAGGCCATGGTTTCATTCAAGGAGGAGTTCAAACTTGATACGGCGGAAATTGATGCCAACTTGGAAGCGGCTTTCGAATATGACAACCTGCTAACCCGTCTGAACCAGGATGACCTGCCGCGCTTTCAGGCGCGCTTTAAGGAACTGCTCAACGTCAACACGATCAATGAAATCGCCAACTTCAACGGGCAATTGGCGCGCCAGCGTGAAACCATCAAAGATCGAATCGCGCAGATCAACCAATCTCTTTCTGGAATTGACTACAATCCCGGCCGCTATATTGTGCTGGAATTACAATCCAGCCCAGACGCCGAGATTCGGGATTTTCAGCAGGACTTACGCACCTGTACTGAAGGGGCGGTAACCGGGTCGGACGACGTGCAATACTCCGATGCAAAGTTTCTTCAGGTCAAGGCCATTATTGATCGCTTCCGCGGGCGGGAAGGTTTGACAGAGCTTGACCGGCGTTGGACGGAGAAGGTCAGCGATGTCCGCAACTGGTTTCTTTTTGCTGCGAGTGAACGCTGGCGGGCAGACGACAGCGAATACGAGCATTACTCCGATTCGGGTGGCAAATCTGGCGGGCAGAAGGAAAAGCTGGCTTACACGATTCTTGCTGCCAGTCTCGCCTATCAATTCGGTCTTGAATGGGGGGCGGAGCGTTCGCGCTCCTTCCGTTTCGTCGTGATCGACGAGGCCTTTGGCCGAGGGACGGATGAATCCGCGCAGTATGGTTTGAAACTATTTAGGCAACTCAATTTGCAACTAATGATTGTCACGCCACTGCAGAAAATCCACATCATCGAACCCTTCGTCTCCAGTGTTGGATTTGTTCACAATGAGGGAGGTAAAGATTCAAAGCTCCGGAACCTGTCTATCGAGGAATACCGCGAGCAGAAGAAAGCGATTGGGCCACAACCCCCGCAGGAAGTGGCGCAGTGAACTGGAGCAGAACGGCGGATCTGAAAGCGAAGCTGATGCGGTTTTGGCAAAGCGGAGATCTTCTGCGTGAAGCCTTGGCCGACAACCACCGCTTTCCTTTACGCCTATCACTGAAAGCTCCAGACTCTTCCGACCTATCAAGTCATTTCGACGCAGTGCGTTCGTGGGTTGCCGAACTGACAGGAAATCCTGTTCTGCGTCTGGAGTTCAGGGAGGTTCAGCACCGCGTTCAAGGCGCGCAACGATTGCCGACGAGCGCGTGGGTCGACTCGTTGGAGGGTGCTCTGAGCTGGCTCGACAAGCGCGATGAATGGAACAGCTTCTTGGGCATGGTCGAAACCACTCGGCATTCTCTTCCTGGCTTGCTGCCTTGGCTGGATAAGCACCCTCTGGCTGCTCTGGAATTGGCGGAGGATTGGCCTCGGCTCTTGACTGTGGCGACTTGGCTAATCAACAATCCACGTCCCAACATTTACCTGCGGCAGGTCGACCTTCCGGGTTTGCATACGAAGTTCATCGAGGCGCATCGCGGTGTTTTGGCAGAATTGCTCGATCTGGCTCTACCTTCGGAAGTTGTGGATAACACCAAGAGCGGCTCGCGCCAATTCGCCGCTCGCTATGGGTTCCTGGATAGGCCTATCCTTATTCGCTTCAGGGTGCTTGATCCAGAGATCATGTGGGGGCTCGGTCCGCTCTGTCCAGACATCGCACTGGACCCAGAATCCTTCGGTCGGTTATGCATCGGCGCCAAGCGGGTCTTTATTACAGAAAACGAAATCAACTTTCTGGCATTCCCGCGAGTGAGCGGTTCTATCGTCGTTTTTGGAGCTGGCTACGGATGGGAGGCTCTGGGCCGATGCCGTTGGCTGCATCAGTGTTCAATTCACTATTGGGGAGACATCGATACCCATGGATTTGGAATACTGGACCAGTTACGAGCTCACTTCGATCATGCCGATTCGTTTCTAATGGACCGAGCGACACTCGACACGCACAGACTGTTCTGGGGAGTCGAGGATTCGCCTCTACGAGCGAACCTGCTTAGGCTGACACAAGAGGAGCGAACTCTTTATCACGGTCTGCGCGACAACTCGATCCGGCTCGGATTACGGCTCGAGCAGGAGTACATCAGCTTCGGCTGGCTCAAGCAACGCCTTCGGGATCTCATCTGCGACACCGCTGCTTCGCGTATCTCAACTCCATGACTTGTTAGGAGTGCGATTCGCCGTGATCCTGGAATGGCGA
>PLOG01000205.1 GCA_003142935.1 Acidobacteriaceae bacterium
ATGTCGGCAACCGCCCGGGTTCGAAGGACGAACTTGACCCGCAGATTCAGACCTATCTCGAGCGCTGCTCTGCGTTTGCGCGCTGCAGAACGGAAGGATTCCGGACCGAGGAGGCCATTCTCGCGTGGCTGGAGCGGCAGCAGGGACGGACTCCGGCTTTGGCCGTGCTGCTGGATGGCCGCGGAAAGCAGATGACGTCTGAGGATTTTGCGCGGTGGCTGGGCGCGCGACGCGACGAAGGGTGCCAGCACATCGTCTTCGCCGTCGGTCCGGCGAGCGGTTGGGCAGAGGCGACTCGAAAAAGGGCTCAGCTACTGCTCTCACTGGGACCAATGACGCTGGCACATGCCCTGACTCGGTTAGTGATGGCGGAGCAACTCTACCGGGCATTTACCATTCTGACTGGCCACCCGTATCACGCAGGACACTGAGAGGCAGGGGTTAGCGGCTAGTGACCGGTTCTGTATGCTTGGCGGCAACACGACGATTTCTAGCTGACAGCTGACTGCTGAGAACTGAGAACTGAGAACTGAGAACTGAGAACCGATTATGACCGACTCGCGTCGAGGACTGATTCTGATCAATACCGGCCCGGGCAAGGGCAAAACTACGGCGGCGCTGGGGACGGCACTGCGCGCGGTCGGCAATGGCATGCGGGTGCTGATGCTGCAGTTTCTGAAGGGGTCGTGGCACTACGGGGAGCTCGATGCCGTGGAGGCCTTCGGGGAAAAGTTCGTTTTGAAGCAGATGGGGCGGGGCTTTGTGAAGGTGGGCGGAGCAGAGACCGATCCGGAAGACATTCGCCTGGTGGAGGCGGCTTGGGCCGAAGCGCAGGAGGCCATTTATTCCGGCGAGTGGGACATGGTGGTTCTGGATGAGATCAACTACGCGATCAGCTACAAGATGCTGGATCCCGCGGTGGTGGCTGCAGCCTTGCGCGCGCGACCGGAGATGGTGCATGTGATCCTGACCGGGCGCAACGCTCACCCGTTGCTTGTAGAACTGGCCGATACCGTTACCGAGATGCGCGAAGTGAAACATGCTTACGAGAAAGGCGTCCTGGCGCAGCGCGGCATTGAATACTGATGTTTCGCTGTCCACACTATGACTTTGACCAAGACGATTTAGAAATTGCCTCACTCTGTCTTGATGAACCCTACAAAGGAGGAGGCCGTGGCAGATAGCACACTCCATCGCTGGGACGATATTGTGCCGGAGCAAATGAACGCTCTTACAGCTCGGCAATATGTTGTGGGCACAAACACAATGCTGGCTCGGCTGGTGTTGAAGAAGGGCGCGCTCGTGCCCCTGCATGAGCACATGCACGAGCAGATTAGCCACGTGGTTGAGGGGGCATTGAAATTCTTGCTCGAGGAAAAAGAAGTGACGGTGCGGGCTGGTGAAATTCTGTGCATTCCTCCGCTTGTTCCCCATGGAGTCACCGCGCTGGAGGATTCGGTAGCTTTGGATATCTTCAATCCACCGCGTCAGGACTGGATTGACGGGGACGATGCTTACCTGCGCTCGGGCAAGCCGACCGCAACATCCGTAAAAGGCTGAGCACCGATCTCGGATTCATTTGCAGTTGAACGGTGGGAGAAGAGGTCCCGCTCACTGGGCGATGCATTTACAATTGGGTTCGGTATGTCCTGGTTCAAGCGAGAGAACGGCGAATACGAGTCCGGGCCTGGCCCCGACAGTGGGGGCGGCGATGCAGCCGAGAAGAGCGTGCGCACCGAGGGTTTGTGGATCAAGTGCCCAGGCTGCCGTCAACCAATTTTCCGGCCAGATCTGGAAGCCAACCTGAACGTCTGTCCGAAGTGCCAGTTCCATTTCAAGCTCGGCGCGCGGGAACGGATCGAACTGCTTCTCGAGCCTGGCTATCAGCTGGTGGACATGGGCCTGCGCTCTACCGACCCGCTGAATTTCACAGACGTGAAGCCCTACAAACAGCGGTTGCGCGCGGCACAAGAGGCTACGGGGTTAAACGATGCGATCGTGAACGCCCTGGGGCGGCTGGGACCGCATTCAGTTGTGATGAGCGCCATGGAGTACGGCTTTATCGGCGGTTCGATGGGGGCCGTGGTAGGCGAGACAATTGCCCGCGCGGTGGATCGCGCACGCATTGGACGCAAGCCTCTGATCGTGGTGGCCACTTCGGGGGGTGCGCGCATGATGGAAGGCGTCGTGAGCCTGATGCAGATGGCCAAGATCTCGACTGCATTGGCACAGTTGGACGACGCCAGGGTGCCGTACATCTGTGTTCTTGCCGATCCAACCACGGGCGGAGTGACGGCCAGCTTTGCAATGCTGGGTGACTTGAACATTGCCGAGCCGGGCGCGCTGATTGGCTTTGCCGGGCCGCGTGTCATAGAACAGACGATCCGGCAGAAGTTGCCCGAGGGTTTCCAGCGCTCGGAGTTTCTGCTGGAGAAGGGCTTTCTGGATGCAGTCGTGCCCCGGCGCGATTTGAAGAACTACCTGATTCGGGCGCTCGAGTTTCTGAAGGCATGACGCGCTGACTTGCTGATATGGAGTGACGCTGTCAACACCCGCGAATCTGTGGGGTTGTCGTTTTTGTTGCCGTTTTCGAGCACAGGGTCAGCAACAGCCGGGGCAGATTTGAACGACGATTGATCGGTCTGATATTCGCGCGTCGAAGTCGCATAATCACGATCCGTCGGGAGCTGCCTCTGACTAACGTCGCGAGTCCGGCCCAGCCTGTCGCATAGTAAGTACGAGGATTCTCTTTCGTGCGTGCTCCGCCTGTTGCTGGTTCTGTGCTCGATTGGGGCAAGGTTGTTCATGGTCGAGGTTTTTGCTTTTTCATTCCTTGGAAAGTTTTTGTTTTTGCCTTTGCTTTTGTTCTTGCCTTTTCTCAGGCCGCCAGCCGGTGCGCAGAAGAAACTTGCCCAGCCGGTGCCGCGCTCGCAACTGATCCTGCTTGGCCGACTCCCGCGCCCGTACCAAGTCGCGCAACGCCTCTGAGCCCTCGTCCGGAACCCACACCGCCGTTAAATCCCCGGCCCGATGACAGCGCGCCAGCTTCTCCATATCCCGCCGATCCGTCTTCACCCGGTTACCAGCCGTTACCGGAACCAGCGTCGGCGCAATCACCTCGCACTTGACTCCCAACTTGTCCAAGCTGTACCCGCATGATCGGCGGGTCAGTTCCCGGACTCGCTGCTTGAACGTTGCTATGGCCTTCGTGGCCACACGGCGTTTGATCTTGCCGCCAGCAGCCACCCAGAAGCCGTAGCCCGGGAATTTGCGCCGGAACACGCTGGCTATCGTACTCTTAGCCTCATTGACCCTGATACGCAGCCGTGCGTAGAGCCGCGGCAGCAGGCGCATCGCCCGCTCGCCGGCTGCGAACATACACGTTCGCGTCGTCGGCATAACGAACGAAGCAATCCCCCCGCGCTTCCAGCTCCTTGTCCACAGCCTGTTTACCCCTTGGGGAAATGCACCCTCAAACCGACCCACTTCTCTGTTCCTTGCTTCTATAATCGCCGCATGCAGTTATTCAGCGATCCTCGGAAGCGATCCGTGCTCTTGCTCGGTCTCGGAGTGCTTTTGTTCTTCGCCTTGCTGGGCACCCTGCAGGCATTTAATATCCACATCCTGAATCCCGTCACAGCCGGCGAGACGCTCGTTTTTACCGGTCTCACGGTCGTGGTGTTCCTGCTCCTGATGGTCCTCCTGATGCTCCTGCTCAGGAACATCCTCAAGCTCTACGCCGACCAAAGCAGCAGCGCGCTGGGGGCACGCCTGCGCACCCGCATGGTTCTGGGCGCTACCCTGATCGCCCTTACCCCCGCGGTCTTTATGTTCCTGTTCAGCTTCCTGCTCATGAACCGCTCCATCGACCGCTGGTTTTCGCAGCCCACCACCGAGCTTCGCGAGGATTCGACGCGGGTAGTCCAGGAACTGGCGGAATATGTAACCAGCAACGCGCGCGGAGAGGCGGAGTCGATCGCTGCAACCGGCGCGCCCGACGGCGACTTGCAGACGCTGCAGAACGTACTGGCCTCGCATCGCGTTACGCTCGACGGCGGCTTTGTGGTGGTCTACAACCGCAATCGGCAAGAGATAGCGAATTTCTGGGCGCCTCCCCCGTCGAGCCTGGCCGTCCTCGCTCCGTGGCAGGACGAAGGAACTCCCGGCGCCGTGTCGATCCACGCGCCGCTCTCCTCCATCCTCCTGCCTGCGGCGCAGCGCAGCGATGTGCCGGTGATGAAAGTTGGCGGCCTGGAGTATGCCGTCGGCATGGCGGCAACCGCCTCCGGCAACATGGTCGTCGCGGCCCTGCCCATGCCCCAAGGCCTCAGTCAGACTACAACGCGCATCCGCTCCGGCGCTGCTGCTTACTGGCAGCTCTTCCGCGCCCGCAACAGCATCCGCACCATCTTCTTCCTAATGCAGTTGCTCATTACGGTCTTCATCTTCTTTTCCAGCCTGTGGCTGGCCATGTTTCTCTCCAAGCAGATCACCCGGCCGGTTGAGGCGCTGGGCGTGGCCATGGACGAGATCGCCGCCGGCAAATACGACCATCGCGTGGCCGCCATTGCAAACGGCGAGATGGGTGACCTGGTGCGCGCCTTCAATCACATGGCCGCCGACCTCGAGGCCAGCCGCCAACTCGCGGAGAGCTCGTCCGCGCAACTCACTGCGGCCAATCAGTCCATCGAGGAGCGCCGCCGCGAGTTGGAGACGATCGTCGAGACCATCCCCAGCGGCGTGGTTACGCTCGATGGCTCGGGCGTGGTGCTCAAATCCAACCGCGCCTTTGCCGCGCTCATGGGGCTCGGCGAAGACGTGTCGCTTGCCGGAGAAAAAATTGAACCCTTCCTGCCGCCGGAGTTCGCCGAAGATTTGGCCGGCCTCATCCGGCGCGGTCACCGCATGGGCGCTGCCTCCACTGAGATCGAATTTCACGCCCGTGGCCGCACCGTTCACCTGGCCATCACCAGCGCCCGCCTTGAGCTGATGCACGGCGAGACAGGCAACGTGCTTGTGGTCGAAGACACCACCGAGCTCTTGCGCGCGCAGCGGCAGTTGGCGTGGAAAGAAGTGGCGCAGCGGGTGGCGCACGAAATCAAAAATCCGCTCACCCCCATCGCGCTTTCGGCCGAGCGCATTGGCAGGCATCTTGAGCGTGGGCAACCGGACTCGCCCATTGTGATCCGCAAATGCGCCGAGGTCATCCTCACTTGTGTCGGAACCCTGCGCTCGCTTGTCGACCAGTTCTCGGCGCTCGCGCAGTTTCCCGCGCCCCAGCCGCGAGCCTGCGACATGAACAGAGTTGTGGACGAAGCGCTGGCGCTGTTCGCAGGCCGTCTTGATGGCATCACCGTGCAGCGTGATCTGGAGCCAGGGTTGCCGCAAGTGCTCGCCGATCCCGATGCGCTGCGCCGTGCCCTGGCCAACCTCATCGACAATGCCGCCGAGGCCATGCAGGGCAGCCTGTTGCGGATGCTCGGCATTCGCACCGCGCTCAGCGAAGATGGCGGGGCGGTCGAGGTCACTGTCGCCGACACTGGCCACGGCTTGACCGACGAAATTCGCGAGCGCCTCTTTTTGCCCTTCTATTCCACTAAGCATCGCGGCACCGGTCTCGGCCTTTCGATTGCGGCCAAAATCATCCAGGAGCATGGCGGCTCAATTCGCGCCGAAGCAAACAGCCCCAAGGGCGCGCGCTTTCTGCTCCGCTTGCCGCTCATGGAGCCGGACACGCAGGCCCCCGCCATGCTTGAGGGCAGCACCGAAACTGAGCTGAAGGGACTGTCTTCATGAACCACATTTTGGTCGTGGACGACGAGGCAGAGATACGCACCTCGCTCGAGGAGATCCTGCGCGAAGAGGGCTACGGCGTGGCCGGCGCAGCCACTGCGGTCGAAGCGCTCATCCTGCTCCAGGACGCGCCCTACGACGTGGTCCTGCTCGACATCTGGCTCCCCGACCGCGACGGCCTCGAGGTCCTCTCCGACATTCGCCAACAGGCTTCCGAAACCAGGCCCGAAGTGGTCATCATCAGCGGTCACGGCACCATCGAAACCGCGGTCAAGGCTACCAAGCTCGGAGCCTACGACTTTCTCGAGAAGCCTCTTTCCCTCGAACGCACCCTCATCGTCGTCAAGAACGCTGTCGAAGCGCGCCGCCTGCGTGCCGAGAACCAGGAATTCAAGCGCCAGTTCAGCGTTGCCTCCGTCCTTACCGGCGAAAGCGTGCCGCTCAAAGCCCTGCGCCAACAAATCAAGCTCATGGCCCCCACCAACGGCCGCGTGCTCATCTATGGAGAATCGGGCACCGGCAAGGAACTCATTGCGCGCTCCATCCACGCTGAAAGCCTCCGCCGCGACCGTGTATTTGTCGAGCTCAACTGCGCCGCCATTCCTGAAGCGCACATTGAGGCCGAACTCTTCGGCTACCGGCATGGCGTCCAGCCTGGCGGACCGCCTGAGCAGCGCGGCACCCTTGAGCGCGCCGACGGGGGAACGCTCTTTCTCGACGAAGTCGGCGACATGAGCCTCAAAACCCAGGCCAAGGTCCTCAGCGCTCTCGACGACCAGTTGTTTACGCCGGTCGGCGGCTCGCAGCCGCTGCGCGTCGACGTCCGTCTAATCGCCTCCACCAACAAGGACCTCGAAGAAGAGATCGCCAAGGGCAACTTCCGCGAGGATCTCTTCTACCGCCTCAATGTAGTGCCCTTCTTTGTGCCGCCCCTCCGCGAGCGCAAGCAGGATATCCCGCTCCTGGCCCGCGAGTTTCTCGCTGAGATTGGCCGCCAGTACGGCCGCCCGCGCATGGAGATGAGCGAAGAAGCCCTCGCCACCCTGGGCTCGTACCACTGGCCCGGCAACGTGCGCGAACTCAAGAATGTCATCGAGCGCGTCATGATCCTCAATCCGCGCGTCCTCCGCATCGAGCGCAAGCACCTGCCGCCACTCACCCACAAGGCCGGCACCCGCTCCACCGAAGAATTTTCAAGCCTCCAGCAGGCCCGCGACGCCTACGAGCGCGAATACATCCTCAAGAAAATAGAAGAAGCCCGCAACAACATAAGCCACGCGGCCGAACTCCTTGGCCTCGAGCGCAGCCATCTCTACCGCAAAATGAAAGCCCTCGGCATCGGCGTCCGGGAATAGCAGCCTGGGTGCCCCAGGTCCGGGGTCCCCACGAATAGGTCTTCATTCGTGGGGTGGAGATCTCGATCCTGAGACCTGGGATTCATCGCACCCCCTGTTCGGAACCGAACGCCCTCTCGCACATTTGAACAACCATCGCTCCTCGTCACTAAACGCAGCTCGTCTCTATCCCCTTCCCGCCAAACTACTTGAGCCATCCCCAGCACACCCAATCTTTGGCCGCAAAATTGCTTCCAATTCGTTCGCAAGAACCAGGCCAGGAGGCCTTCAATGGCATACTTTGAGCGCATCAAGGATATAGTCTCCTCACCCTTCAGCCCCGAAATCATCCGCCAGCGCTCCGCCGCCGGCTGGCAAATGGTCGCCATCGAGTGGCGCCGCGAGTTGCCCGATGGAGAAGCCCCCGCCGAGGGCGTCTTCGACGAGGACATCCCTTACGGCCTGCGCATCTCCGCAGACTGCAAACGCCTGGAAGCCGATCCCATCGAGCACCAGGTCCTTATGGAAATCATGGAACTGCTCGCCCAGGACTTCTCTTATTCAGTCATCGTCAGCAGCCTGAACGAGAAAGGCCTTCGTCAGCGCGACGGCCGCCCCTGGAGCCGCATCGCCGTCTTCAAAATGATTCCGCGCCTCATTGAAGTCGGCCCTCAGTTCTTCTCATCGGACGAATGGGAGAAGCGCCGCCAGCGCTTCGCGCGCGCCCACGCGCCCGATGAGAGTTAACGTTGTTTTTCCGCTGACTCGCTGGATGCTGTGTGCCCCATTCATCGCAGCCTCATCGCGATGAGTGGGATAGGGGCAGCACTACACCCTCGCCGCCGCCGATCGAACCACCAGCCGCCCGGTTCTCTCGACTTAGTAGACTTCACCGCTCATCCGCCCGCTTCAGAATCGGCCCCAGCGAGCCCGGATTATCCCCCGTTGCTGGATCCACCCGGAAATCCCAAACCGATTGATTGATGTCGGAGGCCGAAAGAATCTCCACCAGCGCATATTCGCCGATACTCAGTTGCTCCTCCGGCTGGATGCGCAGCCAGTGCTTGCCTGCCACAACCTCGACCTTGGTGGGAATCACGTTCTCATCCTGGGTCACCTTGCCCGTTGGTCCAACGCGGATCGCGCCCACAATCCGCACCGCCCTGCGCTCGTCCACGCGCACTATCGCGAAACCCGACTTGTCGGAGTGCGCTCCATGCTTGGCGTCGTTCACCGCTTTTGCCCTGCTCGTATCTACCGTGACTGCATGCGCCAGCACCGGCTCCTTATCGTCGGTCACGTTTAGCGACAGATAGATCGCCGGATCGTTCACGTGCAGGTGAACCTTGGCGTGCTCCCCCTCCAGTTCCAGGCTCGCCTTTGAAGCAGCCAGCGGATTCAGCGAGCTCACGCCGTGCCGGCTCTTCGCATTCCAGTCCAGATCCACAGGCGTTAGCTCCACTAGCTCTGGCGTCCCCTGGAAGGTGTCCAGCGCAAAAGCGCCGTCTTCATCGGGAAGCTCCAGCCCCGTCGCCACCTCGGGCATGCGCGCCTTCTGCAGATTGCGCTCGTCGGCTTCTTCCTTGTCGATATCCGCCGCCTCTTTCATTGCCGGCGAAGGCTCTTCTCCGGTCGGAGCCGCATGGTCCCGTTCCCACTTGCGCGTAGCGTCCCAATCTACCAGCTCGACGGGCATCTCCTCCCAGTCGCCGCGTTCCAGCGAAAGATAACGCACCCGGTCCCCCGCAATCGTGTACTGGCGCACCAACTGGTAGGAGCCGTCCTTGAGGATAAGTCGATGGTTCCTGGCCAGCCCGGGTGCGTCCGGTTTCAGCACCAGCGGAGTCTGATCTTTCGGCGTCGTCTGCGCCCCGGCGCCGGCCGCCACCAGCAGCGCCACCGTCAACAGAGCGGTCAATATTGCTCGCATCCGCGTGAATTGCCTCATCGCACACAGTTTAGACGAATCAGTGCGCCTGGCGTTGGCGACCTGAGCGCCGGAAAATAGGGTAGGCAGCAACCATCTCCAGTGCCGGCGCGTCCAATTTTGTGTATCCTTATGGTAAGGGTCGGTAGATTGACAGGATTCCAGACAAAAATCCGCAACGAACGCCGCGCAAGGTCCGGTGCTTCTCCGGTCGTGGCTGTGTTGTGTCTTGTCCTCCTGGCGATATTCGCGGTAGTTCAGGTAGCGCACTTCCATGCAAATGAGACGGCTGCCGACCATTGCCCGCTATGCGTCTCAATGCACTCCGCGGCTCCGGTCGCCGTCGCCGCCGCCGCTGTTGTGCTGGTTCTGGTCGGCGTTCCGGCGCCGGTCTTTGAGCCGCGCGCTGTCATCCGTCACTGGCATCCCAAGTTCTTCACTCGTCCCCCTCCTGCTGGCTGTTAGAGCAACTTTCCGCCTTTTCCATTCTGCATAAAGCCGTGCAGCGTCCAGCACCCAAATAAGATTGGGCGACGCCGACGCTGCTCCAACCATGCAGGCCAGATGAAAATGCGGAAAGTGCTCCCCAATGCACTGAAGAAGCCGCCGTACAGCAAGCCTCGGCCCAACTTCCGCATTTTTCAGCCATCATCTGGAGGTCCCCAATGCCGTCCAATCGCGGCTCAGTTCTTCGTATTCTTCCCCTTCTCGCCCTCGTCTTCGCGGCGCTCTCCCTGCCCGCCCAAAGCGGCAATGCGGGTGCCGTGCGCGGGTCCGTCACCGACCCTTCCGGCGCTGTAATTCCCAACGCCGCTGTGCGCCTCTCCAACGCAGTCAGCGGATTCGACCGCTCCGCATCCACTGATTCACTGGGTCAGTTCTCATTCTCCAACGTCCCCTTTAACAATTACCGCATCGCAGTCACTGCAGATGGCTTTGCTCCGCTGACCCAGAGTCTCGGAATTCAATCGGTCATCGGAACCAGTCTCAAGCTTGTCCTCCAGATTGAAGGTGCCTCCCAAACCGTCACCGTCGAGTCCACTGGCGATTTGGTTGAAACCGACCCCACTTTTCACGTGGATGTAGACCGCGATCTCTTCAACAAAGTGCCGCTCGAAAGCGCATCGTCCACGCTCAGCTCACTGGTAACCCTCACCACCCCCGGCGTGGCCGCGGACTCCAACGGCCTCTTCCACGGTCTCGGCGATCACGCGTCCAATTCCTTCTCCGTCGACGGCCAGTCCATTACCGACCAGCAAAGCAAGATCTTTTCCAACCAGCTTCCCTCCAACTCCATTCAATCCATCCAGGTCATTTCCGGCGCCCCCCCGGCCGAATACGGCGACAAAACCAGCCTGGTCATCGTGGCCACAACCCGTTCCGGGCAGGGAGTCACCAAGCCTACCGGCGATATCTACGCAGCCTATGGGACCTTCGGGTCTGCCGATGGTGGCTTCGATCTCTCCTACGGCGGAAAAAGCTGGGGCAACTTCATCGAGGCCGACGGTCTCAATACCGGGCGCTTTCTCGATCCGCCTGAGTTCACCGTCTTCCACGACAAAGGGAACGAGGAGAACTTCTTCGATCGCGTCGACTACACCTTTACGCCCTCTGACTCCGTCCATCTGGACTTCAACTACAGCCGCTCCTGGTTCCAGACCCCCAACGCCTTCCAGAATCTGAACATTCAGAATGTGGAGAACGGAGGCGCTGGAATCGGCGGTGGCGCCACCGCCAACCCCGCCTTCGTCAATGTGGGAAATACCGATCAGCACTCCCAGATCGGAACCTTCAACATCTCGCCTACATACACCCACATCATCGGCAACAACGCGGTTCTTAACCTCGGCGCCTTCGTCCGCAGAGACGATTACAACTACTATCCCAGCGGCAATCCGCTCGCTGACCTCGGGCCCGTTACCCTGCAGACCTCGTCCATCGGACAGAACCGCACGCTCACCAACTCCGGAGTCCATTCCGACCTCACCTATGCGCGCGGACATAACAACATCAAGGCCGGCGTGCTCTACGAACAGACCTTCCTGCGCGAGCACGATAGCCTGGGCATCGTTGACTCAACCTATGCCCTCAGTGCCCCATGCATCGACGCAAACACTGGCGAGCTCCTGCCCGGATTCCTTGACCAGTCCCTATGCCCGGCGGGAGGCGCTTCCGGCCCCTACGCAAACCCGAATTACCTGCCATCGCTGGCCCCTTACGACCTTACCCGCGGCGGCAGCGATTACCTGTTCTTCGGCCATACCGACGTAAAGGAACTCGCCCTCTACATTCAAGACGACCTCAAGGCTGGTAACTGGGACTTCAACCTCGGCTTGCGCCAGGACGTTTACAACGGCCTCACCGATGCCAACCAGACAGAGCCGCGCGTGGGCATTGCCTACAACGTCAAGCCCTCCGCGACCGTCCTGCGCGTCTCCTATGCGCGTACACTGGAGACCCCTTTCAATGAGAATCTCGTGCTCTCCAGCAGTGGTTGTTCCGATGCCGTCCTCAGTCCGCTGCTTTCTTGCAACGCCGGCGTTTCCGGGACCATGCGACCCGGTTTCCGCAATGAGTTCCACGCTGGATTCCAGCAGGCCGTCGGCAAGAATGTCGTTCTCAGTGGCGAGTACATCTGGAAGTACACCCACAACGCCTTCGATTTCAGCATCCTGGGCAACACGCCCATCACCTTCCCAATCGACTGGCATAACTCCAAGATTCCGGGCTATGCCCTGGACGCGGAAGTCCCGAACTACCATCACTTCAGCGCCTATTTCGTTACCTCTTCCGTCGCCGCGCGCTTCTTCCCGCCGCAAGTAGCCGGAGCCGGCGCCACCGTCGGTCAAACCGGTCTCCCCTTCCGCATTGACCACGACGAGAAGTTCAACGAAGCCACCCACCTCCAGTACACCGTTTCTCACGATGGCAGTTGGATGAACGATCTGTGGGGCGGCTTTAACTGGCGCTACGATTCGGGCCAGGTGGCCGGATCGACCCCTTGCTACGGAGTCAACGATCTCAACTCTCCCTGCGGAAGCAGTTCAGTCACTTTGCCAAACGGGCAGCCTGGCGTCGCCATGGTCGACACCAACCTTCCCCCCTACAAGAACCCCGTCACAGGCATTGCCGAAGGCCTTCCCTTGACCGCGGACGAAGAGTTTCAGGCAGGATTCACCTGCAACGGTGTTAAGGCAACCCCCACCCAAGCCCTGCCTGCAGTCTGCCCGGCCAATCAGTTCACTTCGAACCTGATCAACATTCCCGCGCCCAACGCTGGCGACAACGATCACAACCCGCAGCGCATCGCGCCGCGCAGCCTCTTCGATGTGTCCATTGGCAAGAACAATATCTTCCACAAAGAGCGCTACAAAATGGACCTCGACCTGACAGCCATCAACGTCGCAAACAAGTACGCCCTCTACAACTTCCTCTCCACCTTCAGCGGCACCCACTACGTAACCCCAAGAGCCCTGACGGCAAAGTTAACCCTGAACTTCTAACCCGGCTGCCTTTTCCCAGCACAAAGAGCTGGTGCCCCAGGTCTCGATCTTGAGACCTGGGATTCACTCGCATCTATCACCGGCGCAGGCTCTCTAGCCGATCCCCGACATTACAAGCATGCGCGGTTCTGTCATCTCTTCCATGGCGAAGCGGATGCCTTCCCGGCCCAGGCCCGACTCCTTCACTCCACCGTACGGCATCGGGTCAAGACGCCAGTTCGGGCTGTCGCCCACAATCAATCCGCCCACCTCAAGCTCGCGATAAGCTGTCAGAATTCGGCCCGCGTCGCGTGTCAGCAACCCAGCCTGCAGACCGTACTTCGAGTGGTTCACTTCCGCCAGCGCCTCTTCAAAGTCATCGTAAGGTTCAATCGCAACCACCGGGCCGAAGACCTCTTCGTCGCGCACCTTCATGCCCAGCTTGGTTCCGGTCAGGATTGCGGGCGTAATCATCGAACCCTGCCGTTCCCCGCCGGCAATCAGCTTGGCTCCGCCCTCCACTGCCTCTTTCACCCACGACTCTACGCGCTCCGCTTCGCTCTGGCGAATCAACGGGCCCACCTCGGTCGATTCATCCGATGGATTGCCAGACACCAGCTTGGCTGCTGCCTCAACCACTTTCCACAGGAATGACTGAAAGATCTTCCGCTCCACAAACACGCGCTGCACGCTGATGCACGACTGGCCCGCAAATCCAAACGCTCCATGCGTAGTGCGAACGGCCGCCTCATCCAGGTCCGGCCAATCCCCATGAACAATCAGCGCGGCATTGCCACCAAGTTCCAGCAGCACGCGCTTCCGGCCGGAGTGCTCCTTAATCTGCCAACCCACTTTGGCCGAGCCGGTAAAGCTCACCAGCTTCACGCGATCTTCCTTCTCGGCAAGCCACGCGGTGTCCGCATTGTCCAGCGTCAACACTGCCAGAGCCTCCTCGGGCCAGCCCGCCTTCAGAATCACCTCGCCCAGCGCCAGCGCGGTAAACGGTGTTTGCGGCGCCGGCTTCAAAATCACCGGGCAGCCCGCGGCCAGTGCAGGCGCTACCTTGTGCGCCACCAGGTTCAACGGAAAATTGAATGCGGTAATCGCCAGCACAGGTCCCACCGGAAATCGCTGCACCAGTCCCCAGCGTCCCTCATTGCCTTCCGTCAGGTCCAGTGGAAGGCTCTCGCCACCCAACCGCGCGGACTCTTCCGCAGCCGTCTTGAAGGTCACCACGGCGCGATCCACCTCAACCCGTGCCTGCCGCACCGGCTTGCCTGCCTCAGCCACAATCAGTTGCGCGAACCGCTCTTTCTGCTCAATCAGTGCGCCGGCCACGTCCTCTAGAATCTCGCGCCGCTTCCAGCGTGGCAAAGCGCGCGTGCGGCGCAGACTGGCCACGGCGTGGTTCACAGCCTGCCGAGCGTCGGCCCTCGTAGCCACTGTCACTCGCCCCACCAAACCCTGGTCCCACGGCGACCGCACCTCCAGCGTCTCCCCTTCGATCCATTCCTTGCCGCACAGCAGAAATCCAGTTTGTGTTCCCGGCCGCATCTTCATGGTCTTCGAGCTCCCGTTCCGTCTCTTCACTCAATGGTACAAGCGCGAGGCGCGCCACAACCGGCCTGGATCGTCGATGCAAAAAGTTTGTCTCTTGCCAGACCCAGGATGAAACGAAGGGGAAAATTCCCATTCCCAAAAATCCGGTCTCCATCTGCCTCAAGGCGCACCCCGGACGAGTACATCATTATCGCAATTGCCGACTCCTCCAAGTTCTCACAGAAGCCGCGCGCGTGAACAACAACGAGGGAGTTTCTCCTCCGCTGCTTACGATAAACTCCTCCCATGATCAACAACGGCCGTAACCACAAACTTCCCTTCGACCCCGATCAAGCCGTAGCCCACCTCAAGGCTGCCGACCCCAAACTCGCGCTGCTTATCGACCGCGCCGGCCCCTTTACGCTGCGCCTCGACCCCGCTCCTTCGCCCTTCGAATCTCTGCTCGAGTCCATCCTCTACCAGCAGCTGCACGGCAAGGCTGCGGCCACCATCCACCGCCGCGTCCGAGAGTATTTCGGCGGCGACCCCTCCCCGCAACTTCTCCTTGACACGCCTGACGAACCGCTCCGCGCCGCCGGAGTTTCCGGTAACAAGATCAAGGCCCTCCGCGATCTCGCCGCCCGCACCATCGCCGGAACCGTGCCCACCCACGCCGCCATCCGCAAAATGCCCGACGCCGAAATCATTGAACGGCTTACAGAAGTCCGCGGCATCGGTCCCTGGACCGTTGAAATGCTCCTCATCTTCCGCATGGGCCGTCCAGACGTACTGCCCATAACCGACTATGGCGTCCGCAAGGGATATGCGCTCACCTTCCAGCGCCTACCCAAAACCCGCCCCCTCGCTGCCGAAGACCTGCCCAAGCCGGAAGTACTTCTCAAAAGAGGAAAACGCTGGGCGCCCTTCCGCTCCGTGGCCAGTTGGTACCTCTGGCGCGCCTGCGACCTGGCCAAATCCACGAGCGCCACACCCTCCGGCCGGTCGAGCCTACAATAGCGAAGTAGGCCGGACCCGATCGAACTTTACCGGCCGCGATGGGACTTATAGATGTCTGTTACCAAGCGATTCGTCTGCATTCATGGCCACTTTTACCAGCCGCCGCGCGAAAATCCATGGTTGGAAGCGGTCGAAACCCAGGATTCAGCCGCACCCTACCACGACTGGAACGAGCGCATTTGTGCAGAGTGCTACGCCCCCAACGGCGCCGCCCGCATCGTCAACATCAAAAATCAGATCATACGCATCGTCAACAACTACGCTCGCATCAGCTTCAACTTCGGCCCCACGCTGCTCAGTTGGCTCAAGGAGAATGCGCCCCGTACCCACCGCATGATTCTTGACGGCGAGCGCCGTAGCCGCAGGACCTTCCGCGGTCACAGTTCGGCCATGGCCCAGGTCTACAACCACATGATTCTTCCGCTGGCCAGCGCTCGCGACCGCATTACGCAGATTCGCTGGGGCATCGCCGATTACGAATCCAACTATGGAGTGTCGCCTGAAGGCATGTGGCTGGCGGAGACCGCGGTCGATAACGAGTCGCTTGAGCTGCTGGCTCAGCACGGTATCAAGTTCACGCTGCTCGCGCCCCACCAGTGCAAGCGAATTCGCCCCTACAGGCTCGACGGCGTCAAAGACGATGGAGCCTGGACAGATACGCCCGACGCCTCCGTCGATATCACCCGTCCCTACCTGGTGCGCTTCAGCTCCGGCCTCTCGATCGCTGTTTTCTTTTATAACGGCCCAGCCTCGCGTGCCATCGCGTTTGAAGGCCTGTTGAACTCCGGCGAGAATTTCGCGGCCCGCCTCCGATCCAGCTTTAGAGACACCCTTGCGCCGCAGTTGGTTCACGTCGCCACCGACGGAGAATCCTACGGTCATCATCACAAGCACGGTGAAATGGCGCTCGCCTACGCGCTCCGCCTGCTCGAGGAAGACAAGGCCGTCAAATTGATCAATTACGCCAGCTTCCTCGCCCAGTTCTCTCCGGAATACGAATGCGAAATTGTCGAAAACACATCGTGGAGCTGCTCCCATGGCGTCGAGCGCTGGCGCTCCAACTGCGGCTGTAACGGCGGAAAGCCCGGCTTCAACCAGGAGTGGCGCGCGCCGCTCCGTCAGGCTCTCGACGAGTTGCGCGACGCCATCGCGCCGCTTACTGAGAAGGAGGGCGCCAAGCTCTTCCGCGACGTTTGGGCCGCGCGTGACGCGTATATTGCCGTCGTCCTTGACCGCAACCAGGAAACCATTGCCCGCTTCCTTCGCGACCACGCCACCCATACGCTCACTGAAGAAGAACAGGTGAGCGCTTTTGAACTGATGGAGATGCAGCGCCACGCCCAGCTCATGTACACCAGTTGCGGCTGGTTCTTCGATGACATCTCCGGCATTGAGACCGTGCAAATCATCGCCTATGCCGCGCGTGTGCTGCAACTTGCGCAGCGACAGTTCTCTGGGCAGGCTGACACCCTCGAGTCCAAATTCCTGGCCCGTCTTGCCCAGGCCCATTCCAACGTAGTCAGCGCGGGCGACGGCGCTCAAATCTACAAACTGTGTGTCGCTACCATGAAGCTCCAACTCGAGCAGGTGGCGGCCCACTACGCCATCAGCTCGGTCTTTTCTTCCTTTGCCGAGGAGACCGATCTGTTCTGCTTCCACGTCCGCCGCATCTCCTACGACAACTCAACCTCGGGCCGCGGACGCCTCGCAGTGGGCCGGGCGCATATTGCCAGCGCCATCACCGGCCACAACCAGTCCTTCTCTTTTGCAGTGCTCCACTTCGGCGATCAGAACATTACTGCCGCCGTCAAGCCCTACAGCGATGCAGATGCCGGAGCCTTTGAAGAATTTGCCTCACAGGCCGCCGATGAGGTGCAGCGGGGAAATTTTCCCGGTGTCATTCGCATGCTCGACCATTACTACGGCAGCGTGGATTACTCGCTCACGTCGCTCTTTACCGACGAGCAGCGCCGCATCGTTCGACTCATCCTGAACTCCACGCTTTGGGACATCGAAAACTCCCTCACCACCATTTACCAGGACCACGCCAGCCTGCTTCACTATCTCTCCCAGGCTGGCCTGCCCAAACCTCCCGCGCTCACCCTTGCGGCGGGATTTGCAGTCAATGCGGGGCTTCGGCGCGCGCTCGAGAACGACCCCATCGACCAGGCCCAATTACGTTCGTTCCTGTTGCTGGCCAAGGCAGACCAGGTTCCGCTCGAGACGGCGACCCTCGCTTACATTGCCGATCAGCGCATGAAGCGTACCATGGTCGAACTCCAAATGTCGGCTGGTTCGCTGGAAATGCTGGAGCGCGCCGTGTCGCTGGCCCGCACCCTGATCGAGTTGCCATTCGAGCCGAATCTCTGGCAGGCGCAGAATATCTGGTACGAGATTCTGCGCACCTCCAGCTACGCG
Organism: Acidobacteriaceae bacterium; assembly: GCA_003142935.1. Classification (GTDB taxonomy): domain Bacteria; phylum Acidobacteriota; class Terriglobia; order Terriglobales; family Acidobacteriaceae; genus Telmatobacter. The sequence continues at coordinate 17,511 of PLOG01000205.1, forward strand.
CTCACCTCTCTACCTACCGACGACCGGCCCCGCTGGGAGAAAAACTTCAACCTGCTCGGCACGTACCTCTCCATCGACACCGAAGCCATCCGCGCCGACGACAAAGCCGCCACAGCCATCGTCGATTAACGAATCGTCATTGCAATCATCGAACGGGCGCCTCCATCCTTCCTGCGTTCTTTGCAGGAAGGGAGGGAAAGGCAGAATCTTGACCGAGTGGCTTTTCTGATCTCAGATCCCTGATTCCTGCTCCCTCAGCTTTCCGCCCTTCAGCACAAACCGTTCCCCGCGCCACACAATCGTGTTCCCCGCAAACCCCGCCACCCACACGCCGATCGCCACCAGGTCCCGCAGCGGCAGCAGCCATAGCCTCGCCAGCACCTCGTGATCGCCCAGCACTTCCGCACCCACTGTCATAGCCTGCGCCAGCCGCAGAAAAAAACTCAGCCCCAGCAGCCAAAAGCTCAACGGGCTCAACCCGCTGGCAAGCAGATTCAAGAGCGCCAATCCCAGCCCATGTGTAAAGATCAGCCCTGCGTAGCCCCAGGGCCGCGCATCCCGAACTGTCCGCGCCCACCTCAACTGGTGATCGAGGAAACCGCTCCATCTGTACGCCGGAATGCTGGTCTCCACCACCTCGGCACACAGCGCCACCCGGTTCCCGGCCTTCACCACCCGCGCTCCTAGTTCATAATCGTCGGCCAGGTAGTCAACCAGCGGCAACAAGCCTCCAGCCCTCTCCAGCGCTTCGCGGCTCACAGCCAAGGTCGACCCGAGCCCGTAGCGCAACCCACCCTCAATCATCTTTGACAGCAGAACGCCCGGCATAAAATCCGTAGCAATGCCCAGCGCCTCCAGCCGCGAGCCAATCGTCCCGTGCGCGCGTCCTCGGTAGAGAGTCGTCACCAACCCAACCTCAGGCCGATCTTCGCCGGCAGTCTTGGCAGAAGCCGAAAAACACCCCATCACCCGCTCCAGATAGCGTGGAGAAACGGTAATGTCTGAGTCATTGATAAGCAGGAATCCGTGCCGCGCATGGCCAGCAAGCTTCACCAGCGTACTCACCTTGCCATTTGTCCCCAACCGCTCCGGACACTCGACGAGCCGGATCGTCCGCTCGGGAAATTCGGCCTTCAATTGCTCCACCGCGGCGGCCGCTGGATCCTCCAGCGAAGACACCCCAAACAGCATTTCAAACTCGCCCGCATAGCTCTGCCGGCAATGGCTGCGGAAGGCGTCCATCATCCCAGGGTCCAACCCCTTTAGGGACTTCAGAATGCTCACGCCGGGCGCAAAGTCGGCAGAAGCCACGCGCCGCTCGCGAAGATAATTCCGCGCGGCCACAATCGCTGCCAGAAAGTACCCCATCCCGGCCACGGTCAGCACCGTAGTCACCGTCTCGAGAGCGAGAGCCAAACCGTGCGTCATCACAGAGGTAAGTTTACAGTGGTCAGTGCACAGTGATCAGCTCTTGCGAGTCAGCGATCGTGCATTGCGCACCGTTCCAGAAGAAGTGGATGTATCGAAAGAAAAGCGTTGACATTCGACTTGGATTTCGTGACGGCTTCGTCTGTCCACTGTCCACTGTCCACTGTCCTACTCGTACCGCAGCGCCTCGATCGGATCCATCGACGCGGCCTTCCACGCCGGATAGATTCCGAACATGAGGCCGATAGCAAAGGAAACCACAAACGAGACCAACACCCAGGTGGGCGAAAGAGACGCATGGAGAAACGACACCGCAAAATGCAAAATCAAGGTAAGCAAAGCCCCGACCAGGATGCCCAGCAAGCCTCCCACCATACATAGTGTCACTGCTTCAATTGTGAACTGCAGGAGGATGTTCTTCCTTGTAGCCCCAATGGCTTTGCGAACTCCGATCTCCCTGGTCCGCTCGGTCACCGACACCAGCATGATGTTCATCACCCCCACGCCGCCGACCATTAGACCGACAGAAGAAACAGCAACCATGAAGAGAAACAGTCCGCCGGTAAGCTCATTCCACAGGCGTGTCAGAGACTCGGGACTAAAGATGGCGAAGTTATCGTCCTGCTCCACGCGAACCTTGCGGCGAATGCGAAGGAGTTCTCGAATCTCCTCGGTGACCAGTGCCTTGTTGGCAGGATCGTCGTACTTCACGGTGATCCAGAAGTCTTTGATCTCCGGGTGAATCTTGTGAAATGTTCCCACAGGAAAGTACGCGGCATTGTCCTGTGTGTTGCGCCCGCTGCCAAACGGCTGAGGCTGCGCGTCCAGGACGCCAATCACGGTAAATACATCGCCACCACATTCCACGTCCTGGCCCAGTGGAGATTCGCCGGGGAAAAGATCTTCCGCGGCGTCGTGGCCCAGTACGACCACGCTGGAACTGCGCGCTTCTTCCGAATCGGTCCACATGCGCCCCTCCAGCATCTCGATATCGCTGGTCACTTTCACCGCCGTGGTGTCCCCGTAAATAATTGTGTTCTGAATCTTGCGGCTCCCGTGCTTGAGAGACACGTTTCCAATGCCCAATTGAAAATTCTGGTAGGTAAGGCCAGGGTCGACAGCTAAGACATGCGGCAAACTACGCATCGCAACGCCATCATCGTATGTCAGCTCTTTGCGGTTTAGTTCCTCTGTCGTCGGACGCCGCCCAAACGGTTCAAAGCGGAAGACCCACAAATCGTTGGTGCCCAGGGTGCGAACAAACTGTTCGACACTGCTGTTCAGTCCATTGATCGCCGACGAGATCAGTATCACCGTGGAGATCCCGATCATGATGCCCAGAATCGTAAGGCCGGAGCGCAATTTGTTCTTGCGCAGCGTATCCAGCGCCATCCGAACCGATTCTTTTGAGTCGACCAATCGCATGGTTATAGCTCCGCTCTCAAAGCGGCAATTGGATCCAGGTTCGCCGCCTTATGTGCGGGGTAAACCCCGAAGAACAGCCCGACTGCGGTGGCCACAAACAGACTGACCAGGATGGACCAGAACTGAACCGCCGATGGGAACGCGATGGCCACGGTAATGATCTTGGCCACGCTGATGCCCGTAATTACTCCCAGTACGCCTCCCACAAGGGACATGGTCGCCGATTCAATCAGAAACTGAAGCAGGATGTCGTTGCGGCGCGCGCCAAGCGCCTTGCGCACGCCAATCTCCCTGGTTCGCTCCGTCACCGAGACAAGCATGATGTTCATGATCACGATGCCGCCAATCACCAGCGATATGGCGGCGATCGACACCACAACTGCTCCGAAGCTGTTGATGATTTTGCCCAGCAAATTCTGGAAAGTTGCGCTGGTATCCACGGAGAATGTGTCCGGGGTTCCGGGCGCCAGATGCCGGCGCGCGCGCATAATAACGCGCAACTCGTCAGAAACCGACTCCATCACCTCGCCGCCTCCACCGGCATTCACATAAACCATCATGCTTTCGTGAGCCCCGTATTCACTCAGAAACGCCGTCAGAGGAATAGCAACCCAGTTGTCCATGCTCTGGCCCATCATCTTTCCCTGGTGCTCCCCAACTCCAATTACGGTATAGGGCGCGCCGTCGACGCGAAACTCCTTGCCTAGCGGGTCGCCATACCCAAGCACGTTCTCCACAATATCGGAGCCGACAATCGCCACGTGTGTACTATGCTCGTCCTCGGTCTCTGTATATCCCCGTCCCTCGGCAATATTCATGTTTGAAAGCGCGGGCATCGTCCATGTCCACCCGCGAATATTCGTGTCCGTGGTCGATTTTGTCCCGTAAACGACCTTACCAGTCACGTTGCGCGCAGCCCCGACCGATACGCAGGATGTACACGCCGACAGGATGGCCTTGTAATCGTCAAGCGTGACGTCTCTGCGCTTCTGAAAGGCGAGATACTCGTCCACGGTGATGAACGAGTCCGGCATCTTGCTCACTGTAACCACGCTTGCGCCGTAAGTGTTGATCTTTGTGGTCACAAACTGCTTGGCGCCGTTGGTCAGGGTCACCACCGTGATCACAGACGCAACCCCGATCACAATCCCCAGCAGCGTGAGAATTGTGCGGAGCTTGTTGGCCCACAAAGATTGCAGCGCGAGTTTTATGGCCTCACTGAACAGCATCGCGACCCTTTCGCGTCCAGCTTTTCTTATTCGTAACGCAGTGCCTCAATCGGGTCCAGATTCGCGGCTTTCCACGCCGGATAGATCCCGAAGAGCAAACCAATGGCGCAGGAGACGCCAAAGCCGATCGTCACCCACATGGTTGAGAGCGTGGCCGGCAGTCCAATGGGCAGAAAATAAACGATCCATGTGATGACCGCGCCTACCAGAATGCCGACCACGCCGCCGAGAGCGCACAGCGTAACTGCCTCCGTGGTGAACTGGGTGAGGATCGTCCGCTTGGTCGCCCCGATGGCTTTGCGGATGCCGATCTCGCGTGTTCGTTCCGTCACGCTCACCAGCATGATGTTCATCACCCCGACGCCGCCAACCATCAGTCCCACGCTGGAGACGGCAATCATAAACGCAACCAGGCCGCCCGTAATCTGGCCCCAGAGCTCGGTCAACGAATCCGGCCCGAAGATATCGAAGTTGTCGTCCGCCTGCGTCTTCACATGGCGGCGGATGCGCAACAACTCCCGAATCTCTTCTTGAACAAGGTTCTTGTTTTTGGGGTCGTCGTACTTGGCGTTGATTACCAAATCCGTGACCTCGGGATGCAGGTCATGAAAAGTGTTGATCGGGAAAAAGATTGAATTGTCGTTGGGATTCTGGCCCGTACCGAACGGTTGCTTGCGCTTATCCAGCACCCCAATCACCGTATAGAGGCTCGTCTCAATGCTCACTTCCTTGCCAATCGGATCTTCTCCGGCGGCAAAAAGATCCTCCGCCGTATCGTGCCCAAGAACCACCACCTTGGCGTGGCTCCGATCTTCACCGTCGGTAAAGAACCGGCCCTCTTGCAGAGTTGTGTTGGTCGTATCCGCCACCTGCGACGTGTGCGCTTCCATGATGGAACCGGCCACCTTGCGGCCCTCGTACTTGATGCTTATCCCACCCACGAAGAATCCCCTAAAGTACCTTTGCAATGCATCCGCGGCCACCACGTGTGGAAGCTCGCGAACTGCCAGTGTGTCGTCAAGAGTCAGCTTCTTGCGAGTAAGCTCCTCGCTGGTAAGCTTCTCTTCTCCAAAGGGCAAATGAAAAATCCAAAAGACATTCGTACCCAGCGAATCCGCAAAGTCAGCTACCCGGTTATTGAGTCCATTTATGATCGACGAGATCGTAATCACCGTCGTCACGCCGATTACGATGCCCAGAATCGTCAACCCCGAGCGCAATTTGTTGGCCCTCAGCGTGTCCAGGGCCATCCGAACAGATTCGCGCCCTTGTCCTTGCGCCATAAACTCAGCTCCTAGCTGCTAGCCTTTAGCCTCTAGCTAAAAGCCCTCGATCCTCATCCGAGCGGGCGTGCCCCCCACGAAGGAATACGGTTCCGCCCAACCTCACCCATCACCCAAAAAGCTAGCAGCTAGAAGCTAGTAGCTAAAAGCTGCCCCTCAGAGTTCCGCGCGCAGCGCCACCACGGGATCCAGCTTCGCCGCCTTGCTCGCCGGATACACGCCAAAGAAAATTCCTGTGGCCCCGGCCACAAACAAGGCAAGCAGCACGCTCCACAACTGCACATTGGTGGGAAAGCCGATAATGAGCGTGATCAGCTTGGCGACAGCCACTCCGCAAAGCACGCCGATAGCTCCGCCCGTCAGCGCCATGGTCGCGCTTTCGATCAGAAACTGCAGCAACACGTCGCGCTGCCGTGCGCCCAGTGCCTTGCGCACCCCGATCTCCCGCGTCCGCTCGGTCACGCTCACAAGCATGATGTTCATGATCACAATCCCGCCCACGACCAGCGAGATGGAAGCGATGCCGACCACCACGGAAAAGAAAATCGACGTAAACTGCTTCCAGATGTCCATGAAAGTGTCGTTGGTTTCCAACTCGAAGTCATCGGGCGCGCCGGGCGCATTGTGGCGGCGGGCGCGCATCAGGACACGCGTCTCATCCTCGGCCCGCTCCATCGCGGCGGCATCGCCACCAGCGCGAGCATAGATGTCGATCGAGTCGTTGTAGCCGTAGGTGTGCTGGTAAGTGGTGATCGGCACGGCTACCCAATTGTCCTGCGACTGGCCAAACGCTTTGCCCAGGCGCGCGCCCACGCCAACAATGGTGTAGGGAATGCCGTCCACGCGGATCTCCTTGCCGACGGGATCGCTCTCGCCAAGCAGGTTGTCCACAATGTCGTAGCCTACGATCACATTGTGAGTCCCATGGTCGTCGTCCGCCGGAGTAAACCCGCGGCCCATCGCTATCTCGGTGTTATTCAAACCAAGCATCGTCCAGGTGAGTCCATGCAAATCGGTTCCAGTCGTGGATTGCCCATTGAAGACCACGCCGGTCGAACGGTCGAGCGTCGCGCCCACTTCGCTGCACTCGGTGCAACCCTCCTGAACCGCCCTGTAGTCCTCTATACGAATAATTTTGCGCTTCTGATATTTGAAATAGGCTTCGGGGCCCATGATCACGCTTGGCGCCCGCGAAATCGTGAACACATCGGCGCCATGGCTGGAAAGCTTGTTCGCGACGTACGAGTTCGCGCCATTCACCATCGTGATCACCATGATCACCGAGGCCACGCCCATCACCACGCCCAGCAGCGTAAGCACCGTGCGCATTTTGTTGCCCCAAAGCGATTGCAGCGCGAGTTTCAGTGCCTCAGTGAATTGCATGATTCCGCTTTCCTTGCTCGCCAGAGCACGCAACACCGCGCCAAACTGGCTGCGTAATCAAGACGATGCCTGTCCCCGGGATCTGTTCTTGTCCTTCCAGTGTACGTAATCTGTGTCGGCCTCGACGCACCCAACCAGAACTGAAAGAAATCGAAGGATACCTTTCTAGAAGGATTAGTTACCGCTTCGGTCGCACGCCGGACCGTGAGGGCACAGAATCCTCGCCCATTCAAGGATACGCATCAAACCAGACCCCGGTTCCGCCACGCAGAGTGTGCTTCTCATCCCACCGCAGCCTCGTCCCGGTAGGGTCGAACAGGAAATTCCCCCGACCTCCCACAGTCCTCTGAGCTCTATAAACTGACCGCTGAGAGCTGAAAGCCGCCTTACCGTCCCGAGCTACCAAATCCCTTCCCCGCCCGCGCCGACTCTTCCAGTGTCTCTACTTCTTGGACGAGTCCAGTCAGCACAGGCACTGGAATCATCTGCGCGATCTTCTCCCCGGCCTTCAGCTCCACAGCCGTCTCGCCCAGGTTCGTCATCAGCACCAGAATCTCGCCCCGGTAGCCCGCATCGATCACTCCGCCAGTAGTCGCTATCCCCTTTGCAGCCATCGACGACCGATCCCGCACCAGCAGCCCCAGTGGGGCGCCCGACGCCGGTTCCCGCGCCTCGACAGCGATTCCCGTCCGCACCTTGACGGTCTCTCTGGGGCCCAGCGCCACGCCCTCCAGCGCAAACAGGTCATACCCCAGATCCTCGCCCGGATGCGCCACTACTGGCAGCCGTGCGCCCTCTTCCAACCTCTTAACTCGCAACATGTTTCGATCCTATAGCAACCCGGACTCACAACTGAAAACTCGCCCTTGACTGGTGAGCCCCGGCCGGGAACCTTCCCAACCGGGGCTCATGTGATTCGGCAAAAGGACCTATAAGCCGAATTCTGTCGTGTGCGGTCATTCCTCTAGGCGCCGCGTTGCCGCGGACACTCATCAGCGACCTACCCGGAGGTTTCGGCAATTGCTTGGAGCCGCCTTGCCGCATCGGGCCGATGCCGAGCACCACCTGGCTCTTTCGCGGTGCTTCCCTCCCTATTTGGTCTTGCTCCGTGTGGGGTTTACCCTGCCCCGGCCTTTACAGGACGGGCGGTGCGCTCTT
>PLOG01000159.1 GCA_003142935.1 Acidobacteriaceae bacterium
GTAATGGCTTACAGCAACGGCTCGAACAACGTATTTCTGAACCTGTCCAGCAGCACCGCCAACGCGGCTGCCACCGACTACTTGAACGGCGGCTCCGGCGGAACTACCAATCTGAACGTCACCTACGCCGTGCCCGGCGGAACCGGCTCCAACACCACTGCCACCACTTCCATCTCCGTAGGCGCTGGATCCAATTACGCCAACACTTCCAACGGATTGATCAGCGCCATCAACAACGCCGGCCTCGGACTCACGGCCAGCTTCGCCACCCAGACCCAGGCGGGCGTCCAGGGCGGCGGCTCTCAAACCGGCATCGAGATCTCCGGCGGCCTCATCTCCGCGGGCGTCGATCCCAGCACCTCCAGCACCAGCGGCACGCTCAATCTGAGCGGCCTGGCCGCCGGCGCTACGCTGGCCCAGGGCTCCACGCTCACCATCACCGATGGCAGCACCACCTATGCCGCCATTCAAATCGGCTCCTCCAACAACACGTTGCAGACGCTGGCCATAGCCATTGGGGCCAACACTAGCAGCGCTGTTACTGCCAGTGTCATCACTAATGGCGACGGCACCCAGAGTCTGCAACTATCCGACATCGCCGGCGGCGGCGCGCTGAGCGTAGCCACGAACGGCGGAACCGCCCAGATTCCCTCGTTCACCGGCGCAAGCCTCGGTGTGGGAACCGCGGGCGCCACGCAGGCAGTCCAGACCAGCAACTCGACCACCGGCACGGCGACGGTAGTAGGCGCTGCCTCCATCCTCACCATCAACGACAGTGGAACCGATTCCGCGAGCACGCAACTGACGCTGGGCTCTAAATTCACCATCACCAACACCATCAATGCCGATACCCAGATCCAGACCTTCGTGGTTGGCACCGGCACCGATGTCACCGGCGCGACCGGCACGCATTTTACCGCCAACGTCAACGCCGGCGGCACCACGCTCGACTCACTCGGGCAACTGGCCGACACCATCAACGCGCAGTCGTCCACGCTGGGCGTCTATGCCACGGTCGGCTCCACTGGTCTCACTCTCACCACCGGCATCTGGACCAGCGGCACCTACGAAGGTCCAAGTGCTACAGGCACCATCGTCGGCTCGGCCACCAAACAGGCCGGCCAGGATGTCTCCATCTCCGCCAATACGCTGACCACCTCCACAAGCGGCGCAGGCGGCTCAACGCTCCAGGTCTATGCCCCGCAAGTAGGCGGCGCTTCGGCTGGAACCGTCAGCATCACGAGTTTGGGAGATAACAGCGGTACAGCGGCGCACGGCGACAGTCTGACAGGCATCGTCACGATCCAAGGCGCCGGCGGTACCGCAGTCATCAACCTCGCCAACATCAATGGAGGGGTCAACAACTACGACACCCTGGCCACCGCCATCACCAATTCCGGGATTGACGTTTCGGCAGCATGGGACGCAACCGCCAATGGAGTTGGAAAAGGCGGTCTGACTCTGACCTCTACGGCCGATGGCCTCAACTCGATCACAGTGACGCCGGGTTCCCTCAGGGACACGACGGACGGTGGTGGAACGAATGTAACAACAGTGGGGGGCGGCACTACGGATGTGGCAGGTACCAACGGAAACCCTGTCTCAACCCCCAGCACGGCGATCTTGCAGCTCGACCAGTCCCTCGGTACCAATAACATCAACGACGCCAATAATGGCTCGGTCTTGGGCGGCACGATCTCACTCACCTATAACACGCACAGTGATGTGTTCATTATGGGCTCCGATCCAGGAGCGTTGAGCGGCAACCATGTCGCGGGCGCTATCTACACCAATGGCACCGACGTCGCCAGCCTGGTAAGCGCCATCAACGATGACAATCACCTCGGTCTCAGTGCAACAACTGGTACCGGCGGTACCGGCGCCATTTATCTGCAGGGCGCGGCGGGCGTGGCCAGCGCCATTACCATGAATACGGTTACCCCCAGCAACACGGCAACAGCGCTGGGTGTGGTTACGTCTCTCGGCGCCACCACGGGCACCGGCAGCGTTTCTACCACCGCCGTTACCGGCATCGCCGCCATCGATAACGTCACCGCGGGCGGCGCAACCATCGCCACCAGCGACACCGTTTCCGGCAGCGTCACGGTTGTCAACACCGGCACCGCTACCAGCGTTGGCGCAGATGTAACAGGCGGGTCAGTCTATGCGGCCGGATCGGGCAGCACCAAAACCGTCAGCGTATTGGACACGGGCGCAGCCAACACGGAAGCGAATCAGGTTGCCGGTAGCATCAAGATCGCGGTGGGTGGAAACAATTTCACTTACACGGCCGCGGCTGGCGATACCTGGCAACAGGCGATCACGGCCATCAACGGCTCTGCCATTGCCGGTTCCAGCTCGAATACGGGAGGCGTCACCGCGCAATGGAACGCAAACGCGGGCGGAGCAGGAATTGGCGGCATCACGCTGACCAGTTATGCCAACGGTGCCAGCGCGGTGGTGGTTTCCAACAACAACTTGAAGAGCTCTGTCGCCGACACCTTCGTCGTTGGCACCGCCGCAAACAGCCCCACAACCAACACCTACTACACCAACGCCAACGGCAGCACCCTCACGGGCCTTGCCGCCACCATCCAGGCGGTTTCAGGCTTGAACGTGAATGTGCTGGCCACCTCCAGCGGCCTCAGCATCACGCAAGCCACCGACAACGGCGGCAGCGTCACTGTCGCTTCGTCCGCAAACTCGCTCACCGATGTGACCGCGGGGTCCTATAGCAACATCACCTCGAGCCCCATCGCGAGCAACAACGATACCCTGAGCGGCGCCCTGGTCTTCAACGTGGGCGCCGGAGGAAACCAGACCGTGACCATGGCCAATGTGGTCACAGGCGGTCAGCCGGCGACGGCTCAAGGGATGGTCAACTACATCCACGCCAACTCGACCGCACTCGGCGTCGACGCCCAGTGGGTTCCCAACACCAGCGGAAATCTGTCCTTCGGGACAATCAAGCTGACCTCCAATACTGAAGGTTCGACTGGAACCGTCAACATCTCTACCGCACTCACCAGCCTGACCGACACCACCGTCAACCCCACGCTCAGCTATACAGCCGGCGCGGCATACAGCACAGGCCTCTCCAACGGCACCAACGCGGTTCTGGACTTCACGACCGGCCAAACAGCCGCGACCTTTACCGCGCAGAACCTGAAGGGCAGCGGCATCGCCACGATCAGCTATTCGGATCAGGCAGGCCAATCCCTGAGCACCAGCGACCTGACCAACTCAACCGATGCCAAGTCCGCGCTGACAGCGCTCAACGCGGCCATCACCGATGTCGCCTCGCAAGACGGTTACATCGGCGCACAAATCAACACGCTGAACTCCGTCAGTTCAGTGCTCAGCACGCAGCAACAGAACGTGACCGCCGCGCAAAATGCGGTTCAGGCCACCGACTACGCTTCCGCTGCGTCGAACATGTCCAAGTACGAAATTCTGAGCCAGACCGGCATCTCCGCACTGGCACAGGCCAATAGCATGCAACAGGAAGTGACCAAGCTGCTCCAGTAAGAAGAGCGCAGGGTCCACAAACCAGGAAGGGGCGTCCGCAAGGACGCCCTTTTCTGCTTGCAGAAAAACTCCCATTGCCGCAATGTCTTGCTGAAAAACTCCTATTGCGGCTCAGTTTTTACTGAAAAACTCCTATCGCGGCTTGGTTTTGAAAGGGCACGCCTTCAGCCGTGCCGCGAATGCAATCAAAATCAGCGTGGCCTTTAGCCCCTGAGGGATGCTTCTCGGGCTCATGGGCTGTTTGCACAAATAAATGCTTCGGCGGCCTGGCACTGTAACAGGGCATGACTTTAGTCGTGCCGCAAATTCCGCAAAAATGAACCTGGGCTTTAGCCCCTGCAAAACTCCACTGCGCCACAAAATCAAATCCCTGAGAACAACGTGGAAAAAGGCTCCAACCCTAATGCTGCGCCTTTCAAAGCCGATGAATGGCTGGTAAGAAGAGATTGACTCACAGGGCAAAGCAAAGTCCATGAAATTTCACTAATTAAGCCAATTGCCTAACGGTTGTTTGGCTGCTTGATTTCAACGCGGAGTGAACAATGGGTACAGTGGGTCTCAGTTTCGGATCGCCGACCAGCGGGGCTGGGTTCGACGTAAGCTCGACCGTAGCCGCGATCGTCGGCAATCTGCAGAATGTGGAAACACCGTGGAAAACGCAGTTGACTGCATTGGAGAGCCAGGACACCGTCATCTCCAGCCTTGGAACTCTGTTCTCGAATCTGACCAACGACATCGGCTCGCTCACCGACCTGACCGGGATCATGGCCCAGAAAACCGGCTCCGTCTCAGACACCGGCGCGCTTGCGCTTACCTCCGCTTCTGCTTCGGCGGCGGCGGGAACCCATTCCGTGGTGATAACCAGCCTGGCCACCACATCCAGCGGCGAACTGACCTCCGTCGCAAATGCCACCGATACGCTGTCCGGCTCCATTACCATCCAGGTGGGTACAAGTGGAACGGCGCAGACCATCGCCGTTCCTTCCTCCAACGCCACACTCGCCGGCCTGGCCGCGGCCATCAACTCGTCGGGCGTGGGCGTCACGGCAAACGTGTTGACGGACTCCTTGGGGTCGCGGCTCAGCCTGCTTTCAGGAACTTCGGGCGCCAATGGAACCATCGTCGTCGCCTCGGGTTCGAATTCGATTGTCGATACCACCAACTCGAACGCTCCCCTTGCCTACGCCGCTTCGTCCACGGTGCCCACCGATGCCGTGCTAACCGTCGATGGCGAGCCCGTGACCAGCTCTTCAAACACCTTGACCAATGTGATACAGGGCATCACCTTCCAGTTGCTGGCCCCTAGCGCCAAAGAGTCGGATGGCAGCCTGGAACAGATTCAGTTGGTGATCGGCAACGATAATACCGATGTCGCCAGTACCGTCAACACTTTGGTCAGCGACTACAACTCGGTGGTCAGCGCCATGAACGTGCAGGAGGGAAACGACAGCTCCGGCAACCCCGAGCCGCTGTTCGGCTCTCCCACGCTGTCGCTGTTGCAGCAGCAGCTTCTTGGCAGCCTGAACGTTCAGAACCCGAACGGCAACCTGGACCCGATCGCCACCGGCAGCGGCACCACGCTGGCCGGCTCCATTACGATCGCGGTAGGCAGCGGCACCACGCAGAACATCGTCATCGGCAGTGCGCCAAGCAATCCTCTCGCCGACACTTTCTACACCGGAGCCGGAAACAACACACTCCAGAACCTTGCCGACACCATCAATGCGGCTGCCGCCGGAACCCAGATGACCTACACCGGCACGGCGGGCACCGACACCATAGCTTCCACCGGTACTCTGACTGCGATTCCCGATGCCAGCCTCGCGCTCTCCGGTTCCATCTCGATCCAGGTGGGCAGCGGTACGGCGGAGACCATCGTAACTGGCACCGCGCCGAGCACCGGAGCCGCCGCCAATACCATTTACACGGGAAACGACACCGACACCCTCGCAACGATTACGGAAGCAATCAACAATGCCGGTCTGGGCGTGACGGCCGGCGTAACGACGCCCACTGGGGGCCAATCGACCCTCACGTTGACCTCCGGGACCACTGGATCGGATAGCACGTTGACCGTGACATCCAGCCTGGCCGCCGCAGGCATCGGGGTTTCGGCCAACGTGGTCACCAGCAGCTCGGGATCGAACCTGGAGCTGCTCTCCGGAACCGCCGGATCGGGCGGCGCGCTTACCGTAGCTTCCCAGATCGCCGCCACCGGCGACACGCCGCTAACTTACTCAGGCTCGGCAGGCACCAGCACCATCCCTTCCTACGGCTCGCTGACCACAGTCGCAAACGAGGACGATGTCCTCTCCGGCTCCATTTCCATCCAGGTGGGCAGCGGCACGGCGCAAATCGTCAATGTCGATCCGACGAACACCACGCTTGCCGGACTCGCGGACGCAATCAACAAAGCCGACATCGGGGTCACGGCCGCGATGAACAGCGCTGGGACGGCCCTTTCGCTGCTGTCGGGAACTTCCGGCGCAGCGGGGACACTCACCGTAACCTCGAGCGTTCTGGACGCCACTCACACCAGCACTAATACCCTGAACTACACAAACTCGTCCGACATCTCGACCCTGGCCAACCTGGGCATCACCTTGAGCACCAGCTACGACGGCACAATCTCCTTCGACGAGACGGTACTCACCTCGGCCTTGAATACGGATTACAGCGGGGTCCTGGGCTTCTTCCAGAATGTCAACAGTTGGGGCCAGTCTTTCTCCACCATGCTGAACGACGCGGGCACAAGTTCGTCGACAGGAACATTGGCTCTGGCCCAAACCGCGAACAGCAACTCGGAATCCACTCTGAATGCCAACGTCTCCAAGGAAGAGAGCCAGATTTCAATTCAGTCGTCCAGCCTGACCGCCGAGCTGAACAGCGCCAACGAGATCTTGCAGGAACTGCCCACGCAGTTGGATGGTATCAACGAGCTTTACTCGGCAATCACCGGGTATAACAGCAACACCAACGGTTAAGGAGTCGCACCGCAATGGGAAGTTATCGGGAACATGCGCTGGACGGCGCTTCGGCAGTCGATCTCGTGGTTGCGCTTTATGACGGAATGATCCGTTTTCTCTATGCGGCCATCTACGCCGTGGAGCGCGGCGATCAGGAGGGCCGCCGCATTGCGGTGAAGCGCGTGCTGGATATCATCATCCACCTCCAGGCGCGGCTGCGCATGGATGTGGGCGGGCGGCCGGCGGAGGCGCTCAGCGAATTCTACTCATCGATCTTCGCGCAGATTCTGCAGGCTTCGCAGTCGGCCTCGAAGGACAAGTTTGAGCACGCGGTTGAATGCGTGCGCAACGTGCGCGACGCATGGCGTCAGGTGGCGATCGACCCCGAGGTCAATCCGGCGCCGCCGCAGCTTGCCGACTTTTCATCCAGCCGCAACCCTGCGGAGTTTGAGAACTCGGACTACGGTGCGGATTCTGCGGTTGGTTCCAGGTGGAATGCGTAAAAGCAGGGAACAGGGAACAGAGACTGGCGCAGCCAGTCGTCAGGCCTATCCTTGCGACCCAGCTTTCGCGAGACAAATGACGTTGCAGGATTTGGAAGCGGCAAAGCTTGCGTCGTCGAGAACGTGCCCCGCTGAATTGGTTTGCTATTCCCTGATCTCTGATCTCTGACCCCTGTTCCCTGATCCCTGACCCCTGCTTTTCTCACCCCGCAACGGTCAGCTCTTCCTCCAGTTGCTGCTTCTGGTAGAGGCTGGCGTAGTAGCCGTCCAGCGCGAGCAACTCGTCGTGCCGTCCCAGTTCCACAATCCTGCCGTGGTCGAGCACGGCGATCTGGTCGGCGCTGCGCACGGTGGAGACGCGGTGCGAGATGAGGATGGTGGTGGAAGTCGCCGTATAGCTGCGCAAGCCGCCCAATATGCGCTCTTCAGTGTAGGTGTCCACGCTGGCCAGTGCATCGTCGAGGATGAGAATGGCAGGCCGGCGCACCAGCGCGCGCGCGATGGCTGAGCGCTGCTTCTGTCCGCCGGAAAGTGTAACGCCGCGCTCGCCCACCATGGTTTGAAAGCCCTGCGGGAACTCCTCGAACTCCTGGCGTATGTGGGCTGCCTCGGCGGCCTTGAGCAGCTCCTCGGCCGTCGCATCGGGCGCGCCGAAAGCAAGGTTTTCGCGAATTGTTTCGCTGAACAAAAAAGTTTCCTGGCTAACCATTCCAATATTCCGGCGCAGCACTGCCAGCGGATAGTCGCGCACCGGCCGGCCATCGATAAACAGCGTCCCCTCGGGCGCTTCATAAAGGCGGGAGATCAGATGGACCAGCGTGGACTTGCCGCAGCCGGTAGGGCCCACGATGGCCAGGCTTGAACCGGCTGGAATGCGCAGCGAAATGTCGTGGAGCACCGGAGTGTCGCCATAGCTGAAATTGAGATCGCGCAATTCGATTTCGCCGTGCAGCACGGTATCGGCGGGAATCGCGGGATCGGCAGCGCGGTCGTCTATGGCCGGCTCGGCCTTAAGCAGCTCGTCAACGCGCTTTACCGAAGCGGTTCCGCGCTGGAAGATGTTGATCACCCAGCCCACGGCGATGATGGGCCAGATGAGCATGATCATGTACGTGCTGAAGGCGACGAACTGGCCGACATCGATCTTATGGGAGATGACCAGGTGGCCGCCGGCCAGCAAGGTGATGATCATGGAGACGCCGAGAACGAACTCGAGCGTGGGCCACAGCATGCCCATGAGCTGGACAAGGCGAAGGGCGCGGCCGATGTACTCGCGGTTGAGCCGTTCAAAGAGACCGATCTCGGACTCTTCGCGGGCGAATGCGCGCACCAGCCGGGCGCCGGAGTAGTTTTCCTGGGCCTGTGCCGAGATGTCGGAGAAGCTGGCCTGGATGCGCTCGAAGCGCGTGTGTATGCGGCTCCCGAAGTACTGCACCAGGATGCTGGCAATCGGCATCGGCGCCAGCGCGACCAGGGTGAGATAAGGACTGATGCGCAGCATGAAGACGAGTGCGAACACCGTAAGAAAAACCGTGTTGGCGCTGTACATGAGCCCAGGGCCCAGCAACATGCGCACGGCGTTGAGGTCGTTGGTCATGCGGGCCATGATGTCGCCGGTGCGGTAACGCTGATAGAAGCCTGAGTCCTGCTGCTCGAGCTTTTTGAACAGATCGTTGCGCAGGTCGAACTCGATGTCGCGCGAGATGCCGATCAGTATCCAGCGCTGGGAGTAAAGGAAGACTCCCTTGACCAGAGAGATGGCGACCAGCAGGCCGGCGAAGATCACGATCTGCTGCCGGGTTGTTCCCTTCTCGATGGAATCGATGGCCTTGCCAAGCACACCGGGAAACTGAACCCAGATGGCATTGGTGCAAACGCAGGAAAGCGTTCCCCAGAGGTAACCCCAGCGGTAGCGGCGCATGTACCCAAAGAGCGGGGCGAGATCGCGAAACATGAATCTATTGTATCGGGGAAGGGAGCAGGTTTGCGGCCTCCCGGCGGGTCTGGCAGGCGAATGCCCTGACGGCAAGATGCATGATTCGGCCCTCAATGTCGCTATTCTCTGAGGTTTTCAGCCGACTTTGCATTTCTTAATGAAGTACCGCTAGTGAACCGCCGTGGTCTGCCGATAACGTTAAGGTGTGGACGTTGTTCGCGGGATGCTTTCCCGGAGTGGAAGGAATTCGATGCAGCCTCGGGAGACTATCGGCAAGACCGCCGCGGCTGGGGAATCGGAAGGCGCGGACCGCAGGCGCAGACGCCGTTGTCCATGCGATTTATTCGCTGAAGCCGTGATTCGTCATCGAGGATCCATGTTTCGCGGGCGGCTTCAGGACATCAGCCAAGACGGATGCTTCCTGATGACCAGGGCCTACATGCATATGGAGCTAGACGCCGAGGTGAACCTTCGTTTCACTTTCAACGGTGTTGAATGCCGCATCATCGCGGTGGTGAGGAATGTCAGGCCGGAATCGGGCGTGGGACTCGAGTTCTTGTTTGACGATGCGCATGCCGAAGCCTCGTTCGGGGCCTTGATTCGGACGTAATGGCCGCCGGAACGAGCCTGAAGCGTTACGCCGGTCTACGTAGGCGTGCGCAGCAGTAGGTAACCGCCCACCAGCGCAAAAAGGATGTCGGAAGACCAGGCGGCGAGAGCGGCGGGCAGGTAATTCACATTGCCCATGGCCTCAAACGTGCCGTTGACAACGAAGTAGGCGAGGGCGACAGCGATGGCCACGGCGATGGCGGTGAGCGAGCCGCGCCGTCCCATGGAGAGCGCGAAGGGGATGGCGAGCACCGCCATCACGACGGCGATGAGCGGGTAGGCGAGCTTGTGCCACAGCGCGACGCGCAGACGCATGGTGTCAAACCCGCTCTGGCGCAGGTCGCGGATATAGTTGTCGAGCTGGCCGAAGTTCATCTCCTGCGACTGCAGGTTTTCCTTGGTAAAGTAGCCGGGATCTTCGTGAATCTCAGAAAAAGTGGTCTGCCTGAACTCGCGGAATGCCACGGTGTCGGCTCCCGTCAGGTCGCGCACCCAACCGTTTTGAAAGCGCCACGTCTCGGCATTCGCGTCCCTGAAGACACGATTGGCGAAGATGTGGCGCGTGATTGAGAACGTGGAAGGATCGAACTCGAACACGGAGAGATTGGCAAACTCCTGGCGGTCGGGATCGAAGAACTGGTAGTAGAAGATGCGGCCGGGTTCGCCGGGACGCGGCTGGCCAAAAATCCAGTTGTGCTCGGGGTGGGCAACCGTTTGAGGCGGCCGGCCTTTGATGGTATTGCGCAACGCTTCCTGCTTGCGGTTGGCCAGGGGCAGATAGTACTGGTCGAAGAGAAACAGGCTTATCGACAGCATGGCGGAGATGGCGACGACGGGAATCACCAGCCGGTAGAGGCTGATGCCGGTGGCCTTCATGGCAATGATTTCGCTGTTGCGGTTGAGCACGCCGAAGGTGACAAGGGTGGCGATCAACACGGCCAGCGGGGCAATCTGGTAAAGCATGTCGGGTGTGAGGTTGACCAGATAGTCGCCTACCGTGGTGAGCGGAATGTGATTGCGCAGGATGTCGCCTATCAGGTCAAAAAAGGTGAACACCAGCATAAGCAGAACAAAGCCCGTGAGCACCAGCAGGAACATGCCCAGAAACTCGCGCACTACGTATTCGTCCAGGATGCGCGGAAAGGCACTGCGGGATTTTGCGCGCTGCGGACGCCGCTGCAGCCGATCCTGAAGACCGGTCAGCGAGAAAATTTTGCGCTGGGCTGTGCCGTTGGTGTCGGGCTTGGGCTCGCGAGTGAACCAGCCGGTAATTGTGGCCAGGACCCGGCCTCCACTGGCCATTTGCCAGAGCAGGAAGATGCCGGCGCCGGCAAAAAGCAGGTTCGCCGACCACACGGCAAGGAACGCGGGAAGCCGGTTCTGGCGGCCCAATGCAATGCCGGTGGAAGAGAGAAAGTAGTAGAAAAACACCAGCAGAATGGTGTAGACAAAGCCGGAGCTCTTGCCGCCGCGGCGCGAAGCTACGCCCAGGGGAACCCCTACCAACATCAGCACCAGGCAGGCGGCGGGAAACGAAAAGCGGCTGTTCAGCTCAATCAGGAATGGCTTGGGGTCGGAACCATGAATGCGCTGAAGCAGTGCGCTCATGGGCAATGCGTAGATGGCCGTGTCCCTCCGGCCCAGGTGCACGTCGCTCTGCGGGCTGAGCTCGAGCGGGCGATCCGTCGTGGTAAATACGGAGTCGTTTGACTGATCGAGCTGGCCGGGCACGGGGTCGTGCTGCGCGCCGTTGCGCAGCCGCATCAGCAGCACCTGTGTCGAATCGCTAACCACTGTGGCCGAAGCGGCGGTGGTGATGCGCGGCGCTTCGGGATCGGTGACGTCGGCCATGAAGACCTGGTCCCAATTGGATGCGCCGGTTCCGGAGCGTACGTTCTGCACATAGAGAACAAAGTTCTTGAAGTCCTCGTAGAAGACGCGCGGCTGAATCTCGTAGGAGGCCTGCGAAGTTTCGAGCTGCTGTTCCATCTCCAGAATGGCCTGGTTGGCGCGCGGAGCCAGGTAGAGCGAGTTGCCCAGGCCGAGCAGCGTGCCGCCAACGGCGACGATCGAGGAGACGCGTACAAAGTAGCCGATGCCCAGGCCCGAGGCGCGCATGGCGATGATCTCGCTGTCGGCGGCCAATCGGCTCAGCCCCAGCAGCACGCCCACCAGCACCGACATGGGGATGGTTACCCGGAAAAGATTGGGCATGGTGAAGAGGAAGATCTCCGCCGCGCTTTGGAAAGTGGAACTATTGCGGACCACCATCTCCAAAACATGCGGCAGGTAGGGCATGAACAAAATGAAGGTGAAGAGCGCGCAGCCGATGAGCGCGTGGGAGAGGATTTCACCGAGAATATAGCGGGTCAGGATGCGCACAGTCAGGCTCTCAGATCAGTCTATCTTGCCAGCGCGGCCAATGCGGGCTGCCAGCGCCGCAGCCGCAGGCTATTGCCAAGCACGCACACCGAGCTCAGGGCCATCGCGGCCGCTGCCAGCCAAGGCGTCAGCAAAATGTGGAATGCCGGATAGAGCAGTCCCGCGGCCAGAGGAATGCCAATCAGGTTGTAGCCCACAGCCCAAGCAAGATTCTGGCGCATGATGCGCAGGGTTTGGCGGGCAAGGCCGAGCGCGGCGGGAATGGCGGAAGGCTGCGTTCGCAAGAGCAGCACATCGCCGGCCTCCTGGGCCAGATCGGCTCCAGTACCCATGGCGATGCCGGCGTCGGCCTGTGCCAGCGCGGCGGCGTCGTTGATTCCGTCGCCCACCATGGCCACGCGCAGCCCGCTCTGCTGCAAAGCGCGAATGCGGGCGAGTTTGGCGGCGGGTTCGAGACTGGCTTCAACTTCGGTAATGCCGAGCTGGGCTGCAATCGGCGCCGCGGCTGCCGGTGAGTCGCCGGTGAGCATCAGGACGCGCAGGCCAGCCTGCCGCAGCGCTGCGATTGCCTCGGCCGCATCGGGCCGCAGTGCGTCGCGCGCATCGAAGTATCCAACCGGCGCATTGTCCAAAGCCATCCAGAGACGCGTGACTCCAGGTTCGGGCGGGGCCATCTTCTCAGGCAGTGGGATGGAGAACTCCTGGAAGAGTGCTTCGTTGCCGAGCAGACACGCATGATCTTCGACCTTCGCCGTGAGGCCTCGTCCAGGGAGAATCTGCACGTCTTGCGCTGGTTTCCACACAAGACCCAGTCCGCGCGAATAATCGATGATCGCGTGGGCCAGGGGATGGTTCGACCGCTCCTCGGCCGCGGCGGCCATGCGCAGAAGATCGTTCTGCTCATAGCCAACCATCGGATGAACCCCTGCCAGCACCGGACTCCCCACGGTGAGTGTGCCGGTCTTGTCGAGAACGATCGCATCGAGATGGGCCAACCGCTCCAATGCTTCTCCGCCCTTGAAGAGCACACCGAGTTGCGCGCCGCGGCCCACGGCAACCGTAAGCGCTGCAGGCACGGCCAGGCCCATGGCGCAGGGACAGGCAATCACGAGCACGGCGACGGTATTTGCCAGAGCGAGGGGAAGCGATTGCGCGGCCAAAAGCCATGCGAGAAAGGTGACCAGCGCCAGGCCCAGCACCACGGGAACAAAGATGGAACTGGCGCGGTCGGCCAGCCGCTCCATGGGCGCGCGCGAGCCTTGAGCCTGCTCCACCATGCGCGTGATCTGCGCCAGCACCGTTGCTTCGCCCAGCGACTGCGCGCGGCAAACCACCGCGCCATCGTAGTTGAGCGAACCGGCGAGCACGCGGCCGCCTACTTCGCGGGCGAGTGGCGTGGATTCGCCGGTGAGCATCGCTTCGTCGACCGTGGTGCGGCCTTCCACGATGGTGGCGTCGACCGGAAAGCGCTCGCCGGGAAGAACAAGGACGCTGTCGCCGGGTTGAATCTCTTCAAGCGGAACAACGGTTTGCACTCCGTCCACAATGCGGCGGGCAGTTACCGGGCGCAGGCGGGAGAGCGCGTCGAGCGCGGCCAGAGCACGGCGTTTGGCGCGGCCCTCAAGGCTTTTACCCAAAAGCAGAAATCCAACAATCAGCAGCACCGCGTCGAAGTAAACATCGCGGCCGGGAGCGGCCCAGACCGTGGCATAGGCGGAATAGAGGAAGGCAACGCTCGTCCCCAGGCCGACGAGCGTGTTCATATTGGTAGATCCGTGGCGCAAGGCGCGGATGGCGCTGAGATAAATGCCACGGCCGGCCCAACTCACGATAGCTGCCGTAAGAATCAACAGAGACCAGCGCAGCGGGCTTGGCGGCAGCGCATAGAGCCAGGGCGATGCACGCATTAGCACGCGATCCAACGTGCCCATCTGCGATCCCAACGGCATGGCCAGCAGCATGGCCGCTGCGCCGGCAATGAGTGTGGTCAAGGCCTTGCGAGAGGACTCAGCCTCGTGCTCCCGATGGTCTTGATGATCAGGGCCGGCAGCGGAATCGCCCGTGCGTGGAAGAACCGCGTCATAGCCCGCGCCGCGAATGGCTTCAACCAACTGCTGGGGCGCGGCCAACGCCGGATTGAAGACGACGCTGGCGCGGTGAGCCATCAAATCCACGTGCGCCGATTCAACGCCGGCAGTTGCGCGCAGCGCTTCTTCTACGTGATGCTGGCAGGAGGCGCACGTCATCCCTAAAACGGGAAGCGTGATCGATTCCGATGCGGGCGGGGCCACTTACTGTTCCCGATGCGCGGTGTAGCCGGCCTTGGCCAGAGCTGCGATGGCAAGGTCAATCGGCGCTGGCTCGGCGGCGGAAGTGAGCCGAGCGGCGCCGACGCGGACCTCGTTGACGGTTACGCCTTCAACGGCTGCCAGCGCCTGGCTGGCGCGGCGAACGCAGGAACCGCAATGCATACCTTCGATTTGCAACGTGAATTCCGCCATGTCTCTCTCCTGTCTTCCCTTATCTAGATGATAGCCGTGCGGGTGGAGATTCCTGCGAGCTGCTCTTGCAGGCAATGCCGGTCGAAGAACTATCGTTAAGAAGTCGAGAGAATCGGGAGGAAGATGCAGAGAGAGTTTCCTGTGGCGCCGCTGGTGGGGGTGGGCGCAGTGATTGTTGACGAGGGCCGGGTATTGCTGGTGCGGCGCGGGTCCGAGCCGCTGAAGGGCCATTGGTCTCTTCCAGGCGGACTGCTGGAGCTGGGCGAATCGCTTATTGCCGGCGTGGTGCGCGAGGTGCGCGAAGAGACTGGCCTCGACGTCGAAATGGTCGAGCTGGTTGAGCTCCTTGACCGGATTCACCGCGACGGCGAAAGAGTCCGCTATCACTACGTGATTGCCGATTACCTGTGCCGGGTGACGGGAGGCAGTTTGCAGGCCGCCTCGGACGCCGATGCGGTGCGATGGGTGGAGCGCGCGGAATGGAAAAGCCAAAGTGCCCTGAAGCTGGACCCGATTACAGTGCGGGTGATCGAGATGGGCTGGCAAAGAGCACAGGCGCCGGCAGCGGGAGAGAGTGAGGTTCGATGAAGTTGACGCGAAAGTTGCTGTGGATTGCCGGTGCGCTGTGGGCGGCGGCGCTGATTGCAGGCATCGGGTTCTGGTTGCGGCCGGTGAGTTACCTCAACGGGACGATGTACGCGCGGGAAGCTTTCTCCGGGGTCGAGAATAGGCAAGTGACCGTCGAGGGCCACCGAATGCACTACCTGGCGGAGGGACCTCGGAGCGGGCCGGTGGTAGTGCTGGTGCACGGGCTGGGAGGGCGCGCCGAAGACTGGAGCAACCTTTCTCCTTTTTTTGCCAGGGCTGGTTTCCGTGTCTATATGCCCGATCTGTTCGGATACGGGCGCAGCGAAAGGCCGCGGGACTTCTCCTACTCGGTGCGCGACCAGGCCAATGCGGTTGTGGACTTTATGAACGCGCTGGGATTGAAACAGGTGAACCTGGGCGGCTGGTCGATGGGCGGCTGGATTGTGCAGATTATCGCGGCATCCCATCCAGAGACGGTGAAACGGCTCATGCTGTTTGACTCGGCGGGGATTTACGCGAAGCCGGACTGGAATACCAACCTGTTCATGCCCAGGACGCCGGGGGACCTGGACCAACTGGAGGCGTTACTGATGCCGCATCCTCCGCGGATTCCGGGCTTTGTTGCGCGCGATATTCTGCGCATCTCCGCTCGGCGCCGATGGGTGACTCAGCGGGCGCTGAACACCATGATGACCGGCAAGGACACGACCGATGGCCTGCTGCCGGAATTGACGATTCCGGTGCTGATTCTCTGGGGCAAGGAGGACCACATCACGCCCCTGGATCTGGGGAAGAAGATGCAGCAGTTGATTCCGCGGTCGGAACTTCTGGTCTATGACGGGTGCGGACACCTGGCGCCGGGCCAATGCGCGTCCGCAATGGGTCCAACAGTCGCCGAGTTTGCCCAGAAGTGAGGAAAGTGGCGTTGGGGTGGCCGGGAGACCGATAAGTCTCCCGGCCTGACTTGTTGGGTTCGGGAGGGCTGGGGGTTAGCGTGCGATGTTGACGGTGAGGTTCATCTCGATGGGGATGGGGGTGTTGTCCACCGTGCCGGGACGGAAATGGGCCTTTTGGACTGCGTCAACAATGCGCGCATCCAGGTAGGGGTTGGACGGCTTGACGACCTTGACGTCCTGGGGCTGGCCGTTGCTGTCGACAGTGAAAGAGAGACCGACCGGGGTATCCATGGGAACGAAGGACTGGGAAAGGCCTTCGGGAAGCTGGAGCGCGAGCGATCCAATCAGGCTGGGTGCGATGACTCCGGTGCTGACACGGAGGTTAGGGGTGGGAGCAGTAGCGTCGTCCGCGGAAGTGCTTGCATTGGCCACTACCGGGAAGAGCATCGACGAGAGCATGATGGTACTTGCAACGATATGACGCATGATTTACCTCCTTAGGGATGATTGTTACCGACTCCATGTTACCGCGATTTCTGTACTATCGTCAATGAATTTATTGTGAATGATATATTTCAATAACTTACACAAGAATATCTTCCTATTTTGATGAATTAGCGCTAAACATAGTCCTTTTCCCCACAGCCATTCCTCTGCCCGAATGAACAAACAGCGTTCCCACTCGCAGACCTCGAAAAAAGGCGCAGTTGTGGTGTCCGCAGACCGTGCAAGACCCGCGGGAATCCTCAAACCGGGAACTGAATGAGAGCGTTAGCGAACTGCGGCCAGGCCTTGAGGGGAGACGATGTCCGCGACATCGGCGGGTGTTGGAGCCACTGCATCGGCCTGCGCGCACTCTTGCGGCGTGCCGTAACCCCACCCGGCAGCCAGGCAACGGAGACGGTTTGCGTGGGCTGCGTCGATGTCATAGCTGCGGTCGCCGATCATCCAAGCAGGATTGGGGCAGGCGGAGTCGGGCCCGAGCGAGCGTTCCCGCAGGATATTGGCGAGCAGGTCCACTTTGCTGTGACTCGCGTATTCCAACTTGTCGCCGTAGATGGCTGTAAACACGCCCGACAGTTGGAACGCGTCAAGGATGCGCACAGCAAAATGCTGCTGCTTCGAGGTGCAGACGTAGAGTGGAAATCCCTGCCGCTGCAAGTCGGCGAGCATTTCGCGAACCCCGGGGAAAACAGAGTTATTCCGCCAGCCTTCGCGGTCGTAGCAGGCGCGGTAGTCGCGGGCCAGGGCGAGGCGCTCTGCTTCGCTCCCGTTGGGCAGCAGATCGACGACCCATTCTTCAACCGGGGGTCCGATGAAGCGATCCAGCGGTCCCTGGTCGCCCATATTGCGTGCGTCGAGCACCTTGCGCAGACAGCCGAGGATGCCGGGTTTGGAGTCGGTGAGGGTTCCGTCAAGGTCGAAGATGAGTGCAGGCAAAACAGGAGGCATGAATCGAGTTTCGCAGAGTCGGGCGCGGGTACAAAATCCACTCGCGGAGAACCGGGCGCGGTTGCCTCGCTCCCTGAAGGAAGACAACCGGTGCCCGTTGACTCTCGCGAAAGGTTACGGCTAGACCTTGACGGCCGGATGAGTTGCGTAGTGGAGCAACACGGCCACGGCGCAACTGGTGAGCCGCGTCTCGGCCGAGTCCGCGCGGCTGGTCAAGATGGCGGGCACACGCGCGCCGAGCACGATGCCGGCCAGTTGTGCTCCGCCCAGGTACTCCAGTTGCTTGGCCAGCATGTTGCCGCTCTCGAGGTCGGGGACGACCAGGATGTCGGCCTGGCCGGTGACGGGCGAGACCAGCTTCTTGATGGCTGCGGCCTTTGCGCTGACCGCGGTATCGAAGGCCAGAGGTCCGTCAAGGATGCCGCCGGTGATCTGGCCGCGGTCGGCCATCTTGCACAGGGCTGCGGCGTCAAGCGTGGACTTGATCTTGGGGTTTACCGTCTCCACTGCCGAAAGCAGCGCAACCTTGGGCTCGGCGATGCCAAGAGCATGGGCCAGGTCGATGGCATTCTGAACGATGTGAATCTTGTCTTCAAGCTCGGGAACAATGTTGATGGCCGCGTCGGTGATAAGCAGTGTGCGCGCGTAAGCCGGCGTATCCATGATGAAGACGTGACTGATGCGGCGCGCGGTGCGCAGGCCGGTGTCTTTGTTCATGGCAGCCTTCATCAGTTCGTCGGTGTGCAGGCTGCCTTTCATCATGGCCAATGCTTTGCCTGCACGGCACATGATGCAGCCGAGCTCGGCGGCTTTGGATTCGGATTCGGCTTCGAGGATTGGATAGGCGCCGATGTCCACGCCGATCTTGGCTGCGAGCGCTTTCATGGCCGCTTCAGGACCAATGAGGGTGGGCTCGATGAGGCCCTCGATTGCGGCTTCGACCGTCCCTTTGAGGGCCACGTCGGAGAGCGGCCAGACGACGGCCGTGGTGATGGCCGGCAGATTCTTGCAGCGCTCGATGAACTTGTGGAAGACGTGGTAGTCGGCCGGGTGTCCAACCAGCGGATCAACGGCAACGGCTTCAGCCAGAGTGGCTAGATCGCTCATGTAAAAGGTCTCCTCGGCGCGCAGTGGAGGATTGTGGCGCCTTACAAAACAATTGTCGCCCGGCGGCATGAAAGCGCCTGTGCCATAGGTCACAAAGCGGGCCGCTATATCGCATTATGGTGAATTGCCGGCAGGGACGCGCGGCTATTTCACGGCCGATGCAACCATCCTTCTCCCGTTTGCGTCTTCACGGTCAGATACCGGAAGAAAGGAAGAAGGTATCCATGCACAAGCTAAGTGCCACAACACGAACGGCTTTGATTTCCGCATTTTTCCTGCTGACTGCGGGTGCGGGGTTGACAGGTTCCCAGGCGCAAGCCCAACCGGTGGCAGCAACAACCGCTGTAGATCCAGCGCTCACGATTCCTGCGGGCGCCACGATGCAGGTGGCGCTGATCCGGCCAGTATGGGCCGGAACGGCGAGTCCGGGCGCATCCATTTATGCACAGACTACATTCCCGGTGACCGTGGGCGGCAAGATCGCTGTTCCGCCCGGCACGTTCGTTGAAGGAAGACTCGAAAAGCTGACGCGGCCAGCGCGCCGGTCGAACCGAGGCGAGCTTCAGATTCTCTTTACGCATATCATCTTCGCGAATGGCTATGTGGCCGCCCTTCCAGGCGCGGACATTGGGGCACCCGCTCCGACAGCGGTTGGGGCGCAGAACAATCCGGCAGAAACCTTGATCGCCGTGGCCATCCAGGTAAGCCAAAGGAACGACCTGCTGCTCGACAACGGCGCGCAGATCGAGATCACGCTGGCATCGCCGCTGACGCTCGATCTGCAAGCGGTGGCGGCGGCGATTCCGCAGTCGCGCGCGCCCGTGCCCGGCCAGTTCAAATCCGCATCGCTTTGCCGGCCTATTCCCGGCTCTCCCGGAACCCCCGGAACCCCGGATACAGTGATCCCTGGCTCCACTGGAACCCCGGACACTGTGATACCCGGAGGCCCCGGAATGCCGGACACCGTGATCCCCGGCACTCCAGGCACGCCCAGCACCACAATTCCCGGGTCGCCTGGCACGCCAGGGTCGTCGGAGATACCCTGCCCCATTCCACCGATCGTGATTTCCAGTACGCCCGTCCACAATCAGAGCCCGTAGAGGCTCAGAGCAGGTAAGGCGCGGCGATTTTCCTGCCAGGCCCGTCCATCTTCAGCGCATCTGTCCACCGGCAACACGAAAGGAAGAATTTCAATGCCCTCGAGCTTGATTGCCTTGTTCTCTATCGCCTCATTGGTTAGCGCTCAAATACCGCACGCCTTCTTTCAAACTGCGGTTCCTCCTCCGCCCGCCATGCAGACCACGGCGCCGGCAAGCGCACGCACCCTTACCCTTCCGGCCGGCACGGCCATTCCGCTTACGCTCATCAATCCCATCAAGAAGAAATCGACCAAACCAGGGGATGCAGTGCGCGCGACGGTTGCCTTCCCAATCATGGCTGGAATGCAGGTAGCCATTCCTGCCGGCAGCTATGTTGAAGGCGTGGTGAAGACGGTCACGGCGCGGGCCTCGGATACGCAGCAGCCCGAGGTGGGCATCCACTTTACACGGCTGGTGTTCGCCAACGGCTACTCGGTGAGCCTGGACGCCAACAGTACGCAGGCGGAAGACTTTGCACCCAGGATTGGAGCCCCCGGAGCCGAGCTCGCCTCTCTCACCCCGCCGGCAGGCAGCATGGGGCTCTTTGCGCAAACCACGCCGACTCTGCCGCCGCTGCCGAAGGTTGGACCGCCAATGGGAGAGGTTATCGGTGCGGTGTTTGGCGGCGCAGCGGCACTGACGATCACGATGCTCGCCCTGGCGCACCATTCGCAGAGCAAGATCGACTATGTGCTTTTCGACGCCGGATGGCAGTTTCAGATGGTGCTCCAGAGTCCGCTCGTGGTGGACGCCAATCAGGTTGCCGCGTCGGCGGCCACGCCAGGCGCAAATTGATTCGCACCCCGTAGGCAAAGCAACCAGGCCCCGGGGACGGCCCAAGTTGCTTTTCCCTGAGCCGCGTAAGCTGCTATGCTCTCTGCGCCGGAGAAAAGCGATTTAGGTAAGGAGAATGCGACTATGTGGTTCCTTGGCATGGATGTGGGGACGGGCGGGACGCGGGCCGTGGTGGTGAATGCGGCCGGCAAGTTGATGGGTTCGGCATCGAGCGCGCATGCGCCGTTTCGGGCTGAGCATCCGGGATGGGCGGAACAGGACCCCGAAGATTGGTGGCGTGCCGCACAAGAAGCAATTCGAGCAGCGCTGGGCTCTACGCCGGAGCCGAAAGAACCGATCGCTGCCATTGCGCTCACCGGGCAGATGCACGGCGCGGTCATTCTGGACCAGAACGGCGCGGTGCTGCGCCCGGCGCTGATCTGGTGCGACACGCGGACGCAGCCGGAGTGCGACTGGCTCACCGAACGCATCGGTTATGAGCGGCTCATCGAGCTTACATGCAATCCCGCGCTACCCAACTTTACGCTGACCAAGCTGCTGTGGGTCAAGAAGCACCAGCCGGAGATCTTCGCGAAGATTGCGCACATCATGTGTCCCAAGGACTACGTGCGCTACCGGCTGACGGGCGAGTTTGCCATCGACGTGCAAGAGGCGTCGGGAACGCTGTTGCTGGACGTGACGCACCGCCGCTGGTCACGCGAGGTTGCCGAGGTGGCAGGGATCAAGGAGAGCTGGCTGCCGCGTGTTTTTGAGTCGCCGGAGATTTGTGCGCGCATCGGCGCCGAAGCCGCGGGATTGACGGGACTGACTGCGGGAACGCCGGTGGCTGCCGGCGCAGGCGACCAGGGCGCAGGCGCTGTGGGCATGGGCATTTTGCAACCGGGTTCGGTTTCGGCCACCATCGGAACTTCGGGCGTGGTGTTTGCGGCAACAGCCAACCCGACTAAAGATCCGAAGGGGCGGCTGCACACTTTCTGCCACGCGGTGCCGGGGTTATGGCATGTGATGGGTGTGACACAGAGCGCGGGGCTGAGCTTGAGCTGGCTCAAGGAAACATTCTTTGCCGGGCAGAGTTACGACGCGCTCAATGAGGAAGCCGCGAAGATACCGGCCGGCAGCGAGGGACTGGAATGGGCGCCCTATCTGCTTGGCGAGCGGACGCCGCATCTGGACCCGGAGGTGCGCGCGGCCTTTGCGGGCATTGGGGCCAACCACACCGCGCCCCATTTTGTGCGCGCGGTGCTGGAGGGAGTTGCGTATTCGCTCGAAGATACGTTCACGCTGTTTGCCGAGCTTGGCATTCCGGTGAGCGCTATCCGGTTGGGCGGCGGAGGCGCGCGCGGCGCTTTGTGGCGGAAGATTCAGGCAGGCATCTACGGCCAGGCTGTGGAAGTGCTGACCGCCGAAGAGGGTGGAGCATTCGGTTGCGCCTTGATGGCCGGTGTGGGCGCGGGACGCTGGGCCAACCTGGATGAAGCATGCAGCCAGGCCATCGAGGTGGCGCAGCGCATCGAGCCGGATCCGGCGGATGTGGCCGCCTATAAGCATGGATACGCCGAGTGGCGCAAACTCTACCCGGCGCTGCGGAGCCTGCGGTAACCCGCGGAGCCGGACACTGGCTCACTATTGAAAATCCGCGAAGACAAATCCGTCGCGATCGACGATCTCTCCAGTTGCGATCGGCAGGGTCGCCGTAAACATCGGACCGGCATAGACGCAGGTGTGAAATTCGCCGCGTTCGCCGCAAGGGTCAACTTCGCGTGGCAGATCGCTCAACAATGAGGAATCGAATTCCCGGCCGGCAAATTCGGCCGGCAACTGCTTTGTGTCCACACAGGAGAGGCGCGCCCGGAGACCGCCGGCGATCATCTCGCTTGCCAACTCGTCCGTCGGAATCTGCCATAAAGGAAACAGCGGCTCCAGGCCGGTGTTCTTTAGCTGATTCTCGCGATAGGCGCGCACATCGGGAAGAAAGAGGTCGCCAAAGGCGATGGCGTCAATGCGCTCTTCAATGGCGCGCTTGCAGACCTCGGCCATGCGCTGCTCATAGATTTCGTTCGAACACGGCCACGGCAGCGGGACGATCCATAACGGAAGCTCGGCCGCGCGAGCCTGCGCTTCAAGCACCGAACGGCGCGTGCCGTGCATCGCGACGCGGTCGAATTCGGCATTGAGCGTGGTGAGCAGCCCGCAAACTTCGACCTCGGGATCGCGGCGCAGCAGGTGGAGAGCCCAGGCACTGTCTTTACCGCTGCTCCATGACAAGAGAACGCGTTTCATTGGACGATGATAAGTCATTTTTTCGATGCAGGCCGACGCGACCGTAAAGATCGTGTTTTTGTAGGTACAGACTGTAACTACTTGCAGTAATTATAGGTTGTGCTTACAATTTAAGTTTAGAAGAACGGTGAGGAGAAGATGCCCCAGACAATGGAACGTACCAGGGAAACTACGTTGAATCTGCGCATCGACGCAGCGCTCAAGGCTGAGTTTATGGCCGTCGTCGAAGCAGAAGACCACCCCGCCGCCGAGGTGCTGCGCTCGCTGATGCGCCGCTACGTACAGGACGCGCAACGCCGGCGGTTTGCCGCCGAAGCGCGCCGCCAATCGCAATTGATTGCCGCTTCGGAAGATGAGTCGGAAGTGATGCGCTGGATTCAGGATGTAAGCGCCAAATGAAGCGCGGAGACCTGGTAACTGTAGCTGTCTCGGGAGATTACGGCAAACCGCGCCCGGCCCTCGTCGTGCAGGCGGACGCCTTCGATCTGCACCCCTCCCTAATCGTACTTCCGCTCACCAGCGAGATCCACGATGCACCGCTTTTCCGGGTCAAGGTTGGCGCCGGGAAGGAGACCGGCCTGCGCGTACCCTCGCAGATCATGGTGGATAAGGCAACCACCGTTCCGCGCGGAAAGGTCGGGCCTCGCATGGGCCGCGTCAGCCCCGCGACCATGCAGGCAGTCAACGAAGCGCTGCGCGCGTTCTTGGGGTTATAGCGCACTCTACGGTCGAGGTTCCTTCGTTCCGTCTGGATTGAATGCCATAGCAGGATTGCTCGAACTCGGGTGGACATTCCAAATCGCATCGATCATAATGGCCATATTGGTCATTATGACTAGTGTCCTGTCTCAGATATTCGCAGCAAAACTCAGGTTGTCATCCTGAGCGAACGGGGCCCCAAGCGCTTTTCAGCTTGGGGGTGGTGAGTCGAAGGATCTGCTGTTGTTTTTCAAACGACTTCGGAGACAGGACACTAGAGCATGTTTCAAAAACCCGCTTTGTATCAGGGCACGACTTTAGTCGTGCCGAAAAAGCCCGAAAACAAAGGGCATTAGCCCCTGAGGGTTTCGAGCTAACAACCGACGAGCCATTTTTCAAACACGCTCTAGGAGGTTCAGATGATTTCCGAAGTAAGCGCCGTCTACTTCCGTCAAAACCTGGGCGAGATGCTAAACCAGGTGCAATACCGGAATGACAGCATTGTAATCAACAAGGATGGAAAACCAGTGGCTGCACTGGTGGACGCCGAGTTGTTTGCCCGGATTCGCCGCATGCGCGCCCGGTTCGATGCACTGAGTAGCCGGATTGCCGAGGCCTATACAAACGTTCCGGCCGATGAGGGTATGGCGGAGATCGATGCGGCTGTAGCGCGCGCACGGCGGCGCTAGTGGCGCGCCTGCTCGTGGTTCTCGACACCAACGTGCTGGTATCCGGGCTGGCCTATCCCGAGAGCCTGCCGGGGCAAATTCTGAGCGCCTGGCAGCAGGGCGCGCTGGGCGTTGTGCTGTCTCGTTACATCCTTGATGAAATGGTTCGGGTGTTGCCGCGGCTCAAGCGGGTCAGACTGAGTTCCGCGGAGATTCGTGACCTGGCTGACAGCTTCATGTTCATGGCGGAGATCGTTGAGCCCAGCGGCAAATTGGAAAAAGCGCTACGCGATAGGGCCGACGCACCAGTGCTGCAAACGCTGCAAGCTTCGCAGGCCGATTACCTGGTCACCGGCGACAAAGATCTGCTCGCGCTGGCTGCGAAATACTCCATTGTGACGCCGGCTGTTTTCTGGCAGCGGCATGGGGGTTAGCGCAAACTGGCTTGGAATCTGCAAGCATGCCCAGAAAAAGCCCCGCAAACCGCGGGGCTTTTTCTGGTGACTTGATGGCACGCTATTTAAGCGTCACATCCGCATGAAGCGGCGTGTTCTCGCTGGAGTCGCCGACAAGAATCACGAATTTGCCGGGATCGATGGTCCACTTATGCGCAGCCTCGTCCCAGTAGCTGAAAGCCCGTGAATCCAGGTCGAGAGTTACATGCTTGGTTTCGCCGGGTGCCAGGCGAACCTTCTCAAATCCCTTCAGTTCGCGCTCGGGACGGATGGCTTTTGCCGATGGGTCGGAGACGTAAAGCTGCCCGACCTCCGCGCCGGCCACTTTGCCGGTATTCGTCACGTCGAAGCTGACGGAAACCGTTGATCCGGAAGCTCCGCTTGCGGGCGCATGAAGGTTGGCGAAGCTGAATGTGGTGTAGCTCAAGCCAAAGCCGAACGGGAACAGCGGATGCTTGCCGGTGGTGGTCCAGTAGCGGTAGCCGACCATCAGACCGTCGCTGTATTTGATGTGGGGAACGGTGTAATCGAGGGGCTTGCCGTCTTCTCCAATGGTGTGCAGCGTGGTATCCGCGCCGGGAGCGCCGTAGTAGTAAGGCTGCGAGGGGTTGCTCTCCCAATCGCGGTCGAAGCTGACGGGCAGCTTGCCCTCGGGATTGTGTTTGCCGAAGATGACCTCTGCAACGGCTGTGCCGCCCTCCTGGCCGGGATACCAGGTGAGCAGCAGCGCGGGAACCTTGTCGAGCCAAGGCTGCGTTTCCATGCCGCCGCCGCCGGTAAGGGTGACGATGGTGTGCGGATTGGCCGCGGCGATGGCGTCAATCAAGGCATCCTGTCCCCAGGGCAGCGTGAAGGTGCGATCGTGTCCTTCGCCCTCTGTGACCCCGTCAAAGCCCGCTGCCACGACGACGACATCGGCCAGCGAGGCAAACTTTCTCGCGTCGGCCGAGACCAGGTCAGGCTGATAGACGATGCCTAAGCCAAGCCGGGCCTCGGCGCCATGGGGTTGATAGTCGATGGCAATGTTGACGGTCTGGCCGGCGTTCAAGTCGATGGCCTTGTACTGGGGGATCACGCCTTCTGCGTGGACCTGATTGAGAACCTGGGCACCGTCGACATTCACCTTGAAGGCGTCTTCTCTGCCGGCTGAGGCAATGACGAGATACTTACCGGATTGAGAAGCCTTGTAGGCCGCCGTATAACGGAAACTGGTTGGCGCCGGCGCGGCTGGATCGCGATGACCGGCCTTCCAGGCGGCGATGCTGTGCAACATCGTGGTTTCAGGCGTCCCCGTGAAGTCGGGGCTGGGGAAGGCTTCGGCTTTCACATCGCCCTCCCACTTGGTTTCGCGGAAGACGTCCATGATATCGGGCAGCCCGCGGCTATAGAGCACACGCACATCGGGGCCGAGCAGATTGGCGATGCCTGTAAGTGTCGAGACGGACTCAAAGGGGGTCGCTTCAGATGAACCCCCGCCGCCTGAAACCGCCGGCCATGCATCCGGGCCAATGATCGCGATGGTCTTGATTTTGGCCGGGTCGAGCGGCAGCAGATGGCCTTCGTTCTTCAAGAGGGTGATGCTCTCCAATGCCCCCTTCAAGGCGACGGCGCGTCCGGCAACTGAGTAGGTGGAATCGGCTGGATCGAACTGCGGGCGAGTGGTAAAACCGTAGCGCAGCTCGGTGCGGATCAGGCGCAGAACCTTGTCGTCGATGATGGATTCCTTCACGGTTCCATCCTTGACCGCGGGCAAGAGGTTCTTGGCGTTCATGAATTTCGGGCTGGGCATCTCCAGGTCGAGTCCGTTGTTGGCCGCGGCCACGCCGTCATAGGTAGCGTCCCAGTCCGACATGAGTACGCCTTTGAAGTCCCACTCGCCCTTGAGAAGTTTCAGGTTGAGGAACTCGTTTTGGGTTGCGTGCACGCCGTTGACCAGGTTGTAGGAGTCCATCACCGAGTCAACGTGTCCCTTGACGACCGCGGCCTCGAAGGCGGGCAGGTAGATTTCGCGCATGGTGCGCTCATCGATGTCGGAACTGGCGTTGTGGCGATCGAACTCCTGATCGTTGAGCGCGTAGTGCTTGACGGTGGCGATAACGCCCTGCGACTGCAAGCCCTCGATATAGGGAACGACAATCGTCGAGTTAAGGTAGGGATCCTCGGAGAGATATTCGAAATTGCGGCCGGCAATGGGCGAGCGCGCGATGTTGACGCCGGGTCCAAGCAGGAAGTTGACGCTGCGGGCACGGGCATCCTTGCCCAGGCTTGCTCCAAGCGTGCGCGCGAAGTCACGATCCCAGGTAGCAGCCAGGGCCACGCCGCCCGCATAAGCGGTGGTGGGTCCCCAAGTGCGCACGCCAACCGAGGCATCTGACATTTTGAAGCGCGGCAGACCGATGGCGGGTATGGCGTGGGTGTACATCGAGTCGACGCCGCCAATGAGTTCGATCTTCTGCTCGAGGGTAAGTTTCGCCACCATTGCGTGGGCCTGGGCCTCAATGGCCGGTGAGTCGGGCACGGGTGCCTGTGCTCGGGCAGTACCGATCGAATTTGGCGACAGGCAGGCTAGGAGGGCGAGAAAAAACGTTTCAGCGACGATTCTTGGCAAGTTTTTCATGACCAGAAAGAGTAGCGCATCGGGGCACCGGATGTACACCCTTACTTCCGCTCTCTACTCGTAGCGGAGCGCTTCGATGGGGTCGAGATTGGCGGCGCGTATCGCTGGAATCATACCGCTGACCAGCCCGGTGATGACCAGAATCACCGTTGCCACAATCACCGAGGTGGGCGAAATCAGGAGGCGAATGTCCGCATCCGTTGCATTTTTCGCCACGGCGCTGTAAAACGTGATGCGGCCGACAAGCACGGAGACGAGATAGGCCAGCGCGATGCCGCTCACCCCGCCCACTCCG
Organism: Acidobacteriaceae bacterium; assembly: GCA_003142935.1. Lineage (GTDB taxonomy): Bacteria > Acidobacteriota > Terriglobia > Terriglobales > Acidobacteriaceae > Telmatobacter. Next base: position 27,417 of record PLOG01000159.1, read on the forward strand.
GTGATGGCGAGCGCCTCAGCCAGGAACTGGACGAGAATCTGGTGGCGACGGGCGCCAAGTGCTTTTTCGATGCCGATTTCCCGGGTGCGCTGCTGCACCGCGACCAGCATGATATTCATCAGGCCGATCCCGGCGATGCCGAGGGTGAGCGCGCCGACCAGAAACAGCAGCACCTGGAGAGCGATGGAGACGATGCGGAACTGATGCAACTGGGTCTGCAGGTTGGCGACGAAGATGGCGCGATGGTCGGAGGGGCGAAAGTGATGGGCTGCGCCGAGCGTGTTGCGGAGGTTCTGCTCGACGACCTCGTTATCCCCGCGATAGTTGAACCAGATGCCGTCCAGGTAGGTAGTGTCCTTGAGATCGCCTACGGTTGAGAAGGGGATCCAGATGGAAGTGTTGATGTTGTTCTCGCCTTCGACCATCTTGGCGCGCAGCACGCCGACGATGGTAAACATGATGCCGTTAAGGCGGATGGTTTCTCCGATTGCGTAGCCACCCGAAAAGAGCTTGGTTTTGGCATCGCTGCCGATGACGCAGACGTGGGCGCGCTGCTGCTCTTCCAGTCCGTTGAAAAGCCGTCCTTCGGTCGCGTCGAGGGCAAGGATATCGAGGCCTTCCGGCCGCACTCCATTGACCGACCATGTATAGGTATGCAGGTCGTTCTGAACAGTGACGGCATCCTGGAACATGACAGGAGTGATCGACGTGATGCCGGGAACCGAATTCCAGATGCGATCGACGTCGTCCTGCGTAAGGCGAACGCGGACGCCGGCTTTGTCGGCGCCTGCCTGCTCGGAAGTGCGGCCACTATAGACCTCAATATGGTTCACGCCCCATTGGGCAAAGATGGCGTTGATGGCTCGGGAGAAGCCCGCGCCGTAAGCCAGCAGCAGCACAACCGTGGCAATGCCCCAGGCCATGCCGATCATGGTGATGGCGGTGCGGCGGCGGTTGTAGACCATTGCTTCCCAGGCTTGGGCCAGAATGTCTCTCAACATGGAAAACAGCTCCTAGCTTTTAGCTTCCAGCTTTCAGCTCTCAGCTAATAGGTCTGTGAACGAGCGTCGTTGCGAAATCAATATTCCCTCAGGGGCTAAACAGGCTGCGGAAAAACGCTGTCTTGGCACAAAACCCCAAGGCTTTGTATCAGGGCACGACTTCAGTCGGGCCGCAAATGTCGCAAAATGAATGTGGGCTTTAGCCCCTGCAAAATTCCACTCCTTGCCAAAATAGAATTCAGGCCTTTTTCCGCGGCCTCTAAAGCCCCTCGTCTTTGTTTGGGCCATTTGCGGCACGACTTAAGTCATGCCCTAGTCAGAAACAAAAAACGCAAGTGCTGACCCAGGACTGCGCTGCGCTTGCCCTGGGCTATTATCCAATCTCCCTGCGAGAGAAGGACCGCTGCCGGTTTCATCTATCGCGGGCCGGCGAAGCCGGTGGACGACTGATACAAAACGTTCCAGCCAGTTCTGTTCTCTGCTCTCTGTTACTCCTTCCGCAGCGCTTCAATTGGGTCGAGCGCGGCGGCCTTGCTGGCCGGGTAAAGGCCGGCGGCAATGCCGCAGACGGTCAGCGAACCGATGGCTAGGGCAGCAGACCAGGGAACGAGCCGCGGGGGATCGAAGCCGGGAACCTTGCCCGTAAAGAAGTGATCGAGCAGGAACATGAACGCGCCGGAAAGGACAACTCCAATCACGCCGCTTATGCCGGTAAGAAAAATGCCCTCCCAGAAGAACTGGGCGAGAATGGCGCTGCGGGTTGCGCCAATGGCTTTGAGGATGCCGATTTCGCGGGTGCGTTCGGTGACCGAGACCAGCATGATATTGATGATGCCTACGGCGCCCAGGCCCAGCGTGACCACGCCGACACCTCCCAGAAAAACGTCCATGGCGTTGAAGATGGCGCCGATCGTCTTTTCTTCCTGGATGGTGTCCCACTCCTCGAAGGCGTCTTTGAGGGATGCATCGAAACCGTGATTCCGGGCGATGACGTAATGGGCCGCGGGCGCTGCCTCGGAGGTGTCTCCCTTGAGTGTGGGCTGGTACTGGATGGAGGAGACGGCGTCGCGGGCGATGTTTTCGCCCTTCATTGCAAAAAGTTCCTGCATCGTGGTGAGCGGGACGTAGAACTTCTGGTTGTCGGAGTCGTTGTTGCCCCGGGAGATGGAACCTACCTTGCCGATGACGCGGAAGGAGATGTCGTTGATGTTGATGGATTCGCCGAGTATGGGGCGGCCTGGAAAGAGCAACTGGGCAGATTTAAGTCCGAGGACCACGACGCGGCGGTGCTCCAGGACATCGTTGGCATCGATGAAGCGGCCTTCGTCCATGGGAACAAAGCGAACTTCGGCGTAGTTGGGCTCGACGCCCATGACCTGGCCGGAGGTGTTGGAGTAGGCGCTTACGGCGTAGAGGTCGCCGCGGATGAGCATGGCGGTGACGGCACGGAACTGGGGGAGGCCTCGCAGGTCGGCTTCGTCGCGAAGGGTGAGCTGATAAGGGCGCATTCCGGTGTGTTGATTTGCAACCGCGGGGATGGTGCCGTTCCACATCATGACGACATCGTTGCCGAAGGTGGAGAGATTGCGGCGCTGCCCGGAGCGGAAGCCCTCGCCCAGACCGACCAGGACCAGCAGAGAACCGACTCCCCAGGCAATGCCGAACATGGTCAGAAAGGTGCGCAACTTGTTGGCCATCATGGCGCGAAAAACCTGACCGAGCGTGTCTGAGAAGTTCTGCATGGCGTTTAGACACCGACAATGGGTGATGGTGAGTGATACGCTGCGGCTGGGCTTCCGGTTCCTCCTGAAATAGGGATTGGAACCGTCCGGACGACGCTTGCGTAGAAGACTAAGGGTGACAGCACGGCGCTGGAGCCGTCTTACAACAAGTCTCAAGAATTGCTTTAAACCAAGCCACTTCCGGGAACTTTCCGGGACGTGCCAAAAAGGGCCGAAAGCGAAGGGCACTCGCTTCTGAGCCAATCGACTCGGCATTGGGCAAGTAGTGTCTTGAAATATGCTGAAGTAATTATCCCTCGTTTCGCGGGTAATCCAGCGGGAGCGAGAGTGAGCATTTCATATTTGGGGGAGGCTTTGTGGCCGCGTCGCGAAAAAGTAAACGATTCTGGATTTGGCTTGGCATTGGGACAGCTTTGGTGGTGTTGATTTCCGCCCTTGGGCTCGCGAAGCTGGTAAGGGGCACCACCATCGATCCCAATAAGCTGGCCAAGGTGACGCGCGGCGACGTTGCGCGTTCCGTCGTTGCCACAGGCAAGATCCAGCCCATTACCGAGGTCGAAGTCAAGAGCAAGGCTTCGGGAATCGTTGAGAAGCTCTACGTGGACATCAATTACGTCGTCAAGAAGGGGCAGCAACTGGCGCAGTTGGACCAGGAAGAGATTCAGGCCGAGGTGGCTGCGCAGCGCGCCCAATTGGCCTCGGCCGAGGCCAATGTAGCCACCTTGCAGGCCAACATCGAACAGGACAAAGTGAACGCGGCCGCGCCGGATTTGCCCATGTACAAGGCGACGCTCGACCGCAACCTGGAGATGCAGAAGGAAGGCATCGTAAGCCGGCAGGCCCTGGACGACACCAACAAGGACTATCTGGCCGCGCTTACCCGGCGGGATTCGTCCAAGGCTCAAATCGGCGTGGACACGGCCAAGCTGAAACAGGCGCGGGCGCAGGTGATGCAAAGCCAGGCCAGCCTGAAGCAACTGGAAGAGCAACTCGGATACACAACGATTCAGGCCCCCATGGATGGCGTGATTTTGTCGCGGGACGTGGAGATTGGCGACGCGGTCAGTTCGATCCTGGTGCTGGGCTCGACGGCGACCCTGGTCATGACCGAAGGCGACACAAAAGAGGTTTACGTCCAGGGCAAGGTGGACGAAGCGGATATTGCGCACGTCTACATGGGCCAGCCCGCGCGCATCAAGGTGGAGAGCTTCCGGGATCGGCTCTTCTACGGCAAGGTCACCAAGATTGCTCCCATGGGCGTGGAGAAAGACAACGTAACCACATTCGAGGTGCGGGTCTCCATCAACAACCCGGGCGGCGAGCTCAAGGCCAACATGACGGCCAATGCCGAGATTCTGATGGACGAGCACAAGGGTGTGCTGACAGTACCGGAAAATGCAGTCACTTACGACGGCCAGAAGAACGCATCCGTTCAGATTCCGGACAAGCGGGAGAAGGAAGGCTGGCGCAAGGTTCCGGTAAAGGTCGGCCTCTCCAACGGCGCGGTCACCGAGGTCGTAAGCGGCCTGAAAGAAGGCGACCAGGTGGTATTNNTCGCGCGCTTTGGCGCCGGAATGACGATTTCTGCCATTTTGTCTGCAATCCAAAATTTTCCGGCAGCATGCTCCAGCCCACTTAGGGCTCAGAAGTGGTTACTTGCAGTGATCGCGCAACTCGGCATGGAATGGGCAATATTGCACTAAATCTTTTTAATTCAGCAGTTATCTGCGAGCAGTTTTATATTACCTTCGTAATATAGACTCGATTACCAAGCGCTCATTACTACCAAGAAAGAGCTATTGTGACTCTGCCGAGAGGAGCGTTATCTCATCTACAGGAGAAAGATACCAACGCTTTGACTGCTTCATGTGTATCTTCCGGTGCTTCTTATATGAGTCGCAGTTCAAGACAGGACTTTCTGGTCAACAAGGTGGCAGCCATCGCCGTGACGCTCGGTGGGCTGGCCGCCGGATATCTGCTGGGGTCCGTCTTCTCACTCCAACTGGCAACAAACTGGCTGGATCGGTACGCGACGCTCACCGCGGCACAGGACGACGCTTCATTTGCAGAAGCACGCGGCGTTCTCAACGTCCTGCAAAATTCGTCTTACCCCTATTGTTCTGACGCCGAAATTGCCTATTTCCGCGGCCTTGTCTCTCACTCGGAACACCTGAAAGATGCCGGGCGCATGGACGGCGGAAGAATCGAATGCTCCGCTGCCGGCCGGCCGTCCCGGTCCGTGGCCCAGCTCAAGCCCAGCACCCAACAGCAGGACGGCACAATCGTTTACGGCGATTTCCCTTTCCCGCAGAGCACGGACTCGAAAACCACAGCCCTCCAACTCGGCACGGCCTACGTTGCATTTGCCTCCAGCCTGCCTGCAAGTCCGGGCCCCATTCCCATGCGCCTCGCCACCACGCTGAAGGAAGCCGCCATCAACCCTGCGCCTGGCGATTCGCCAATGGACAACGCGCTGAATTGGACCGCGGACTCCAGGGCGCGGCTGGGCGACATGCTGTATGCGACCCGGTGTTCGACCCTGCATTCTAACTGCGTCACCGCCTTTACCACCGTTTCCGAAGCATCGCATAGCGAGATTCGAGTCGTTCTTGCAAGCACTGCCGCGGGAGGCCTGCTGGGAGTCTTTGCCGGAATGGGCCTTTCCTTTTTGTTCCGCCGCACCCGCAACCTCAGCCAGCAGCTTCGCCGCGCCGTTTTGCGCGACGAGTTGCAGGTTGTTTATCAGCCCATCGTCGTTCTCTCCACCCGGCAGATTGTTGGCGCAGAGGCGTTGGCTCGATGGACCGACGAAGACGGAAACGTGGTCGACCCTGAGGTCTTTGTCAAGCTCGCCGAGGAAAACGGCTTCGTCGGCGCACTTACGAAATCGGTGCTTCGCCGTTCATTGCAGGACTTCGCGCAGACTCTCCGCAGCAGGCCCGGATTCCGCCTCAGCATTAATGTATCCGGAGCTGACCTCGTCGATCCGGAGTTTCTCCCCATGCTCGAGGAATCTCTCGAAAAGGCCGAGGTCAGGCCCCAGAGCCTGGTGATTGAGATCTCGGAAAAAGCGACATCCAAAAGCGAAACCGCGATGGAAACCATCCGCAATCTTCGCCGCATGGGACACAGCATCCACATCGACGACTTTGGCACCGGCTACTCGAACCTCGACAAGCTGCTGTATCTTTTTGCCGACACCATCAAGATCGACAAGGCCTTTACCGGAGTGATCGGCACCGAGTCGGTCGCGGTGGCCATCCTGCCCCAGATTCTGGCTATGGCCAAATCGCTCAATCTTGAAGTGATTGTGGAAGGTGTCGAAACCGATCGCCAAGCCAACTACTTCTCCCCCGATCCGCCCCAGGTCTATGGCCAGGGCTGGCTTTATGGCCGCCCCGTTTCGATCGACGATTTCAAGGGGCTGCTGGTTGAAAACCTGGCCACAACACTCGCTGCCGCGGCATATGCTTCCAGGCCTCCCGCCTCCCATGAGTCCGATTCCGATTGGATCACCAAGCCGGGCAAATTGCAGATTATGGGCTCCCGCGTCGCGTAGCCTGCGGGCGGGTGCCCCAGGTCTCGCGTTTGAGACCTGGGAGGTAAGAGATATTCGGTGGGTGCCCCAGGTGCCTCGCCTTTGGGCACCTGGGAAACTTCGGATCTCATCCGGCCTTTTCTCGGTAACGCAGATATTCCGGTAACTGGTTGCCCCGCCGCATCGCGCTCCACTGCGATTCGATCTCGACTCTTCCTTCGACTCCGGTCGCGTAATGCCGGAAGCTGGACCACGCCCAGTCTTCGGGCTTGGCAACCAGGCCGCGCACAACTGGGTTGCGGTGCATATAGCGCAGCTTCTCGACGCGCTTCTCTTCGTTGTGCACGAGAAAGTCGTAGTAGCGAGCTTGCCAGAAAGGCCGCTCCGCACGCCGCATCGCCACGGAGAGTTTGAGCGCGTGGATCACGCCGGAAACCACGCCTTTGACCGGCTCGCCGATCAGAAGATGAATGTGCTCCGGCATGACGACATAACCCGCCACCACGAAACGGTAACGCTCGCGCTCCCACTCCAACGCATCCTCGAAAAGATCGCACGCCCCCGCCGCGCCCAGATACAGGAACCGGTGATAGCAACTGAACGTAAGGAAGTGAAAATTCCCCGTGTGTTCGTATCGGATGAGTCCGCTGGGCATCGATGGAGAGCTTACAACGAATCACTACAGATGTCGAGAAAGAGCAGAACCGGCTGCCAACGTCCGTGCTCTCCCAGGTGCCCAAAGGCGAGGCACCTGGGGCACCCATCTTTAGTGGTTGTACTCACTTCCCAGGGCACCTGGGCCACCCGCCTGCGTCTCCATCGAAATGCCTATTGGCATGTCCGATGTTTCCATGTGATGGTGGCTACGACATCCCGAGCTACAGTTTGCCCTTGATGCTGCGAAGAATCACTGTAGATCACAATCGACACGTTCTCATTCTCCGTGTTCATCGACATGCCACTGCCTGATTGGAGGATCATGTCTTTTCCTTTGACTTTCTCCCCTCGCTCAGTTGAGGAAACAAGCTCATCGATAACTTTATTGATCTCCGCACGCTCAAGCGTAGGATCGGAATAAAATCCATCCGACGAATACAATCGCTTCTGCAGTGCGATTTCACAGACCTGCCCGTCCTTGGAATATCGCGGCAACATCAAGATGTCAGGTCTGACTTCGTATGCTTCGACGTGCTTATAGTGAGAAAACCTGTCACTTTGCGAAATCGCAGGAATGCACAACAGCAAGCCTACGCAGATGACTCCGACTTTCATGTACATTTCTCCCCCCATACAGTGCCGTCTGGACATTCGAATTCTGTACTAATTCGATGGATCATGCACAGCCGGCCGGGTGCCCCAGGTCTGGATTCTCAGACCTGGGATTTGAATCAAGCGAACACGAACCCTTCCTCAAGCCAACATCGTACATCCCATGTCTCAAAATCGAGACATGGGGCACCCAGCTTTGTAGTTGGTCAGACCTGGACCACCCGCCAGATGCACTCTAAGCGGGAACGCGCGGGTCCGCGGCGCGGTGGATTGGCGGCGACTGTCCATTGTCGCCGATTACGACGGAAGATACCAAAGGGGCGTGCGCTGGTCCAAATTAACGGCGTCCACTCCAAGTCCTGTGATACGAGTCACAAGAAGGGGTGAATGGGGTCACTGCTTGCACCTGCTTCGGGGGCGCAGACTCGGAATCCAATGAGCTTGATTTAGTGGCGCCCTTGCGTCAGGAGGCAACCATGAGTTTCGCAACCGGCTTGAAGACCATTGTGGTGGCCACGGACCTGAACGGCCAGTCGGAAGCGGCCCTCGAGTATGCCCGCAAATTGGCCACGAATTATGGGGCGCGGATCGTTCTTGCACACGGGCTCGACCCGATGGAATACGCGGATGTCGATGCTGTTCCCGGCCGGGTGCGGAGGGGTTTGCCGGAAGCGGCGCGCGAAGTGCTCGACAAGCTGGCCGCCGACCTGCTGCGCGAGGGGATTCACAGCCATTCGGAGATTCGCCAGGGCACTATCGCCCAGATGCTTGTGGACGTGGCCCGCCAGTACGGGGCAGGCCTCATTGTAATTGGCACCAAGGGAATGCAGGGCGCGGGACCGGTGGTGGTCGGCGCAATCGCCGAACAGTTGGTTCGTCGAGCCACGTGCCCAGTGCTGGCGGTGGCCGCCGACTGGAACGCGGGCGAGTTCCGGCCCACTCCGGGCGGGCCGGTGATTCTGGCCATGGAGCGGAACGAGGCGACGGCGACGGCCGTGGCGACGGCCTATTCGCTGGCAACCACATTTAAACGCACACTGCTGGTGATTCATGCGCGAACGGCGGCTGAGGCCTCGGCATTTCTGAATCCCTGCGCGACCACGCTGGAAGAGTTTGGCATCAAGACGAGTGGAGAGTTTCCGGTACGCTGCTTGGTTAAGGACGGCAACCCGGCTGATGCGATGGCGGAAGCCATTGCGCAATTTCATCCCTGCATCCTTGTAGCCGGGGTAAAGCGAACCAGCGAGACACCGGGACCGCATGGGACTGCATTCGCCCTGTTGGCCCGTTCCCGTGTACCTGTTTTGTGCGTACCGCCGGAAACCGCGGCCGGCGGACAAGAGGCTGATCTTTCAATTCACGCGGAAGCCGTTTAGCGGCAAAAGCGCTAGAGGCCCCGCAGCGTGGCGATTGAAGGGCAGCGAACTGACAAGTCAACATTTCGCGCCCACTTATCTCATTGAATTTACTTGCTTTTTTGGCTCGCTTTCCTGGATTGATTGCATTGGAGCGATTGGTCGCAGATGAAACATGGTTCATCGCACGTCCGCAGCGCCAAGCGCGCTTACTTGGGCGAAAGCCCTAGCCATCCGCCGGTTCGCGCCAAGATGGCACGAGCCGCTCGCCGCATGACCGCGCACCGGGGAGAAAAAATGGAAGATGGAACCGTGCAGGGTGAGGCAAAATCCGAGAGAATGGAGGCGGTCGCTCCGCATCCACTGGCGGAGTTGCTCGAGTGTCCGCCTGAGACCGGGAAACTGCTGAACGGCGCCGCGCACTGCATTGAGTTCGATGCCGGGGAGGTTGTGTTCCGGCAGCACGGAGTTTGCAAGGGGCTTTACGTCGTGGTTGGGGGGTTATTCCTGCGCAAGGCTGAGAGGCTCAAGACCCGGCTGACGCTGGGCCCCGCCCGAGCCGGGGACCTGGTGGAACTGGCCGCCGCTCTGGGAGACGGTCACCACACCTACACCTTGAGCGCCCAAACTCCGGGATCGACACTGATGCTCCCGATCGAGTCCTTGAGCCAGGTATTTGAAAGCTATCCGCCGTTGCGCATGAGGTTGCTGGAGGAGCTGGCCCGCGAGGTTTCCAGGGCCTATCTCTCCTGCTGCTTGAATCGCACGGTTCACGTTCGGCGGCGTGGGAACGGCGACGAGCAGGCATCGGCGGGTGCTTAACCAGGAATCTGCTCTCATGCCTGGTGGCGTCCACCACGCAGATGGTCGTTTATGTTTTGAAAGAGCACGATATGTTTTGAAAGGGCACGACCGGGGTACCCTCTGGGTCGTCGTGCCGCAAATAGCAGAAAACGACCTGGGCTTTAGCCCCCGAGGGAAGTTTTTCAGCAATTCGGACTTTCACCACAGGCTGCCTCGGGTTCTTCCGGCCAGCGACGAAGCCTGAGCTGTGACCAAGCTTGACAGAAAATCCCTGCCAGGGCCATGGGGGAACTGCGCTATACTTCATGTAGTCGCACCGGACTAAGTATGGCCTCAATCCATTCCCATCACCCCCCGGAAGATTGTTTGAATTGCGAGCACCGCCATCTGCGGATGTTCTGCAATCTCACACCCGAGGCGTTAGCGGATTACGACGGGATTGGCATCATGATGAGCCACGCCCGCGGGGCCAAGTTGTTTACCGAAGGCGACGCGGCGCGCAACGTCTTCGTCATCTGTTTTGGCCAGGTAAAAATCTCCTCGACCTCCCGTGACGGCAAGACCATGATCCTCAAGATTGCCGGCCCCGGCGATGTGATGGGGCTCAGCGCGGTCCTGGCGAACGTTCCCCACGAGGTGACTGCGGAAGCCATCGAGCCCTGTCAGGTGAAAACGGTGCGCAAGCAGGAGTTTGTCGAGTTCCTGGGCCGTCATGGCATTGCCAGCATGCATGCCGCGCAATCGCTCTCCGGCGAATATCTGACGGTTTTTCACGACGCCAAGCGTCTGGCTCTTTCCGGTTCGGCCGCCGGCCGCCTGGCTCGGCTGCTCCTGGACTGGGGCCGCTCTTCAGCAAACGGCAAGCCCGAGATTCGCTTTACCATGGCGCTCACTCACGAGGAGATTGCCAATATGGCCGGCACGTCGCGCGAGACAGTCACCCGGCTCCTGAATCAGTTCCGCCGCGATCAGTGGATCACCATCAAGGGCACCAGCCTGACCATCGTCAAGCCCGATCAGCTCGAACGGCTCACCGCCTAACTCCCTCGCTTCCGTTTCCCCTCCCAACAGTCTTTTTCCTTTGGTCTCCCAATTCGGACCTGGCCTCCTGCCGTCTGCCGCACTCTATAACCTTGACGGCATATCACTTCAAGGGTATATTACCTTCATGACTTGGGAAGTCGAAGTCAGCGACGAGTTTATCGAGTGGTATGACTCCCTGGATGAACAGGAAGGTGTCAGCGTTGACAGCGCGGTCGACATGCTCAAGGAATACGGCCCCACACTCGGACGGCCTTACGTCGATACGCTCAAAGGGGCCACCCACACGAATTTGAAAGAATTGCGGGTCCAGCATTTTGGTCGCCCCTATCGAATTCTCTTTGCATTCGACCCGCGCAGGAACGCCTATCTGATTCTGGGCGGAGACAAGACCGGGAACGCCAACTGGTATGTGGATGCGATACGCCGCGCAGATGCAATCTACGCCCAGCATCTCAAAGAAATTGGAGAGTGAACATCATGGCCAAAAAGTGGAGCGAGATTCGTAGACAGCATTCCCCGGAAGTTGAGGCCAGAATTCGGCGCGAGGTTGAGAATGCCGCCGCGGTGATGACCCTTTATCAACTCCGCGAGGCAAGAAGTCTGACCCAGGTTAGCCTGGCCAAGGTACTCGAAGTCAACCAGGGCGCGGTCTCACGAATGGAGAAGCGGACCGATATGTACGTTTCGACCCTGCGCAACTTCATTCAGGCCATGGGTGGCCGGCTCCAGGTCAAAGCTATCTTCCCCGAGGGCGAGGTCGAGATCGACCAGTTTGAGAACCTCGCGGAGCCCAGCCATGACGCGCAGGCGGCGACCAACGTCTGATCCGCGGCCAGGTTCAACGTGAATCTTCACCCATGAAAGGCTTCGGCCCTCTCAGTTGGCGCTTCGGCCGCCATGGTCATGGGTTCGCGATTCGTCAACACGGGACAGCGCGCGTGACGGCCGGATGCGTCCATCGATGGATGCCGAAGNNATGTGTCAGAGAGCACGGGTCGATGTAGTTCAATCCACGTGCCAAAAACAAGCCGGCGATCCTGATTAAGTTTCTCCAATGACCTTGGAGATCGCCCTCCCCGGCCCTCGTGGACCACAATCTCTTAACGCATTCTGAGAATTACCCGATGAACTAAGAAGATGCCAAGAATCGGCAGCCACTCCTGAATGGAAGAACGAACCATGCGGGCTCAACTCGACGAACAATCCGTGATCAGCGCCAATGCCCAGTTCTGGGAACAGATGCTGGCTTTCAAGCTCGAGCCCGTCCCCATGGCCGAGGTCTTCTGTGTGGGAACGCGCCACTTGCTGGGCAGTGTTGAATTCTCCGGGATGTGGAAGGGCCGCATTGAGGTGCTTATAGACGAGGGGCTTGCCTTGAGCGCTACCGCGGCCATGCTGATGCAGCCCATCGACACAGTAGGCCAGGGCGATACCCTGGACGCCACTAAAGAGATCGCCAACATGATTGCCGGGGTCATCAAGTCTTCCCTGCCCCGCCCATGCACTATGACTGTGCCCGAGTCCATGGTGGAAACGAATGGTTGCTGCCACCCGCAAAGGACAGAAGATACATTGGCCGTGGGCTTTCGCCACGCCGATGGGGACCTGATGGTTCGCGTGTCAGAACACTCCTGAACCACTGGAGCCGGGGCCGGACCCACGGTCCCGCCATCACATTGCGCCCCATGTGAATCTATGTATAATGCCTGCGGCCAAATGCCGATGAGCAACTGCACTCTCATAAACTCACCGCTTGGGGCCGCCTACAGGAGCGTGAGTCATGATTGCAGAAACTGTTCAGCCCCAGCTACTTTTGGCGCGGCGTATGTCGCGGCTCGGCACCGAAACCGCCTTTGAAGTTCTAAGCAAGGCGAAGGCGCTGGAGCGCCAGGGCAAGAGCATCATCCATCTGGAAATCGGCGAGCCGGATTTCGACACCCCGGCCAACGTGGTGGAAGCAGCCGTGGACGCGCTGCGCAAGGGATGGACCCATTACGGCCCGTCCGCCGGACTGCCAGAGTTGCGCGAGTCCATCGCCCAATATGTAAGCCACACGCGCGAAATTGAGGTTTCCCCCGATGAAGTCGTCGTGGTGCCGGGCGGCAAGCCCATCATCTTCTTCACCATGCTGGCGTTGATCGATGCGGGCGACGAGGTCATCTATCCCAACCCCGGCTTTCCCATCTACGAGTCGATGATCAACTACGTGGGCGGCAAGGCCGTGCCCATCCAGTTGCACGAGGAGCGCGACTTCGCGATGGATGTGCGCGAGCTTGAAGCTCTGATTACCGATCGCACGAAGCTCATCATTCTCAATTCGCCGCAGAACCCTACCGGCGGCATCCTGCCGCGCGAAGACATCGAACAGGTGGCTCGCGCCATTGGCGAACGCAACATCATGGTGCTCTCCGACGAGATCTACAGCCGTCTGCAGTTTGAGGGCCAGCCGTTCTCCATCATGTCCATTCCCGGCATGAAGGAACGGACGATCCTCCTCGACGGCTTCTCGAAGACCTACGCCATGACTGGCTGGCGCATGGGCTACGGCGTGATGCGCGCGGATTTGGCCGCGCAGATCACGCGCCTCATGACCAACTCCAACTCCTGCACGGCCAGCTTTACGCAAGTGGCCGGCATCGAGGCACTGCGCGGCGACCAAAGCGCAGTGGGCCGCATGTGCGCCGAGTTTCAGCATCGGTCGCAGGTCTTCGTTGACGGTTTGAACAAGATCAAGGGTTTCAGTTGCCGCATGCCCAAGGGGGCCTTCTACGTATTCCCGAACATCACCGGCACAAGATGGAAATCGAAGCCACTGGCCGACGCGCTGCTGGAACAAACCGGCGTGGCTGCACTCTCGGGCGCTGCCTTTGGCCAATATGGCGAAGGCTACCTGCGCTTCAGCGTAGCCAATTCGCTGAAGAATCTCGAAGAAGCGCTGGAGCGCATCGACCGCTGGACAAAGGAGAATCTCTAGTTTTTCTCATGCGTGTTCTCGCACAAACACCGGGTGCCCCACCCTCGCCACGTTTTTGTTTTTGTGGCTAGGGTGGGATTGAAAACTGTTTGCAGCCATACGAACTAGAACTACCTCTTAAAATCGCGCCAAGGAGAAGCACATGGCCCTCATAGATTCCACCACCGGAAAAACAATTCGCGCTTATTCCATTGAAGAACTTCGCGACGCCGCCAACCTGATGCGCGGTTACGATCTTGTGGCTTTGTGCGCCGCAGGCTCTGGTCACAGCGGAAGTACGCTCTCCATTATGGACATTGCCGCCGCGCTTTACCTGCATGTTGCCGACCACGATCCGAAAAATCCTTCATGGCCCGAGCGCGACCGCATCCTCTGGTCCGCCGGCCACAAGGCGCCCGCGCTTTACGTAGCGCTCAGCTTCGCGGGCTTTTGTCCGCTCGACGATACAGTCACACTGCGCAAACTCCATTCGCCATTTCAAGGGCATCCCCACTGGCTCAGGTTGCCCGGTGTTGAAGTTTCTTCCGGCTCGCTTGGCCAAGGCCTCAGCATCGCCGTCGGCATGGCTCTGGCCGCGCGCATCGACGGCAGGCAACACAAAATATTCTGCCTCATGGGCGACGGCGAACAGCAGGAGGGCCAGGTCTGGGAAGCCGCTATGGAGGCCGGCAACTACCACCTCGACAACATCGTCGCCGTCGTCGACTGCAATCGCCTGCAGATCGATGGATGGGTCAAAGACGTGATGCAGGTAGAGCCGCTCGCCGACAAATACGCAAGTTTTGGATGGGAGGTTGTGCACACGGACGGGCACGACATGCAGCAGCTCGTTGCGGCATTCGCGAAGGCCCGCGCCGCCCGCGGCAAGCCGATCGTGATTCTGGCCGACACCATCAAGGGCAAAGGCGTGAGCTTTATGGAGAACCAGCCCGGCTGGCATGGCAAGGCGCCTGATCGCGAAGAGCTCGGGGCCGCGCTTGGCGAACTCGGTATCTCGGGGCTCGGCGTCGCCGAGCGCATCCCTGTCGATCGGCTGCTTGAAAAAGCGATAAGCTACCAGGCCGGCGTTGACTGCAAGCTTGCCGCAGAGATGCCGAAGTTCGCTCGCGACTATTGGTGGAATGCCGGCGACACCATGAAAGTCAAGATGGAGCCTACGCGCAAAGGCTTCGGCAAATCGCTGGCCGAGAACGGTGGAGACGAGCGCGTGGTTTGCCTGGGGCTCGACATCTCCGGATCCATTACCATCGGTGATTTTTATGCAGGCAAGCCTGAGCGAGCGAAGCGATGGATCAGCATGGGCATCGCCGAGCAGTCGGCCACGGCGGCCGCAGTTGGACTCGCGCGTGAAGGTAAGCTCCCCGTGCTCGGCTCCTACGCCACATTTTCCGCCGCGCGCAACCTCGACCAGTTGCGCGTCTCGGTCTGCTACGGAAACTTCAACGTCCTCGTTGCNNGGTTTGCCCAACATGTCAGTTGTGGTTCCCTGCGATGCGATCGAAACGCGCAAGGCGACCGATTACCTGCTGCTCAAACATGTTGGGCCGAAGTATATTCGCTTCGCCCGCGAGGCTACGCCCATCGTCACAAACGAGTCCACGCCCTTTGTCTTCGGCAAGGCCAACGTGATTCGGCTGCGCGCGGAGGCTGCCAACTTTGTCGATGCATTTGAAACGCATTTGGCTCAGGACTACAAAAATGAGCACGAAGATCTGAGCATCGTTGCCATCGGCCCCATGGTTCCCGAGGCGATGCGCGCGGCCCGCATTCTCAAGCTCGATTACGGCCTCGAGACGCGCATTGTGAACATGCATACGCTCAAGCCCATCGACGCAGAAGCCGTGATTCGCGCCGCGCGGGAGACAGGTGTTGTGGTCACCGCGGAAGAGCATCAGATTGGCGCTCTCGCCTGGCGCGTCAGTTTTCTGCTCACGGAAAGCCGCGAACTCTATGGCCAGCCGATTATCACCGGCGCCATCGGCGTCAAAGACCGCTTCGGCGACTCCGGCGCGCCCTGGGAGCTGGTGAAGGAACTCGAAGTCAGTGCCGAGCACATTGCACAGAAAGCCATCGAACTGGTCGCAGTCAAGAAGGCGGCCAGAGACGAGGAAGCCACTGGAGCTAGGTTTGTGACCGCTTGAAGTTGTACCAACNNTTTGGGACCTGGGATAGCAGAAACTCAACGCACGAAAGCATGCGGTGAGAAACCTAGTCGAGCCAGCGCAGTTCAACGGGCTGGTGCGGGGGCAGCGGCAGCACGATAAAGCCCTCGCGCCAATGCCCCTCTTCGCGGCGCGGAGGCTTGCCCACGATGCGCACGGCGGCGGTGTTGCGCTCATCCAGAGGCAGCCCAGGCAGTCCTCCAACGATGGCCTGCAACTGGTCGTGATTGGGTGGGCGATTTGTGGTGAAAGGAACGAGAGCGCGCAATGCGCTGTATGCACTGGCCAGATCGCTGATCTTGGCGCGGCGTTTGGAGGGCAGCGGCGCGAGGCCCAGCGATTTCCAGGCCGCATAAGGGTAGCTCTCGACCAACACGCGGTCCTGCGGCGCGCTGGAACGGTCGCTCGAATCCATGCGGCGCCATCCGCGGCGGCACAGTGCGTCGTACACATCAAGGCAAAACTCCGCGAACGCCCGATACGTGATGGGCTTCACCATGCCCGGCAGGCCGGTCTTGGCAGCGGTGTTCAGTTGCCGCTCGCTCACCCGTGCGTGCGCCAGACCGTTTGTCGGTGACTTCCACGCCTGCGGCCCATCCAGCATCATCACGCGAATGCCGCGCTCGGTACACAGATGATTCAATCGGCCGGCAAGGATGTTGGCGTCGATGGGGCCGGCGTCCTGGCCCGCGGCGGTGGATGGAATGATCTCGCAGGCGATGGGGGTGCGGGCGGGATCGATTATCGTCGGCGACGAGGCGGGAAGCGCACGATCGAGCACAACGATCCCCAGATCGGACCAGCGGCGAAACGCGAGATCGACAGAGAGGACGGCCACTGTTTAACAATACGAGCACCGCGCGGATGATACCCACTGGAAGCGATGAATTGGTCAGGACGATGGGACAGCAATGAAACCGCACACCAAAACGGAACGAACCGAGTGAATTCCTCGTCCATTTCCATGGACGGCGCAGCATGATCCGCGAGGAGACCGGTACGAGGGAGCGCGCTATAAGGATTGTTTGCTGCGGCATTTTAGCGAAGACTTACGTTCTGGAAAAACAGCTTGGACCGGCCATACGTCTGACAATCCTGCGTTCACCACCTCAACCCCGACTCTCCCCGCGATAAAATTCAAATATGCCCGTCGCTGCTGGTTTGTCGCCTGAAGTCCTGGCCAAGTACGAGCCTGTGATTGGACTTGAAGTCCACGTGCAACTGCTCACCGCCTCGAAGGCCTTCTGCGGTTGCGCCAACCATTTCGGCTCCGCGCCCAATACCAACGTCTGCCCGGTCTGCCTTGGCCTACCCGGCGCGCTGCCGGTGCTCAACACAAAGGCTGTCGAGTATGCCACGCTGGCCTCGCTCGCCCTCAACTGCGAGGTGCGCGAGCGTTCCATCTTCGCGCGCAAGAACTACTTTTATCCCGACCTGCCCAAGGGCTACCAAATTTCGCAGTTCGACAAGCCCATCGCCGAACACGGCTGGATCGACGTGCCTACTGCCGAAGGCAGCACGAAGCGCATCGGCATTACGCGCCTGCACATGGAAGAAGACGCCGGCAAGAGCATCCACGACGGCTTTGCCGACTCTGCTACGCGCACTTATCTCGACTTGAACCGCTGCGGCACACCGCTTGCCGAAATCGTCAGCGAACCCGATATCCGCACTCCGGATGAAGCCTTTGAATACCTCACGCGGCTCAAGGAGATCCTGCTTTACACCGGCGTCTCCGACTGCAACATGGAAGAGGGCTCGCTGCGCTGCGATGCCAACGTGAGCGTGCGTCCCCGCGGCCAGGAACAATTCGGCGCCAAGGTTGAAGTGAAAAACGTAAACAGCTTTCGCTTCGTCCGCGCGGCTCTTGAATATGAGATCGAACGCCAGATCGAAGTCGTCGAGTCCGGCGGCCGCATCGCACAGGAAACGCGCCTTTGGGATGCGAACGAGGGACGGACCTACTCTATGCGATCAAAGGAGCAGGCGCACGACTACCGCTATTTTCCCGAGCCGGATCTGCCCCCGCTCATCGTCTCCGCGGATTTGCTGGCTGAGGCAAAGAAGAAGCTCCCTGAGCTTCCCGAAGCGCGGCGCGCCCGCATGATTGCGGAATACGACCTGAGTTCGCAGGACGCGCACACGCTGACTGCTTCGCGGGAATTCGCCGACCGTTTTGAGGCCGCTGCAAAAGGCGCGAAGAATCCTCGTCGCGTTGCCAATGTGCTGCTGAGCGAAGTGGGTGGACGGCTGAAGGCCCTCGGCCTCGAACAGGATCAATCGCCAGTGTCGATGGCAGGCATTGTGCAGGCCGCCGATCTGCTCGACGAAGGCAAGATCAGTTCAAAGCAACTCAAGCAACTCTTCGACATGGCATTCGAAAAGGGCGAGGACTTCGGCGCCGTTTACGAGCGCGAGAAGCCGCAGCAGATTACGGACGCGTCGGCCATTGAGAAACTGATCGACGAGGTCATCGCAGCCAATCCCAAACAGGTGGAGCANNCAGGCCAACCCGGCGCTACTGAATGAACTGGTAGCGAAGAAGCTGGATGACTGAAAAAGGCCTTGAAACTTTGGTGGCGCGGGAATGAGTGTCAGGGCACAATTCTGCAGGTTGCGCAAGAAGGTCCGGCTCTCGCCGGNNNNCCGGGGTACCCTCTGGGTCGTCGGGCCGCAAATGTCGCAAAATGAACGTGGGCTTTAGCCCCTGCAAAACTCCACTTCGAGCCAAAATCAAATTCAGCCCTTTTTCCGCAGCCCGTAAAGCCCTCGTTGATTTTATTGGCTAGATGTCAGTCAGGGCTGAAGCCCTGACCTACCAGTCCCGGCCTGCCAACTTTTCGCTCGCCCTACTTCAGTTTGAGATCGTTGACGAACGTTTTGCGCGAGTCCCAGGAGCTCACCGTCTTGGTGGCGCTCTTCTTGCCGCCCTTCTCGGCCCACAGGTCATAGTCTTCCGCCATATTGACCTGGGCAAAGTAAAAATGACCCATGCTGGTAGAGGTATAGCTGCGAATGGCCTTGGTCTTCTCGTTTTTCAGGAAGACAGTGGCGCCTACGACAGGCTGGGAATCCTCGGTCAGGACGGCTCCCGACACGACGCGCTGACCCAGGTTCTGGGCCTGAGCGCAAGGCGGCGCAATCAGCGCATTCCGCGACCCGAGGGAAACCACCCCAGCCGCCAGCGCGGCAAACACCACCGCCGCCAGCAAAATTGTGCGGTCAATCTTCACTCTTCCTCCTCTTCCTCTTCGTAAAGTTCATCATCCTCATCGAGTTCATCGCCGACGCGCACCAGCTCGAGCGGCTCGACGCCGACCACCTCGTACTCGGTTCCGCACTCTTCGCAGGCAACCACATCGCCTTCTTCCACTTCGTCCAATTCGACGTCTAGATCATTCTCGCATTCCGGGCAGCTGGGCATGGCAGCCTCCTCTCTTTCTCGAACATTTCGCATTGTAGGATCATGGCAGCTCGCGATGCATCAACGCTAGTTTTAGACGCAACCCTGCCTCTGGTCAAGAGCCATCGGTTGCAACCTCCTCGGCGGAGAATACATCAAGAAGTCTTATCGGGCGATACCGCTTTTTCGTCACGACTATTTCACACCGCGCGTAGAAGGGACGATCAAGACACGGTAAGGTTTGGTGCGCGGCACACTTTCCGAAAAAAGATCGAAGCTGGCGCCGCATCGCCTTGTGCTACGAACTCCGTCCGGAGATTCCCAGGGGAACGGGTCCGGCGACAATTCCAATTCCCAGCCATGACACCAGCCTGCCAAACCATATACCCTGAGGAGAACGATGCGCAGGATTGGCTCCACCCCGTTTTCCTTTCCCGAGTTCAAAGGCTCCACGCGTACCCTCGTCTTCATAAATCTGGCCAGCTACTTCGCTTTTCTTCTCGCCAAGTTGATGTCGGACACGCTGGCCGGCAACCTCTTCGTGCTACTGGCCTTCGATCCCTCCTCCTTCCTGCACGGTCTGGTGTGGCAGCCCTTTACCTACAGCTTTATCCACGTCGGCATCGTCGGCACCCTCTTTGAACTCCTGTCGCTGTGGTTCCTGGCGGGATTTCTCGAGCAGTTGCACAGCTCGGCATGGATCAACGGCCTCTATGCCGTATCCGTGCTGGGAACCGTGCTGGCCGCAACAGTAATCTACGCCTGCAGCGGCACCCTTGGCTATGCGCTGCCGCTGGTCGCGCTCTATGGCTGCTTCGGCGGCATTTTTGGCCTGTTGGCGGCCATTGGCGCGCTTTATGGGGATACGGAGTTCCTGCTCTTCTTCACCATCGGCGTCAAGGCCCGCTATATGGTGGCGATCTACGCGCTGATCTCGATCGCCATGCTTTTCGGGGAGCAGAAGATGTACGCCTTCGCGCAACTGGGCGGAGCGCTGGCCGGATGGCTCTACGTGCGCCTGGCGCCGCGGCGCGGGATTTCGTTCCTGCTCAGCGAGCGATGGTATGGGCTGCGCAACGGCTACTACCGCTGGAAGCGCCGCCGCGCCGCGCGCAAGTTTGAGTACTACATGAAATCCCAGGGCCGCACCGTGCGCTTTGACGGCAACGGCCGCCGGCTCGACGACGATTCCGACGACAAGAAGCGCTGGAACTGAATTCTCTTTGAGAATGGAGACGGGACGCAGGCCTCCTATGCGGCAGCACTGTCGATGACTTCAAGGACCGTACCTTCGACCTTCTGCAGATGCGCCACAATCCCAAACAGGCTCCTGGCCTGTGGGTTTCCTTTCGGACCCAGCATGCGCATCAGCACTTTGGGCGAGCGTCCAAGGTCAGCGCCCAGCTGAACAAATCCAACCGTTCCGTTAATGTACTTGCGAAGGATGGATTTTCCCGTCTCCAGATCTCCCGAGATCATGCAGCCAACAGCTTCCCTCAGCAGAGCCCGGCGAAATCCCGCGCTTTGCTGAATCCTGGCCTTGACCGTCTCGTTAAAGCTCTTCGTTAGGGGCATCGTCCCTCCTTCTTCCGAATCTTGTATTCCTGCCATAATGCCTGGGCCGTCGCAATATCGTCTTGCTGGCGCTTCTTTGTACCGCCTCCGAGCAGGATCACCAGCCTCTCGCCGTCCTTGCCGAAATAGACGCGGTATCCCGGCCCGAAATCAAGCCTCAATTCAAAGACTCCCGCACCAATCCCCTTTGCTGCGGAAACATTGCCGCGTTCCAGCCTGTCGAGCGCAACAGCAACCCGCGCCTGTACATCGTCGTCCAGCTTTCCGAACCATCGATCGAACGGATTCCGTCCGAGCCGGTCGACATACTGGCGAACTTCAGTCACGTTTTAATGGTAGTACAAAAGATACCATTACGCCTTTGCAAATATATCGGCATTCAAGCTGAACTAAGGACAGCGGAAGACCTGGATCGGATTTGGAGCAATCGCATGTTCAAAACCGCAAGGCCCCAGCGCGATAAAATCGATGTGAAATGACACTTAAAATTGCGTTTCTGTTTCCGGGCCAGGGCTCGCAGGCTGTCGGCATGGGCCGCGAACTGGCCGAGCGTTTTCCGCTGGTCGCACAGACTTTTGCCGAGGCCGATGACGCGCTCGGATTCCCGCTCTCCAAGCTATGTTTCGAGGGGCCGGAAGAGGATCTTCGCCTGACCGAAAACACCCAGCCTGCCATCCTGACCGTCAGCATCGCCGTGGCCCGCGTGCTGGCCGAGCACGGCGTGGAACCGGCGCTGGCTGCCGGCCATTCGCTGGGCGAGTGGTCCGCGCACGTGGCCGCCGGCACGCTCAGCTTTGCCGATGCCGTTCGCTCTGTAAAAGCGCGCGGAAAAGCCATGCAATTGGCTGTTCCGGCCGGGCAGGGCGCCATGGCAGCGGTGCTTTCGCTCGACCCTGCCACGGTGATCGAAATCTGCAAGCAAGCCGCCGCCGAGACCGGCCTGACCGTGCAGGCGGCGAACCTGAATTCGCCGGGGCAGACGGTCATCTCCGGCGCGCTGGCGGCTGTCGAAAAGGCCTCCGCGCTGGCCAAGGCGAAAGGCGCTCGCCGCGCGGTCATGCTTCCGGTGAGCGCCCCCTTCCATTGCGCGCTGATGCAGCCCGCTCAGGAAGAAGTGGCCCGTGTGCTGGCGGCGCTGCCGCTGGCTGATCCCCGCATCCCGGTAGCCGCCAACGTAACCGGCGGCCTGATCACCACCGCAGAGGCCGCGCGCGACGCACTCACTCGCCAGGTCACCGGCGCGGTGCGCTGGGTGGACTGCATGAATTCGCTCAAGAACGCAGGGGCGGAGCTGTTCATCGAAGTCGGCCCCGGCAAGGTGCTCTGCGGACTGCTGAAGCAGATCGATCCCGGGCTGAAGTCGCTGAATGTGGAAGATGCAGCCAGCCTGGGGAAGACGCTGGCCGAACTGGCCGGCGCTGAGCCTCCTGCCGCATGAAGATGCTCGGGCGCCGGCATTAAAGGTTGTTCCCGCTTATGCTTTGGCGGACTTTTTCGCTTCTTCGGCCAGTTGTTCAGAATGCTTGTGGGCGTTCTGTGAGTACTCGAGAGCCTTTTTGCTGAGTTCGTAAGCGGTCAAGTGATCCGCCTTCGCGTGAGCGGCAGCAGCGGCAGCGTGAGCGTGTTCCGCCAGGCTGTGCAATTCCGCGGCCCGATCGTGCGTGCTTTGGGGCATAGTGCTCTCCTGCCTTGCTCCAACCTTATTTGATGCGAACCGAAGGGGAAAGGGCGTCGGCTGTGACTGTCTGTTCCGGTGGCTGCCTCGCCGATCTGCCGTCTCGCTGACTTGCTCGCTTCTACGGCCCCAGGTAGAGTTCTTCGCCCGGAGGCGAAAAGTTCAGCGTGTGCGTCTTGGGATCGTAGGTCAGATTCAGAGCCCCGCTCTTTCGCCCGTTGATCAGCACGGCTACCAGCAGCACATTCCCATAGACGCGCGCCGCTGCAATCTTATGGCTCTGGATGATGCCGTACTCGTTGTCGGGGCTGGTGCGGCTCCAATCCTGCTGGAAGCGCGAAAAGGGATACGAGGCCGGTAGCTGCGCCGGGTGCTGCTGCCAGTCCTTGTCGTGCAGCCAGATTCCATAGGCCTTCGGCAGGTCGTTCTGTTCCACGGCGCCAAGAAAGTTGTTGACCGCCATGCGCCCAAGCAGATGGGTATTCCAGTTCCATGGCCAGTCGACGGGCCGCCCTGAAAGCAGCCACCAGGACACCAACAAAACGAACACCAAGCCCGCCGAGCCGGAGAGAATCATCCGGTTACGGCGGTCGCGTACTTCGTCAAACTTCGGAGCGTCGAGCAATGTCATGGGGCTCAGTCCTCTTGCTTAGGATACGGCACGACAGAGATCAGGGGTCGGAGATCGGAGATCTGTTTCGCCTATCCACCGCACTTTCACTTAGAGCAGAACCAAGGAAAATGTATCCCTCAGAATCGAAAGCCCGCTCTCTTTGCTACTGCAAGCGGCACGGCGACCCGGCCCGGCCCTGAAGGCCGCGCTATTTTGCCCTCTTTCAGGGGGTTGAAACCCCTGCTCCCGACGAAATCACCGATCCACAACTCAAGTACTAAGCCGGATAGGCGCCGGTGATGTAGCCCTGCAACTCCTGAATGTGCTGTGCCTGGCCGGAGATGACCCATTTGACGAGGTCGCCGATGGAGACCAGGCCCACCACAGTCTCGCCCTCAAGCACGGGAAGATGGCGGAAATGGCCCTCGGTCATCAACGTCATGCATTCGTCCACCGTGTTCTGCGGGCTGACGGAGCGTACCGCGCTGGTCATGATCTGGCCGACCAGGGTGTCGCGGGAATGGTGGCCCTCCAGGATTCCCTTGCGGGCGAAGTCGCGCTCGGAAAAGATGCCGACCAGCTTGTTGTCGGAGAGCACCAGCAGGGCGCCGATGTCGTGCTTGGCCAGCATCTCGATGGCCTCGTAGACAGACTGCTCGGGCGCGATGGCCAGGACCTTGGCTTCGCCTTTTCTCTTCAGCACCAATGCAATCGTATCCGTGATCTTCATGGAGTCCTCCTTGGAAACAGCGATTCAATTCATGCCGCGGAGCGCGTTGCGCCGCGCCGCCACAGTACAGGCCGATTCAGCATTGAGTCAATATAGCCGGAATTTGCCAGAACAGTCCAGACAGTGAACAGTGGACAGCGACTGCGACTTGTGACTTGGGACTTGGAATTTGAAGCGAACAACTGGGGGTCCGATGGTTATGGGGCTGCGGGATGATTGGGCTTTCGCAATGCACCAGGATTTAGCGGACAACTGTTCACTGTTCACTGTCCACTGTTCTGTTCACTGTCCACTGTTCACTGTTAGCTGGCAAGCACTGCGCGCTGGGCGGCGAAGATCTCCCTGAGGCCGGCTTCGGCCATGTCGATCAGCTCATTCAATTGGGCGCGGCAGAAGCTGCCCTTCTCGGCGGTGGCCTGGGTCTCGATGAGGCCGCCGTCTTCGGTCATGACGACATTCATATCGACATCGGCGGAGGAGTCCTCTTCGTAGCAGAGGTCGAGCAGCGGCGTGCCGCTGACGATGCCGACCGAGGTGGCCGCCACCAGTTGCTTGAGCGGGGAATGCTTGAGGGTTCCGGCGGAGACCAGGGCGTTGAGGGCCAGGGCCAGGGCGACCGCTGCGCCGGTGATGGCGGCGGTGCGCGTGCCTCCGTCGGCCTGGATCACGTCGCAGTCGAGGATGACCGTTCGCTCCCCGAGCATTTTCATGTCCACCACCGAGCGTAAGCTCCGGCCGATGAGGCGCTGAATTTCGTGGGTGCGTCCGCCGATCTTGCCGCGCTCGCTCTCTCTTGGAGTGCGGGTGACCGTGGAGCGGGGCAGCATGGAGTACTCGGCCGTGACCCAGCCGCGGCCCGAGTTGCGGAGCCAGCCGGGGACGCCCTGTTCGATGGTGGCGTTGGTGAGGACGCGGGTGTTGCCGAAGGAGACCAGGACGGAGCCTTCCGCAGTCTGGACGAAGCCGGGAACGAGCGCGAGCGGGCGGAGCTGGAGCGGAGTTCTGCCTCCGGGACGAAAGAAGTTGTTGGGAGCGTGCATAGGGGGATTGTACGGGAAACGGGCTTGCGGGTGAGCGCACGGGCAGGCCGGTTTCAGAGCGGGAAAGCCGGATTTTCGTGACCCGAAACAGGAATGTCGGCGTAACCGGCTGAAACGGTGTGGATTAGCTTGGTGCTCTCCTGCGGCCCTGTTCCATTTTGGGACGGGCAGGCCCGACTCAGCTCAGCGCGACTGTCTGGGCATTGGACAGTAAGCCCTTCCCTTATCAGGAACTTAGAGTGGCAGTCCTAGTTTGGCACTCCACGTGTAATAGAAGAGGACAAAACCAGAACTCGGGAACAGGGATCGAGAAGAGAGTGGGAAGTACCCGAGGGGAGAAGGAGCAGGTCATGCAGCGGATGGAACAGGGGACGGGATTGGGCGGAGCGGAGCGC